>DATELR010000167.1:0-22302 GCA_035276345.1 Streptosporangiaceae bacterium | reverse complement strand
GCACGGTCCTCGCCAGCCCGGCGGCAGGTCCCGCCGGCAGCGCAAACCCGATCCAGAACGCGACCTGGACCGGCAGCAGCGCGAGCGCAAAGATCGCGCCTGAGCGAAGGCGGTTCCACAGCAGCCGTCCGGCGAGGAGCTCTGCGGCGCACGCCAGCAGCAACGCGACGAGCAAGGGCATGCCAGATCCCAAAGACGCAGGCAGGCCGAAACATAGCCCGACCGCCCAGGCGAGTACACCAGCGGCCATGACCATGATGTTCCCGCCCCTTGCCCGCGCGGGACGCCCGCGCCTCCGGTTCGGTCGTGGCTGTGCAGGAAAGCTAACGGCGTGGTGCCTGGACCAAACGCAGAATCAGTGGAGAACACGTGAACACTGCTCGCATGGCAACCATGCGACCGTTGCAGGCACAGGACCGCTAGCGCTGGCTCGACATCGTCCGCGCGGCCCTGCTGTACTGAATGAGCATAGGCGACCGCTTAGCGAGAACTCGGAGCCCTACATGCCTTCGTCGGTACCTGTCATCGACCTCGTTCCCTGGCTGAGCGGAGATGAGAAGGCTCAGGCCTCCGTTGCGGCCGATGTGGATGCAGCGCTGCGGAATGTGGGGTTTTTCCTGATCACAGGGCACGGTGTGGCCGACGAGCTCCGAGCGCGCGTACGCGCGGAGGCGAGAGCCTTCTTCGCGCTGCCTCGCGAGGTCAAGCAGCGGTACGCCGTCACGGTGGCGGGCCGTGGCTGGCTGCCACCTGGAGTTGAAGCGAACGCGTATGCCGAGGGGACCGAGACACCGCCGGATCTGAAAGAGTCATTCGCCGTGGGAGCGGACCAGCCAACGGGCGACCCCGACGTCGATGGGTACTGGTTCCAGCCAAACGTCTACCCGGCTGAGGTCACCGGCCTCAGGCCAGCGGTCGTGGACTACCTGGCGCGCATGCGCGAGCTAGCCGACGAGTTGCTTGTCCTGTGTGCCGCGGCACTCGGGTTGGAGCGCGACTTCTTCACCAGGCACACCGGGCATGCCACGCACACGATGAACATCAACTGGTATCCACCGGTTGCTGTGGCAGGCGAGCCTGAACCGGGCCAATTCAGGATTGGGCCGCACACTGACTTCGGCACAGTCACCATTCTCGACAGAGAGCCAGGGCGCGGCGGGCTTCAGGTCTGGACCGAGGAGGACGGCTGGGCGAATGCTCCTTGGGTGCCGAGTGCGTTCACGATTAATACCGGTGACCTGCTCGCCCGCTGGAGCGGCGACCGGTGGAAGTCCAACCGGCATCGCGTCCTGCCGCCGCAGGCTGATGCACCAGATGAAGACCTGGTCTCGTTGGTCTACTTTTACGAGGCCGACCACGACACGGTTGTGGAAGCACTGCGGCCGCCGATCGGGAAGCCGAATGACTATCCGCCGGTGGTCGCGGCAGCGTTCTTGAAGGAGCGCTTGGACGCGATCACGGTCGGCTGAGCGGAGCCACGATTAATCCGGCACCACCTGCAGGACAAGGAACTGGCGGACTCCGAGCAAGCGAGTGCCCGCCCGCAGCGACCGACTGAAGGCTGCCTTCAGTACGGGCTGCGCTTCCTCCCTGTCCAGGAACTGCGGGTGCGTGCCCTGGTAGCTGCGGCCGTTGAGCCGGACCATGCAGCCGCCGGCCGCCCGAACGTTCCGTGCCCAGTCGGATTGATTGCCGAAAGTCAGGGCGATCACGATCCGGTCGCCGTGCACGTGGGCCGTCGCCGGCGTCACGTACAGCTTGCCTGAGCGCCTGCCGATGTGCTGGATCTGAGCAGCCATCGGGAAGTGTCGCCGGCCTGCGAACTTGACGATTAGCGGGTTGAGAACCTTGGTCATCGGGCGGATCACCGTCCGCACGAATGGCGCGGGCGCGACGGGCCGAAAGGCTCTTGTGCGGTCAGTCGCGAATGTCACTTTCCTTGTCCTTCCTTCGCGGCCATCAGCCGGAACGCCGCTGGCGGTAGGGTGCCTGCGCTTCTGGCGCGCTGGAGCGCCGTCGCCCACCAGGCCAGGTCGTCGAGGAGGATCTTGGCGGCAGCTCCCGTGAACGGGTCGATCGGCTGACCATCTGGGCCGAAAGCCTCCTCGACAAACGGGATGACCACGCTGCTCCGTAGCGGAACCATCTCGGCTTCAATGCATACCTGCGCCAAGTGCTCGACCGACCGGATCCCGCCGCCGATGCCGCCGCTGTATGCGACGTAGGCCGCAGGCTTGCCGCGGAACGCGAAGGAGGCGAAGACACTGTCGATTGCGTTCTTCAGCACGGCCGGGATCCCGTGGTTGTACTCCGGCGTGATGAACAGGTAGGCGTCACCCTCAGCGATGGCCGTGTTCCATCGCTTGACCACAGGCGCGGAGAACGTTGGATTCCGGGGATCTCCCACAGTCGCAAGCGTCTCGCCGAACATGGGCAATTCCCATTCCCTGAGATCCAATACGTCGAGGTCGAAGGCGCCGTGTTCGCCCGCCTTCCCGATGATCCACGGGATGATCCGGTCTGCATTGCGTCCGGGCCGCGTGCTGCCGATGATGATCTTGAGACTTAGCATGCTCGCCTCTCTCTGGCCACCAAGGGTGACCGTGCGTGGGGTTACCGCCTGTCGCACCGGTTAGGACGAGACTCGCTCGTTAATGGTGACACCACGCAGGTCAGCGGCACCGCGGGTGGAGATTCGACGTCGGTCAGGAGATTTCGGCCAGCTGGGCGGAGAGGAAGTTCAGCTTGGCTGGATCGGTGATGACGTGGACCGTCTCGATTCGTCCTTCGCGCATAGTGAAGGCGAGAACTCCGGCCAGGTTACGGTCGACAAAACCAAGTGCTGCTGGCTGACCGCCGGCAGGCGTTGTGACCAGAGTCGCTCCCTCACCCCAGAAATGCAGCAGGTGCCTTGCGACTCGCTCGGCGCCGGTGACCACCACGTGCGGCCGGGCGGCCATCGGCCCGTAGTCCACGTCACCCCAGGCATCGGGGGCCAGCACGGCGAGCAGCCCGTCGAAGTCGCCGCGTGCGCATGCGGCGATAAATCGGTCGGTCACCAGGCGGTGCTCGGCCGACGGAACTTCGAACCGCGTCTCTCCCTCGGCTGCGGCGACCTTCTGCCTGGCGCGGCTCGCAAGCTGGCGGCAGGCCTGAGCCGTCCGGCCAACGGTCTGCGCCACGGTGCCGAAGGGCATCTGGAAGATGTCGTGCAAGACGAATACAACCCGCTCAGCGGGGCTGAGCCGCTGCAGCACGACCAATAGTGCGAGCCGCACGCCGTCATCGAAGGTGACGCGGTCGGCGGGATCGGCCAGCTGATGTCCAACGGACGGCGCGGCGAACTCGATGCTGGCGGCATCGTGAGTGCTTTCACGGCGTGAGAGTACCGACCGGATGCGGTCCAGGCACAGCCGGCTGGTCACTACGATCAGCCAGCCGCGCTCATCGGTTATCTCGCCGATGTCGGCGGCGAGAAGCTTGGTGTACGCGTCCTGGACGATGTCCTCGGCCGCACCGATGTCCCCGAGCATCCGGAACGCCAGGTCGACCAGGTACGGGCGGTGCTGCCGGTATGCGTCGACGATCTTCGCGTCCATGCGGGCGGAGTGCATGCCACGTCCTTCCAGAGACGCCGATATAAGTCTTCCGCATGGTCGGACGGCGCAGCCCGGCGGAATGTGACATCGCCGCAGACTCGGGCAAGGTCCGACAGCCGCGCCTGGCTCGTCTTGTCACATTCCCGCTTCCTGCGCCGTCCTTTGCCGATGACCAGGCCCGGTACGCCGGGTTCGCCAGCCCGATGACTCAGGAGAAGCCGATGACACGGATTCCTTGCCACAACCTGACCGACGCGCCCGCCGCCTCGCGGCCGTTGCTCGAGGAGATGGTCCAGTTTTCGCCGACCGGGCGCCTTCTCAACATGCATGCACAGATGGCCCACGCACCAGCAGTGCTCGAGGCGTATGTCGGACTGCGCAGAGCCACGGCCAGCCTCGGCACCCTGGATCAGCCGGTGCGCGCCGCTCTCATGCTGGCGTCCGCCGCGGCTGATCAAAGCGAGTATGCGCTGGCCGTGATCTCGATGCTGGCGCTGCGCGCAGGCTGGGGCCCCGATCAGGTGCGGGCGCTGCGTGCTGGCGGAACAGTAGGAGAGCCGGCGACGGACGCGCTGGTCGCGCTGGTGCGGGAGGCAGCGGGGAACCACGGGCGCGTGCGCGATATGACCTGGAATGCCGCGACTGCATGCGGCTGGACTGACGGGCAACTCGCCGAAGCATTCGCCTACTTGGGCCTCACGGTCTTCACCTCCTACTTCCTCAATTACGCCGATACCGCGATCGATCTCCCGGCAGGAGTCTGAGGTGCGCCTGGTTCAAGCGCGGCTCGTCACCGACGATGTCGAGGCGCTCGCCGCGTTCTACTCCCGGCTCCTCGCCGCGCACGTGCCGCTCAACGAGTACTACGTCGAAGTTCCGGCTGGTCCGGCCGCGATCGGCTTCTCCAGGCGTCGGTTCACGGAGTATCGCGAGGACGATGCTGAACGGTCCGACAAGCCGCGCGGCGCGCTCGTGCTCGACTTCGAGGTCACCGACGTGGACGCGGAATACCGCCGAGTTTCGGCGTTCGGCGTCGAGTGGGTGATGCCGCCCACGACGCAGCTATGGGGAAACCGCTCCATGGTGTTCAGGGACCCCGACGGAAACCTCGTCAACGTTTTCTCACGGCCGCCTTCTGCATCGCCAGAGGGGCCGGTCCAGGGCGCTGGAAAGGATATTCGTAATGACTGCCCAGACCACTGACATCGGACGATCGGGCCCTGGCGTCAGCAAGGCGTCACCACCGGCGCGACGCCTTGGAGTCGCGCTGGCAGTCATCTCAATGACTCAGTTGATGCTGGTGCTCGACGAGCTCATCGTGAACACGGCCCTGCCACACATCCAGCACGCCCTGCACTTCTCAGGCACCGGCCTGGAGTGGGTGGTCACCGGATATGCCGTTACCTTTGGCGGGCTCCTCTTGCTCGGCGGCCGTGCGGGCGATGTACTCGGCCGCCGCCGCATGCTGACTGCGGGGATCGTCCTGTTCACCCTTGCGTCGCTGGCCGGCGGCTTGGCCAGCACCTCATGGCTGCTGATTGCGGCCAGGGTCTTGCAAGGCGTGGGCGCGGCCTTTGCAGCTCCCGCCGCACTTTCACTGATTGCGGTCACCTTTCCTGAGGGCAAGCCCCGCGCGAGGGCACTGGGCGTCTACGCGGCCATGACCGGCATGGGCGGCGGAGTCGGCCTGATCGCGGGCGGGCTACTCACGACGTACGCGTCGTGGCGATGGGTGTTCTTCGTCAATGTCCCCATCGGCCTGCTGCTGGCGTTTGGCGCTCGCTTCGCGCTGCCCGAATCGCAGCGCCATGCCCGCCGTTGGGACCTGCCGGGAGCAGTCACCGGGACGGCCGGATTCGCCCTGCTCATCTACGGCCTGACCCGCGGGGCAACCGGGCCGGATGGTGTCTCGCACTGGGGCGACGCTGCGACGGTCGCCGCATTGGCAGGTGCTGCTGTCGCACTGGGTCTGTTCGTTGTCGTCGAAGCACGTTCCGGGCAGCCGCTGCTGCCACTGTGGATCTTCGCGGACCGAAACCGCGCTGGCGTTTACCTGATCCTGCTGTGCCTGGCCTCGACGTTCTTCGGCATGTTCTTTTTCCTGACCCTGTTCACGCAGGTCGTCTGGGGGTACAGCGCGCTTCGCGGCGGGCTGGCTTACCTGCCATTTGTCGGCGGGTTCATCGTGGTCGCCGGCATCTGCACCAGGCTGGTCTCGCGGATAGGTCCCCGGTTGCCGATGACGATTGGAGCGGTGCTCGCACCGGCTGGAATCTTCTGGCTCTCGCGGGTCCATGAGTCCAGCCAGTACCTCACGGGTGTTTGCCTGCCGTTGCTTGTCTTCGCCGCGTCCGCCGGTCTGATCTTCGTCCCGCTGACTATCATCCTCGTCGCCGGAATCTCGGATGAGCACTCTGGTGTCGCCTCCAGCATGTTCAATGCCGGACAGCAGGTCGGCGGCGCCGTCGGGCTCGCGGTTATCGGCAGCGTGGCATGGACGATTGTCAACAACCATTTCAGGGCCGGCGTCGCGAGAGCCGCAGCGACGGCTTCTCATGCGCCTATCCGGCAGATCCACGATCACGCCCTGTCCGCCGGAGTAACTGCGGCCCTCACGATTGGTGCCGTTGCCACAGTGGTCGCGCTGATCGTGACGCTTGTGAGCATCCGGACATCCCGGTAGTCCACGGGCCAGGCGCTATCGGACGGATCGCGTAGTCTGCGGATTGTGTCTAGTGAGCGGGCATTGCCTGCGGATAAGGGCGTGACCTCCGGCGAGCCGGCGCGGGCATTGCTCATCGTCGATGTGCAGCGCGATTTCTGCGAGGGCGGCTCCCTGGCAGTAGCAGGCGGTTCGGCCGTCGCGGCCGCGATCACCGAATATCTCGCCAGTCCGGCAACGGGCCGGTACGCCCATATCGTGGCGACACGGGATCACCACGTGGATCCCGGCTCTCACTTCTCGGCGCAGCCTGACTATGTCGATACCTGGCCACCGCACTGCGTGGCCGGCACGCTGGGCGCTGACTTCCATCCGGATCTGGATACCAGTCTCTTTGAAGAGGTCTTCGTCAAGGGCGAGCGCCAGGCGGCATACAGCGGCTTTGAGGGCGTGAGCAGTGGATTCGCAGGGACCGGCACGCCAGGCGCGAATGGGGACGTGGCCGGCGCAACAGGCCGGTCGCTCGCAGACTGGCTGCGTGAACGCGAGGTCACGGATGTTGACATCGCGGGGATCGCCACGGATCACTGCGTGCGAGCGACCGCGGCGGACGCGGCCAGGCTTGGCCTCGCGGTCCGGGTGCTGATAGATCTCACCGCGGGCGTCGCTGCGGACACGACAGCCGAAGCCGTGCAGGAGATGCTGTCCGAGGGCGTTGAGCTGATCGGGCTGCCCTGATCAGCCGTCCACGGGCAGGATGCGCGCCTGAACCAGGCGGCCATCGTCGAATTCCAGCACGCCGAAGGTTCCGCGAGGCTGACGGCGACGGTCAGTCGGAGAACCAGGATTAAAGATCCGGATTCCGTTCCCGGCCTCGTCGAGCGGTATATGAGAGTGCCCGAATATGACCATCTGAGCAGCCGGGAACCGCCGCCGGAGCCGGTCGCGGCGTCCGGCCGCCTTGCCGCTGTCATGCAACATCGCGACCTGCACGCCTGAGATCTCGAACTGCAGTACTTCTGGTGCTCCCCATGCCGCCACATCAGGCCCGTCGTTGTTGCCGAGCACAGCACGTACGGGCGCGTACTGGGAGAGTTCTTCCAGCACGCTCGCGATGCAGACGTCACCGGCGTGCAAGATCAGATCCGCCGACGGAAGCTGCCGGGCGACATCTTGCGGACATTGCCGCCACCGGCGCGGAGCGTGCGTATCTGCCAGGACGAGTGCCTTCATCGGGAGACAGTATGCCGCCGAAACGGCCACGAACGCCGCGCCATCGCGGTTGCACGGAATCGCACAGGTGCGTCGGCGGTTGGCACCAGCATGGCTACTGGACACAAAATCACGATCGCGCCCGCTGCGGCTCACGTCGAGATCAAGCTCGACGGTCAGACGATCGCCGAAACCGATCGCCCCGTCCGGCTGGACGAGACGGGACTGCCCGCGCGCTATTACATCCCGCGTGACGATGTGCGGGCTGACCTGCTGCCCACGTCGCACAAGACAACCTGCCCTTACAAGGGCGAGGCCTCTTACTGGTCAGTGCAGCTTGGTGACAAGGTCTACGACAACATCGTGTGGGGATATCAGACGCCGATTCCCGAGGCGGCCGGGATCACGGGTCTGCTGTGCTTCTATCCCGACCGTGTAGACATGACGGTCCACAGCTTGGACCAGACAGCTAGCTAACTGCCGCGCTGGCAGCACCACCCGCGCTGGCAGCGCCACCCGCGCTCGCAGCGCGACCCGCGCTGCTATATCTGAAGGATGCCGATAGCCGACCTTCAGCGTCAGCTCAGGGACTTTGCTGCCGAACGTGACTGGGAGCCCTTCCATTCGCCGAAGAACCTCGTGATGGCGCTAACTGGCGAGGTCGGCGAGCTCACAGAGCTCTTTCAGTGGCTTACCCCGGAAGAATCTGCGCGGGTCATGGATGACGGTGCCAGCGCAGGCAGGGTGCGCGATGAGATCGCCGACGTCCTCGCGTACCTGCTGCGACTCGCCGATGTTCTGGGCGTGGATCTGGAGGAAGCGCTGACAGCGAAGATCATCAAGAACGCTGCCAAGTACCCGGTTCGCCCATCGGAATAAGCCGGCTGCGCTCTTAGCCCGAGAGCGTCTCGCCAAGAAATCTTGCCGGTCGTGTCCAAACAGCACCTTCTCGATCGACGCATGGGCAAAGGACGCCCCGATGAGGTGCAGGAGATATCCGATGAGAACGCTCTCGGCGCCGCCGAGTCACACCGAAATCAAACAATCACGCCGCACTGACTACGCGATCTACGCCGATGGCCTGGTGCGGCATTACAACGGCAGCCGCGCGGTCGACGAAGTCGACTTGCGGATCCCGGCCGGCGAGATCTACGGCTTCCTGGGTCCGAACGGAGCCGGCAAGTCGACGATCGTGCGCATGTTGTGCACCCTGCTGGCGCCGACCGGAGGGCGCGCGCTCGTAGCCGGCTATGACGTCGCCAGCCAGGCAGCGCACGTGCGGCTGAGGATCGGCGTCGCTCTGCAGGATGCTGCCCTTGACCCTAAGCAAACCGGCAACGAACTGCTGAGCCTGCAGGGGCGGCTTTATGGCCTGTCTGGCAAGGCGCTGAGCAGGCGGCTTGCCGAGCTAGCCGAGCTGATCGACATCGATGACGCCCTGGACCGCCAGATCGGAACCTATTCAGGCGGTATGCAGCGCCGCCTCGACCTTGCCGCGGCCCTGGTCCATAATCCGCAGATCTTGTTCCTCGATGAACCAACCACGGGCCTAGACCCGGCAAGCAGGGCGCGGGTCTGGTCGGAGATCCGAAGGCTCAACGAGCAGCTCGGCATGACCATCTTCCTCACCACCCAGTACCTCGAAGAAGCCGACGAGCTCGCTCATCGCGTGGGCATCATCGACCGGGGACGGATCGTCGCCGAGGGCACGCCGCAGCAGCTGAAGCGGTCGGTCGGGACCGATGTCATCATCGCTCGCGTGGCCGGCGACGCTGAGGCCGCCCGGTCACTGCTCGGCGGCGTTCCCGGGGTGCTCGGAGTAGAGGCGCACGGCAGCGAGTTGGTGATCTCCACCGCGAACGGCGCTGGAGTGATAAGCCCGGCCGCAGTTGCCCTGGCCGGCAGCAACATGACCGTGCGCGACCTGACGTTGCGCACGCCGACGCTCGACGACGTCTTCCTCGAGCTGACCGGAACCCATATCGGACACAACACCACCGAGGAGATCTCGTCATGACCGCCGTAGCCGAGACAATCACGACGACCACGCCTGACGAGATCATCCACGCTCGCCCCGCCGGATTCAGCCGGGACCTGACCTCGATCGCCGGCCGCGCCCTGCGCGCCGTACCGCGCGATCCGGCAGCGGTGGCGCCGCCGGTCTTTATCGCGCTGTTTTTCTTCGTGGTGAACATCGCCACCTTGAAGAAGCTGACTGGAAACCACCCTGGCTTCAGCTACACCGCGTTCGAGATGGCGACCGCCATCCTGCTCGGCGTCACAGGCGTATCGCGGGCACCAGCGCTCGTACTCGACGTCCAGACGCAATACCTTGACCGATTGCTGCTGACGCCGGTGCGCAGGACCGCGATCCTGATCGGCCACATGGCCGCGGACGTCGCGGTGGCCACCGCGCTGACCATCCCCATCCTCGTCCTGGGCGTAGGGCTGGGGGTGCGGTTCCAGGGCGGTCTGCTCGGCGCGCTGGTGTTCATCCTCCTCGCGTCGCTGTGGAGCCTCGCGTTTGCCGGCTTTGGCTACGCGATCGCGCTGAAGACAGGGAACCCCGCCGCGGTGAACTCCATGTTCCTGCTGTTCTTCCCCTTCTTGTTCTTGACCTCGTCCTACGTTCCGCGCAGTCAGCTATCGGGCTGGCTGAACACGGTTGCCGGGTTCAACCCGGTCACATATCTGCTGGACGGTCTACGTTCGCTCGTACTGGGCGACAGCTGGGCGTGGGGTCAGCTTGGGGAGGCGCTGGCCGCCATAGCGGTGGTCGGGCTGATCAGCATGACCATGTGTTTCGCGGCCTTGCGCGGCAGGGTCAAGCGGAACTCAAGCGCGAAGTGAATCGCTGCGAGCCGATCACCATAAGGGCGAGATTGCGCCATGGCAGGTTCGAACGCGCTAGGAGCGGGTAGGGCGTGCCCCATTGCCCGACCGCTAGCGAGGAGGCAATCATGCTCACGCTCACCGACAATGCAGTGTCGGCGATTCGCACCCTGACGACGCAGCCGGACCTGCCTCAGGACACCGGGCTGCGCATCATGACGCAGGGCGACGGAGGATCATCGTCCTTCCAGCTCGCCCTCGCCGAGGCTCCCGCAGCCGGCGACCAAGTCGTGGAAGAGGGCGGTGCACGCGTCTTCGTCGAACCTGCCGCTGCCGCGGCGCTGGACGACAAGTCGCTCGACGCGCAGGTAAACGAGCAGGGCGACCTGGCGTTTCGCATCGCCGACCAGGGCGACGGTACTGCCTGACAGGACGCTGGCTAGCCGCCAGCCGGCGATGCCCTGGGAACAGGCCTAGGGCGTTCCTAACTCGAAGACGCGGGGGAGTGTCAGAAGCCCTCCTGCGGGTGTGATGCCCGCAGGAGAGGTTTGCACTACCCGCGCTTCTTCGTGTCGGCGCTACGTCGTCTGATGTGCCGGGGACGGACGCATCACGAGGTCGCGGCAGATCGAGCAGATCCCCCAGTAAGTCACTTCGGCCTCATCGGCCAGGAAACCGCTCGGCAGCGCCTGGGGCGTGAGGCACGGTGCCTCGCCGGTCGCGCAGTCGATGTCGATGGTCTTCCCGCAGGTGCGGCAGATGAAATGATGGTGGTTGTCGCCGACCCTGGTCTCGAATCGAGCGGGATGACCAGGAGTCTCCAGGCAGCGAACGAGGCCAACCCTGGTCAGCGCGGACAAGATGTCGTAGACGGTCTGCACGGAAACGCTTCCCAGCCTGGCGAGCACAGACTGTCTGACCTGCTCGGCGGTGACGTGGCCGTCGGACTCATCGAGCGCCTCCAGCACGGCGATCCGGGGAGCTGTGACGCGCAGCCCGGCGGCCCTGAGACGTTGCTGCGAGTCAGGAGAGCCGGTCATGGGACGAACCTAACAACCTGCCTGGACCTAATCAAGAAAACGAGTGGTTCCAGTTTTGCCCCGCCCAGCCGTCGGGTCGGCGGTGCTCAACCCGGTGCATTGCCGAACTCGAGGCCCTTGAAATCCCCTGAGGAGCGCCACTGGTCGATGTAGCGGAAATAGGCGGGAGCGCCGTGAGCGTATCCGACCAGCAGCGAATGCGGGCTTGGCCCCTGGCCCTCGTTGTTGTAGTAGCCGGGCGTGCAAGCGGCCAGGAACGATGTCATCACCGGGTTCGGCGCTAGTTGCTCCAGCCATGCGTCTTCCGCCTGCTTTGAGACGTCGACCTGGTCAAACCCGCGATCTCGCATGTGGGTGACGATGGCTGCGATCGTCTTCGCTGCGTCAGTCAGGTTATGCGGGACGTTGGCGATGAAGTTGCCGCCGTGCCCAAGCTGGACCAGGAAGACATTGGGAAACCCGCGCACGTGGATGCCATGCAGCGTGCGCATTCCCGCGGACCAGAATTCGGACAGCCGAACCCCGTCCCTGCCCGTGAGGTCGAAGCCGTATCGCCGGGTCGGCGCCGTGCCCACCTCGAAGCCCGAGGCGTAGATGATGCAGTCGACCGGGTATTCCACGCCGGCAACCACTACCCCGCTGGCGGAAATCCGTTCGACGCCCCGGCCGGCCGTGTCGATCAGGCGGACCGACGGCAGGTTGAAGGCGTCGAGGTACTCGTCGTGGAAGCAGGGTCGCTTGCAGAGCTGCCGGTACCACGCCTTGAGGTTGGCGGCTGTCTCCCTGTCCTCGACTATCCCGTCGACCCGCGCCCTGATCTCGCTCATCTTCTCAAAATCGGCGTTCTCGAAGTCGGCCAGCAGGTCCTGGAAACTCGCGGTGCTGGAGCGCGGGGCGGCGAGCCTGCCCCGGATGCGCTTCGCCAGGTCCGTCCAGCCGTCGTTGACGAGATCCTCGGTCGGCGTCTCGGCCGCCGACATGTTGGCGACGAAGTTCTCCAGCCAGCGATCCTGCCAGCCGGGCGTGGCAACTCCGCTGAACCACTGCGAGTCGATCGGCTGGTTGGCGCGGACGTCCACCGACGACGGCGTTCGCTGGAAAACCAGCAGTTCGCGGCATGACCGTGCCAGATGCGGGATGCACTGGACCGCCGTCGCTCCCGTGCCGATGATCGCCACGCGCTTGTCGGCCAGCCGGTCCATCGGCGCACCATCAGGATCGCCGCCGGTATACGCGTAGTCCCACCGGCTGGTGTGGAAGGAGTGGCCGGCGAACGTCTCGATGCCGGAGATGCCCGGCAGCTTGGCCACATGCAGCGGGCCCGTTCCGATCCCGATGAACTGGCTGGTGAACTCATCGCCCCGGTTCGTCCGCACGATCCAGCGAGCACGGCCGGGATCCCATTCCAGGTCCGTGGCCTCGGTGTGGAACAGGGCGCTCTCATGCAGGCCGTACCGGGAGGCGATCCTGTCGCAATGCTCACGGATCTCGGGGGCGTGCGCGTACCGCTCCGACGGCATGTAGCCGGTCTCCTCGAGCAGCGGCATGTAGATCATCGACGCGGTGTCGCACTGTGCGCCGGGGTAGCGGTTCCAGTACCACGTGCCGCCGAAGCCGCCGGCTTTCTCCACGATGCGAACGTCGTCGAGACCAGCGCCCTTCAGTCTTGCCGCGGTTACCAGGCCAGCGAAGCCGCCACCAATGAACGTCATCGAGACGTCATCGCGCTTAGCCGGCCGCTCCAGACGGGCCGTGTACGGATCTTCTAGCAGCCGGGCAAACTGGCCCTTCAGCTCGATGTACTGGTCGTTGCCGTCTGGCCTCAGCCGCTTCGCCCGCTCTTGCGCGTACTTGGCGCGCAGGGCATCACTGTCAACCTCGGTCATCTCACCTGGCGCATCCGTGCATCATTCCGGCTTTCAGCATGAAAGGGTTGTACCTGGCATTATGTCAAGTGACTCACAGCGCCGAGCGCTCCGTCAAGGCGGCCGCGAAAGCCCGGGAGTCGTCCTCTCGGGCCGATGCCGCGCTGGCGAGGGAGTTAAATGTGAAGGCGCTCGTATTCCGGCACAACCTCTCGCGCGAAGCGGCAGCGACCATTGGCGGCCGGGTCGACCGGCGCGCCTACGTGTCACCGCTCGCCCCGGTCAGGCTCGAGGACATTGACGAGCCCCCGCTGCCGGCCGAGGACTGGCTCAGAGTTGAGACCACGTGCTCAGGGCTATGCGGGTCGGACGTCAAGCAGATCGTGCTCAATGGCCGCCGCGACAATCCGCTGACCGCGCTCGTGTCATTCCCGCACGTACTTGGTCACGAAGCTGTCGGCAGGCGAGCAGACAACGGCCAGCGCGTCGTGCTCAACCCATGGCTGTCTTGCGGGCCGCGCGGGATCGAACCGCCGTGCCCCGCATGCCGGGACGGGCGCTATCCGTGGTGCCGAAACTTCCGTGCCGGGAACCTCCAGGTTGCTATTCACATCGGGAACTGCGCGGCCGCCGCCGGCGCGCACGCGGAACGGTTCGCCGCTCACAAGTCGCAGCTATTCGAGATTCCCGATCACGTTTCCGACGACGCTGCTGTGCTGGCCGACCCGGTCAGCGTCTCGCTGCGGACGATACTGCTCGCGCCGCCGCCTGACCGCCGGCCGGTGCTCGTTTATGGCTCAGGCACGCTCGCGTTCGCAGCGATCGCTCTGCTCAGGCACCTGTACCCCGATGCCGAGGTCTGGGCGGCGACCCGAGCCGGCAGCCGGGCCGCGCTGGCGACCCGGGTCGGCGCCCATGCGGTGCTGGCGTCGGCCCCTGAGCAACTCATCGATGAAGTCGCCCGCCGGGTCCGAACGACGCCGCTGGAGCCGTGGAGCAAACGCCAGTGGCTGCAAGACGGCCCTGCGGTGATCTACGACACGATCGGCTCGGCCGAGACCATCGAGACGTCGCTCCGGCTGGCCGACACCGGCGGCACGCTCGTGGTGTCCGGCGTCGAGCCGCCGCAGCGGTTCGAGTGGACGCCGCTTTACTTCAAGGAGTTGCACGTCATCGGGTCCAACGGGTTCGGCATCGAGAACGTCTGCGGCGTGGCCAAGCACTCGATGGAGCACTATTTCGACTTCATAGCGGCAGGCTTTGACCTGACGCCCGTGATCACCCACCGCTTCCCGCTCGCCCGCTGGCAGGAGGCGGTGCTGACGCTCAAGGACGCGCGGCGGACCGGCGCCGTCAAGGTCTTGCTCGAACCCGGCCGCTTATCGGCGCGTTATCCCGGTTGATAACTTCGCAGAAGCGATCCCATCGAGGAGGCTGGGTTCATGACCGTGCTGCGGAGCTACACAGGCGGACAGTGGCGATCCCCGACAGGTGAAGGCACCCCGTTGCGTGACGCGGTGACGGGGGAGGAGGTGGCCACGATCTCCTCTGAGGGGATCGATATGGCCGCCGCTCTTGGCTACGGCCGCACGGTCGGCGGCCCCGTGCTTCGGGAAATGACCTTTCACCAGCGTGCCGCGCTCCTGAAGGCTCTCGCGGCCAACCTGCGTGAGCACCGCGACGACCTGTACGCGCTGTCCGGGCGGACGGGAGCGACCCTGGCCGACTCCAAGTTCGACATCGACGGCGGGATAGCGGTTCTCGCTAGCTACGCGAGCCGCGGAAGGCGGGCACTGCCAAACGACACCGTCTATCTCGATGGTGACGTCGAGCCGCTCGGCCGCGGCGGCGGTTTCGTCGGACAGCACATCTGCACGTCTCTGCACGGCGTAGCCGTGCAGATCAACGCGTTCAACTTCCCGGTCTGGGGGCCGCTGGAGAAGCTGGCGCCAGCGTTCATAGCCGGGGTGCCGACGCTGATCAAACCGGCCAGCCAGACGGCCTACCTCACCCAGCGGCTGGTGGAACTGATCGCGGAGTCGGAGATTCTGCCGGCGGGCTCGGTGCAGCTGGTTTGCGGCGCTGCCGGAGATTTGCTTGATCACCTGAGCGAGCAGGACCTCGTGTCGTTCACCGGGTCAGCCGCGACTGCGCAGCGGCTTCGGTCACATCCGGTGATCGTGAGCAATGCCGTCCGGTTCAATGCCGAAGCCGACTCGCTGAACCTGTCGATTCTCGGTCCTGACGCAACATCCGGCACACCCGAGTTCGACCTGTACGTCTCGCAGCTTGTCACCGAGATGACGGTGAAGGCGGGACAGAAATGCACCGCCATCCGCCGTGCGTTCGTGCCCGCACCGCAACTTGACGCGGTGGTCAGTGCTGTGCGTGACCGGCTGGCCGAGATCAAGGTCGGGAACCCCGCGAACCCAGCCGTGCGCATGGGCGCGCTGGCCAGCCTGCATCAGCGTGATGAAGTGCGCCGCGCGCTCAAGGCGCTGCTCGCTGCGGGCACGCTGGCCTATGGCGACCCAGAGCGGGTGGAGGTGCTGGACGCGGATCCGGATCGCGGCGCGTTCCTCGGGCCGGTCCTGGTCAGGACCAATGATCCCGGCGAGGCCGCGCCGCACGAGATCGAGGCATTTGGCCCGGTCTCCACGCTGCTGCCGTACAGCACGGCAGAGCAAGTGGTAGCGCTTGCGGCGCGCGGCAGGGGCAGCCTGGTTGGGTCAGTCGTGACCGGCGATGTCGGCTTCGCCCGGGACGTCGTGCTCGGCGTGGCGCCGTGGCACGGCCGGCTGCTCGTGCTCGATACCGACGACGCCAAGGAATCCACCGGTCACGGTTCACCGCTCCCCGTGCTGGTTCACGGCGGTCCCGGGCGAGCCGGGGGCGGCGAGGAGATGGGCGGCATCCGCGGAGTCCTGCATCACATGCAGCGCACCGCGGTCCAGGCCAGCCCGCGGATGCTCGGCGCGATTACCGGCCGCTGGGTAGCAGGCGCGCCGCGCACCGAGGGCACTCACCCGTTCCGCAAGTCCCTGGCGGAGTTGCGCGTCGGGGACAGCGTGACCGCCGGACCGCGGGCGGTGACGCTCGCCGACATCGAGCATTTCGCCGACTTCACCGGCGACACCTTCTACGCCCACACCGACGAGGAGGCCGCCCGCGCGAACCCGCTGTTCGGCGGGATAGTCGCGCATGGCTATCTGGTAGTCTCGCTCGCCGCCGGCTTGTTCGTGGCCCCTGAGCCAGGCCCGGTGCTGGCCAATTACGGGCTCGAGAACCTCAGGTTCCTCACCCCCGTTAAGCCAGGAGACGAGCTCACTGTGACGCTGACGGCCAAGCAGATCACCCCCCGGGTCGACGCCGAATACGGCGAGGTCCGGTGGGATGCCGACGTCACGAATCAGCGCGGCGAGCCGGTCGCCAAGTATGACGTGCTAACCCTCGTCGCCAAGGAATCGAACTAGCCGGCTTACGCAGGTCAGGCGATGCGCAGCGGGAGGCAACGCGGCCCGCGGATCTGGCCTGTTGACCAGGTCACGGCGTCCGGATCGGCGAGCCTGAACTGCGGCACTCGTTCGAGCCAGACCTCAAGCGCCACCCTGAGTTCCATCCGCGCCAGATGTGAGCCGAGGCAACGGTGGATGCCAAGTCCGAAGGCCGCGTGCCGGTTGACCTCGCGGTCGATGACAACCTCGCCGGCGCGCTCGAACTGGGCCGGGTCACGGTTTGCGGCGGGGAACGACAACAGGATCCAGTCTTCGGCCTTCATGTCGACGCCGTTCCAGGCGATGTCGTCTTTCACCAACCGTGCCATGGTGACCGGCGCGTAAGCGCGCAGGAATTCCTCCATGGCCGTCGGCAGCAGCTCTGGTTCTGCGACCAGACGCTCGCGATCGGCAGGATTTCTCGCCAGGTGCCACAGTGAGGAGCCGATCGCGCTCCAGGTCGTGTCAATGCCCGCGATGAGCAGCAGCACCATGGTTCCGGCCACGTGATCCGCCTCAAGCTTGCGGCCGTAGAGCTCTGCATTGATCAGGAACGTGGTCAGGTCCTCGCGCGGCCTGGCGAGGTGATCATGGATCTGATCAAGGATGTAGTCGAACAGCTTCGACATCCGCGCGATGCGCTCCTCGGGCTCCAGGTTGATGCCTTCGAGCGTGTTCTCGACGAACTCCCGGAACTTCGGCCCGTCCTCGGGCGGGAAGCCGAGCATGTTGGCGATCACGCGCATGGGGATGTGCTGGGCGTAGTCGCCGGCTGCGTCGACGACGTCCATGCCGTCGAATTTGTCGATGAGCGCGTGGCAGAACGCCCGGGTAGCCGGCTCCAGTTTCTTGATCTCCGTCTTGGTGAATGCCGGGAGCAGCAGCTTGCGCGCGTCGTGATGGAACGGCGGGTCAGAGGAGATGGGAGGGGACCCGCCGATCGGGGCTATGTCTACCGGCGGCCGGAAGTTGCCCATGACGATTGACCGCGACGAGAACCGTTCGGTGTCGTAGGCGATGGCCGCGACATCCTCGTACCGCACCGGCAGCCAGCCGCCGCCGAACCTGTCCGTGTGCGCGATCGGGCAGCGCTGCCTCAGCTCGTCCTGGATCGGGTAAGGGTCGGCGGCCCATTCAGGCTCGAGGTGGGAGAAGTCGGTGGCCCAGTCCGAGACCGGCCCGGTGATGATCTCGTTGCGCGTACCGAGTTCCTCTTCGATCTCGATCTCGTTGTTTGCGCTGCGAATGAACCGGTCGTCCACTGTCATGTCAGGTCTCCTCGAGGACTTCGATCGCGCGCTCGGGACAGTTGGCTACCGCGAGGCGGGCGTCGTGCTCGCGCCCTGCCGGCACGACCCCCTCATTGAGGACAGTCCCGTAGCCCTCGTCGTCCTCGCTGAACAGGTCAGGAGCAAGGTCGTAGCAGCGGCCGTGCCCTTGGCAGATGTCGGAGTTGATCCGCAGCTTCACGGTGTCTCTCCCGTCGGTGCGGCGTTGGCGGTCATGGTGGCGGTGGTGCCGCGCTCGGCTTGTCCGCGCCAGCGGGGGCGAGCGCGGTGACGATCCGGCTGAGCAGTGCTGTCCAGCCGTCGTCGTCGACCTCGTGCAGGTCGGGCGTGATCAGGGCGCTGCCCATCGAGAGCAGCAGGCAGAAGTGGGCGAGCGCAACCGGCGAGAGGGCGGGGTCGAGTTCGCCGTCGCCCTGGGCAACCCGCATGAGCTCGGCCAGCCAGTCGGCGCGTTCACCGATGTAGTCACGCATCGGCCTCGCCACGTCTTCGTCTCGTCGTGCCGCGACGAGCGCTTCGACGATGAGGTAGCCGCGCAGATCGCGACGGCGTGGCAGCCACCTGCCGATGACGAGCAGCAGGTCGGTAAGCGACCGGTCGGGATCGGTGGCGAACAGGTCCGCGAGCAGCCGGCGTCCGTGCGTGCGCAGCGCGCCGGTCAGCAGCTCGGCCTTGGAGGCGAAGTGGGCGTACAGTGCGCCGTTGCTGACGCCGGCCGCCGCGGCGATGTCGGCGACCCGGGTGCCGTCATATCCGCGCTCGGCGAATACGTCTGCTGCGGCCCTGAGCAGCCGTTCGCGGGTCTCGGTTGCGGTGACCCCGGCGATACGTCCCATGGCCAGAATTAAAAGAGCGTTCATGAAATTCGTCAAGAGGCAGCGCCGAGCTGCCTGGTGACCGGAGAGCCTGCTGGCCGGTTTATCGCCGGGCCGGCCGCGCGGCCGCGGCACCTGAGCGGTCGATGATCTGCTGCAGCGCCTCGACGTGCATCAGGAACGCGGCCCTGCCTGACTTGCTGAGCCGCGCCGACGTCCGCGGTCGCTTGCCGACGAATGACTTGCGGATGTCCACATATCCAGCCGCCTCCAGCGCCATCAACTGCTTGGACAGGGCGGAGTCGGAAAGGCCGAGTTCGTCGCGGATGAACTTGAAGTCGGCCCATTCGGCGGCGGCCAGCAGCGAGACGATCCCCAGCCTGGTGGGTGCATGAATCAGCTCGTCGAACTTCGCCGAGGTCACCTGCTGGCTCCTGCGCGGTTGGCAAGCATCGTCCGGCGCAGCCAGCGGGAGAGGAACGGCCCGGTGATCGCCATCGCAACGCCGCCGACTGATGTCGCGATCGTGGCCGGCGTCGGTGCCCCTGCCGCGCGGAGCACGAATCCCGCGCCCAGCGTCAGCCCGACGATCAGCCAGACGTAACCCACAATGCCCAGCGCGCCGCGCGGCCCGAGCAGTTCATTGCCGCGCACCCGGGTGCGGCCGGGAACGCCGAAGATGATGGCCCCGGTGAGCGCCACGAGCACGACCACCGCGCACGGGATGATCACGGCGACGACAAGATGGCTCCGGCTGTCCACGGCAGCGCCGATGGCGATCATCGCCACCGCCACCACCCACCAGAACCAGGCTGGCACGGTAGCCGAGTCAATAACTTGCTGCTGACGTCGCCGTACCTCAGCGAGCGCTGTCGCCGCCTCATCGGGTTGTACGTAGTCATTCATCGCCAGCCGTCCAGCCTTCTCGGCAAGTACTTTCCAACAAGGAAAGTATCACGCACTTTCCTGCCCGGCAAGTACTTGCCGATATGGATACAGCCGACAGCTAGATCAGGTCGTGGTCGGCGTGACCGGCGGGAACCGGGCCTCTCGCTCGAGATCGCCGAGATCCCTGTCGTTCCTGATGTAGCGATGAGCCGCGCCGTAACCAGGCGCGTAGTCCCAGGACACCCGGGTGCCGGTGCCGAGTGCCGTCCGCACGGCGAACCTGCGCTGCTGGCTGAGCCGGACTGACCGGTCGAGCGCCGTCAGGTCCCAGCGTGCGGCGACCTCACGCTTGAAATCCGCTGTCAGGTCAGCGCAGTGGGGATCATCAGCCAGATTGCTTCGCTCGTCCGGGTCATCGGCCAGGTCGAAGAGCTGGTCGGGGTCGGCGGGGGAGTGAATGAACTTATACCGGCCCCGGCGGATCATGACGATCGGCGCGATCGCGCCCTCGGCGAGATACTCGCCGATCGCCTCGTCCCTGTCGGGTTGCCCGGTCAGGTGCGGCAGCAGGCTATGACCATCGAGCTGTCCGGTCATCGCGCCGGCTCTGCCGTCACCGGCGCAGAGATCGACAAGTGTCGGTAGCAGGTCCATGGTCGACACCGCCGCCGCGACCCGGCCAGGATCGAATCGCCCTGGCCACGATACGAGCAACGGCACTCTCGCCGATCCTTCGTAGAACGACATTTTGTACCAGGCGTCACGCTCGCCGAGCATCTCGCCATGGTCACTGGTCACGATGACCACGGTGTCGTCCAGCCTGCCTGTCTCACGCAGCACGCTCAGCAGCCTCGCGATCTGGTCGTCGACGAACGAGATCGCGCCGTAGTATGCGCGCCTCGCGGCCCGGACCTGATCGTCGGTCAGGGCGACGTGATCCATCGCGCAGACTGCGCGCAGGCGTCGGTCGTGCGGGTGCAGCTCGCCGCGATCCGAGGGTCTGGGCAGCTGGATGTCCGCACCTTCATAGCGGTCCCACCACGGCCGCGGGATCGTGAACGGGTCGTGCGGATGAGTGTAGGAGACGACGTAGCAGAACGGCCGCTCATCGCCGGACCTGATATGGCCGAACAGCGAACGCTCGGCGGCGAACGTGACCTCCTCATCGAAGTCCAGCTGATTGGAACGAACGCACGGCCCGGCCTCGGTCACTGAGGACATGTCGTGATACCACGTGGGGCGGTCGTCCGGATGGTCCCAGTCGGGCGTCCAGCCGAAATCTGCCGGATAGATATCGGTCGTCAGACGCTCCTCGAACCCGTGCAGCTGATCAGGCCCGCAGAAGTGCATCTTGCCGGCCAGCACGGTGCGATAACCGGCCGTGCGCAGGTAATGCGCGAACGTCGGGATCGCAGAACTGAACTCGGCCGCGTTGTCATAAACGCCCGTGCGCGACGGCAACATGCCGGTGAGGAGCGATGCGCGGGCCGGCGCGCACAGCGGGCTCGGCGTGTACGCCGCGTCGAAGACCACGCCGGACTCAGCTAGCGCTGAGAGGGCGGGCGCGACAGTGACCGTGTTGCCGTGGAATGGCAGCGCCGACGGCACCAGCTGGTCGGCCATGATCACCAGGATGTCGGGCCGGCCGCGCCGGTGATCTGTCACCCGGGTCAGCCTGTTGGCGCCGTGTCGACTGGCGGCTCGCCCGCGGGTGTGCCAGATCCGCCGTCCGCCGGCACTTCGCTGAGACCGACCTCGGCGATCGCGGTCTCCAGCGAAGGGGTGTCGGAGATGAGCTGGCGTGTGTACGGCTGGGTGGGCGAACCGAGCACCTGCGCGGCCTCGCCGATCTCGGTGATCTCGCCGTTGTGCAGCACCGCGACGCGCTGGGCGATGGACCTGACCAGCGGCAGGTTGTGCGTGATGAACAACATAGACAGCCCGAGGTCTCGCTGCAGGTTGCCGAGCAGCTCCACAATCGCCGCCTGGACGCTGACGTCGAGCGCGGACGTCACCTCGTCGCAGACCAGCACCGCTGGTTCGCCGACCAGAGCGCGCGCGATCGCCACCCGCTGCCGTTCACCGCCAGACAGCTGGTCGGGATAGCGCTGGGCGTAGCTGGCGGTGAGCGAGACCCGCTCGAGCATCTCGGCGACCCGGCGGCTTGCCTCGCGGCCGCTGGCCACACCGAACACGCGCAGCGGCTGCTCGATGATCTGGCCGACGGTGCGGCGCGGGTTCAGCGAGCCGTACGGGTTCTGGAAGATGTACTGAATCCGACGCCTCGTGTCGGTGCTGCGGCGCCGCGCCGAGGCGTGCAATGGCTCCTCGCCGAGCGAGATCTTGCCTGTCCAGTTGTGGTGCAGCCCGGCGATGGACCGGGCGATGGTCGTCTTGCCAGATCCGGATTCTCCGACCAGGGCCACGCATTCGTGGGCGGCCACGCTGAAGCTCACCGAGTGGACGATCTCGTGCCGCCCGTAGGAGGCGACGAGGTTGTCAAGCCGTAGCGCAGCAACACTTTCGGCTGCAGGCATGTCGATGGGGTCGCCGATCCTGCGCTGCGCTTGTGCGAGCACCTCCTCGGCCCTGATGCAGCGGACCAG
>DATELR010000166.1:0-6187 GCA_035276345.1 Streptosporangiaceae bacterium | reverse complement strand
CGGGCAAGGATCCAGGGGCAACCTGCAGGACGCTGACGTCGACTCCCAGCGACTCGCCTACCTCAGCCGCGGTCCTTCGGCAGCGAGTTGTCCACCCTCAGCACGTACCGCGTATATGCCTGCTCCACGGTGAGCGCGGCTGCCGGGCGTCGCTCCGCGTCGTACGTCTCGAGCAGCTCCTGTCCTGCGATGCCGCGGGTGACGAAAGCGAGCTTCCAAGCCAGGTTGTGTGCGTCAGCGACGCCGGGTTCACTTACAAGTTCGTACATGTGTCCGGGATACGGACTGGAAGCTCGCAGAGGCGGAGGCTACTGGAATCCGCCGTCGTCGAAACCGCCGCCGTCGAAACCCGTGTCGTCGTACCCGCCATTGCCGTCGTATTGGCCAGTGTCGTATTGCCCACTGTCGTATTGGCTGCTGTCGTATTGCCCGCCGTCGGCCTGGCCGCTGTCGTTCTGGCCGCCGTCGTAGTCCCCGCGGTCGTCGTAATCGCCGCCGTCGTCATCTCCGAAGAGCCCGTCGCCCCCGAACAGGTTGCTCAGCGCCTCTGCCGCCAGGATGCCGCCTCCGACGCCAAGGGCTATCTGGCCCGCTCCCGCCAGAAAGCCCTGCCCGCCTGACCCCCAGCCTGCTCGCTGCTGGTATTGCTGCCCGTAACCCTGTTGCCCCGAGAGCCCGCTCTGCCTCAGCTGCTGCTCGCAGTCAGCAAGCTGAGCTCGCAGCTGCCTGAGCGCCGCTTGCTGTCCCACGAGCGTCTGCGCCATCTGATACGTCAGCCCGGGCGGGCCCTGCTGAAGGTGCTGCCTGATCCTGGCCTCGGCATCGCGATCCGGTGGTCCAGCCTGTGCGGTAGACCGGTAAAGGTGCTGAAACAGGTCATCGATTGCCTGCTGATCATGTTGGTTCACATATAGGCGCTTACCCCGGCCGCTCGGCCTGACACCACGACCGGAGCGATACCGCTGAGGCTGACACCACCGTCGCGCCTTTGCGTGGGTCCGGATGCGACGATGCGGATGTGACAGTGGATGACCGTCCCCCCTCAGCCGGGATGTACGCCGCGGTAGACGTGCACTACCTTGGCGAGACCGGTGCTCGTGCGGCGCTTGTCACCGCTGCCGATCCGGAGTTCGGGGCCGTCTTGTGGTCGAAGACAGCGATGACTCCAGCAGCTCCGGCTTACCGGCCTGGAGAGTTCTGGCGGCGCGAGCTGCCGCCAGTCCGCGCCGCGTGCGAGGGAGTGGCCGGGCTGGCAATGATCGTGATCGACGGATACGTCGATCTGAGCCCGACCGGACGGCCTGGCCTCGGCGCCCACGTGCATACCGAACTCGGCCTGCCGGTGATCGGAGTTGCCAAGACGTTCTTCCGCGGCGCAGTGCACGCCGCGCGGGTGCGCCGCGGCAGTTCAGCCAGGCCGCTCTATGTGACCGCCGTCGGAGTTGAGGTGGAGGATGCGGCCAGTCTGGTCGAGAGGATGGCCGGGCCGTACCGGATCCCGGACGCCCTGCGGCTGGCCGACCGGCTCGCACGTGGCCTGGAATACCCAACCCGGCCGCACACCGACAGCCAATGGTTCGCCGGTCGGGAGCCGATGACGAGGGAGCAGTAACGCGGGTCCGATATGCGATGCTGGTTGCGTTGAGAGGCGCTGCGACGGATACGGTCCGCCACGCTCGACATCGCTTCATCGGTAAGGGCGCCTTCAAGTTTCGGAGGCGGTCATGACGGTGGTGGGTCACGTCGCCGGGTTGTTCCGATACCCGGTGAAATCCATGCGCGCCGAGCGACTGGATGGCGTCGAAGTCTCGTGGCAGGGCCTGGTCGGCGATCGCCGGTGGGCTTTTGTCCGCGAATCGCAGGTGGACAGCGGCTTTCCCTGGCTGACTATCCGCGAGCGCCCCGAAATGGCGCTCTACCGCCCGCGCTTCGCCGAGCCTGACAGGCCCGACGGCTCGCAGACGTTCGTGCGTACACCATCCGGCGACGAACTCGACGTTGCCGATCCGACACTCGCGAACGAACTCGGCCCGGGCGTGCGTGTCATTAAGCAGAATCGCGGCGTCTTCGACACCATGCCGCTCTCTCTTCTGACAACGCAAACGCTGACCAGTCTTGGACGGCTCGTCGGCGCCGAACTCACGGCGGTTCGATTCCGGCCAAACATCGTTGTCGAGGCCAATGACGGCGACTTCCCTGAGGACTCTTGGGTCGGCCGGACTTTGCGGCTAGGCACGATGCGAATGCGAGTCGATCAGCGCGACCAGCGGTGCGTGATGACAACAATCGATCCGGAGACTCTTCACCGGAACCCGGCGGTCTTGCGCGCGATCACATTGCACCGCGACACGAGGCTGGGCGTGTACGGCTCAACGGTGGAACCCGGCAAAGTCACCGTTGGTGACCCGGTCGAGCTCGAATCGTGACTCACCCTCGATAGTGCTCCAGCTCGCCGCGCTAGGGCTGTTCTATCAGCCTGGCCTTGAGTAGCTCGAACTCATCGCGCGTGATCAGGCCCTGCTGTAGTAGGGACCCGAGCCTGCCGAGCTGGTCGGGGAACGGCGCCGATGCCAATCCCGCCGCATGATCCGAATCATTCCCTTCCTCGGCATGCACCCGATGGATCGCTGCCAAGGCGTTAGAGAGTCGCGTCCGCAGGACTTCAGGGCGCATCGGGCTAGCCAAGAAGTAATACTCGGCGTCGCGCCCCAGGAGCCTCACGTTGCTTTCTACCTGGCTCCAGGCCCATCCGATGAGGCAACCGACCAAAGCGGCTATCAGGCCTCCGATGACCGCTCCCCTCACACCCTTGATGTGGATTCCCAGCACCGCCCCCTGCAGAGCCAAAATCAGTATCACGGCGGCTATTTGGGCTCCCGGCCGAGTCGTATTCGAACTGGTGACGTCCACGGACCTGACATCCCGGTACGGCATCTCAATGATGGCGTCAGCAGATCGATGCGCGCACACCATGACTTTGTCGCTCATGAAACGCAGGTCACATGTTTGACCTTTAGCTAGAGGCGCCATGCAGGTGCCACCGTTGAACGTGACGCTGCGCATCATGCACAGCGTTTCGTCGTCCAGCGCTGTATGCGCGTCCCGGACGCGCTGGCGTGCCTCCCGGTTCTCTAGGATCGCTAGGATTCGCTCCGCGGACGCTGGATCATGACCAACTAACGCGTCCCACGCAAGCGACCACCCCTCCTCAGTCATCGGAAAGCGTTCCGTCACCTTGCTGGTCATGTAGCCACGAGTCTGAACGACAACAAAGCTGGGGCCGGCCTTCCGGTCTTCCTGCCAGCCGACGTTATAGCCGACGCTGGAATCCAGCAGCAGCCGCGGCGAGCCCCGGTACACCTCAGAACGCGGCACGCGCGGCATCGCGGGGGCCGAATGTCGGGTGTCGCTCCGCTGCTGCGCATTCTGCGGGCCGTCTTGACTCATGACACTTGTCCTTTAGACGTTGAGCTTGGTGCCAGAACCATAGCTGTGACCTGACCCATCTACCAGACTCCGGCGCGAACCCGCACAGGCGCAGATGGCGCCTATTTGCCAGGTCGCTTTGGTGGCGGCGGAACGACCTTTCCGGCCAGCGCGAGCTCGCGCGGGATAACGATTAGCTGTCCGTCTCGGCTCCGGCGCACTGCGAAAGACTCGTCGTCTGCTTCCTCGAGCACGCCAAGGACATCAGTCATCTGCGCGCCGCCCTCGGGGCGTGGCGCACGCCAGCGAATCACCACGCGCTGACCGACGTCAGCGGCAGTGAGGTGGACTACGAGTCGGTAATGCATGCCTGAGACCCATCATGTCCGGGGCTCTTGGTTGGTCAATAATCGGGGCATGGGGGAGCTCCCTACCGGCACGATCACCATGCTGTTCAGCGACATCGAAGGCTCGACGCTGCTCCTGCACGATCTTGGTGACCGCTACGGCGAGGCGCTATCGGCGCAGCGTGCCCTGCTGCGCTCGGCGATCTCCACCTGCGGCGGGCAGGAGATGGGGACCGAGGGCGACAGCTTCTTCGTCGTGTTCGAGTCTGCCGCCAACGCGGTCCGGTGCTGTGTCACGGCCCAGCGCGCCCTTGCCGCGCATGACTGGCCAGGCGGGATCGCGGTACGCGTCCGGATGGGCCTGCATTCCGGGGAACCGGTCAGGCACGAGGACGGGTACATCGGGCTAGATGTTCACCGCGCTGCACGGATCGCTGCCACGGCGCACGGTGGACAGGTCGTGCTGTCAGAGGCGACGCGGATGCTGGTCGGGTCGCGGTTGCCGGGCGAGACGTCGCTCCGCGACCTGGGCTTTCACCGGCTGAAGGACATTGAGTCGCCGGAACGGATCTACCAGCTGCTCGCCGCCGGCCTTCCTGATCAGTTCCCGCCACTGAAGAGCGCGGGCCCGCCGGTTCCAACGGTCGGGGTCTCGCCGGGCGTGCATGGTTTCGCATCCGCGCTGACCAGCTTCATCGGTCGCTCCACCGAGCTCAATGAGGTCGCCGAGCTGCTGGCCACGTATCGCCTCGTGACGGTGACCGGGCCGGGAGGCGTCGGTAAAACCCGGCTGGTCGCCGAGGTCTCCCGGCGGGTGGATGACCGGTTCGCCGATGGCGTCTGGCTAGCAGAGCTGGGCGGAGTGACGGATCCGGACCTGGTGCCCGGAGCTGTCGCCACGGCGCTCGGTATCCAGCAGGGCGGCGGCTCCGCGATGGAGGCGCTTGTGGCGGTGCTGACCGCTCACCAGGTATTGCTGGTGCTCGACAATTGCGAGCATCTGATCGATGCGGTGGCGGCGCTGTCGGCGACGCTGCTCTCGGCCGCAGATGATGTGCGGATACTGGCCACCAGCCGCACGCCGGTCGGCGTCCCCGGCGAGACGAGGTATCGTCTGCCCCCGCTTGACCTGCTCGAGCCTGCCCAGCAGGGAGGGACTGGCACGTCGGCGGCAGTTTCGTTGTTCGCTGACCGGGCTCGTCGGGCAGATCCGCATTTCACCTTGACCAGTGAGACGGCCGAAACGGTTACCCGGCTGGTGTCCAGGCTCGACGGGATTCCTCTTGCGATCGAGCTGGCTGCCGCGCGGGTGGAGGCGCTCGGCGTCGGTCCACTACTTGACCGCCTGGACGATCAGGGCGGCCTGCTGGCGGGGTCAGACCGGCTCGCCCCGGCCAGGCAGCAGTCGCTGGCGGCGACGGTGGAATGGAGCTATCAGCTGCTGAGCGAGGAGGACCAGCGTGTCTTCCAGCTGGTTTCGGTCTTTCCTGGCCCGTTCACGCTGGGCGCGGCAGAGGATGTCGCCGGCCCGGAAGCGGGACGCGCGGTACTGCGGCTTGTCGACTGTTCGCTGATCGTGCCTCCCCGAGAGAGCAGGGACGGGCGGCGCCGCTACCTGATGCTCGAGACGTTGCGTGCATTCGGCGCCGGACGGCTCGCGGAGTCCGGGGAGGAGCATGCGGCGGCAGCCGCGCTGACCACATTCGCGCTTAACGTGGCCGAGCAGGCAGCAGGCGGCCTGGAAAGCACCGACAGGGAGGTCGCAGCAGCCCACTGGCTGGACGCCGAGGATGCCACCATGCAGCAGGCGCTCGGATGGGCGCTAGAGCACGACTCAGATTCCGCGCCGAGGCTTGCCATTGCCCTGGCGCCATGGTGGCTCTTGCGCGGCCGCTGGGCGACCGGCTACCAGATGCTGGCCGCAGCCGCGGAGCGCACCGCCGTGGCGAGCCAGCAATGGTGCGAAACGCATCTCTGGCGCGGCCTGCTGACCGCGGGCACGACAGTGCCAACCAGCCTCAGACACCTCACCGCCGTGCGCGACGCCTTCGCGGAGCGCACGCCAGCGCCTGTGCTGGCCCGCGCGCTCGCGTGGCGTTCCGGCGCGCTAGCGAACCTTGGCCGCATGCCAGAGGCCGCGGCGGACGGCAGCAAGGCCCTCGCCTTGTCCAGGGAACTTGGCGATGCGGCGGGCGAGGCGTACGCACTGTACTGGCTCGGGACAGAGGCCGTGTACCAGCTGAATAACGAGGAGGCCGTCGCGTGGCTTCGCGAGGCGCAGCAGATAGACCAAACCGCTATACCCGGATATATCGGTCGGCACTGCAACATCATCCTGGCAAGGATTCTGGGCGGGATCGGCGAGACAGCTGAAGCCGAGCGGTACTGTGCCGATGTTCTGGCCGCAGCCAGGA
>DATELR010000165.1:0-49047 GCA_035276345.1 Streptosporangiaceae bacterium | reverse complement strand
GCTTCTCGGTCCGGCTCTGGGTCTGCCGCCGACCTGTAACAGTCGCGAAATCATCAGCGCGGGTGCCCCCCGATGGTCGCGATGCCAGCGAACCGCATGCGACGTTGCCTTAACTCGCCTGATCAGCGTTCGGCGCCGGGTCCGCGTCGATGCCGAGCAGAGCCCGGATCTCGACCTCACGGTAACGCCGGTGGCCGCCCGGAGTCCTGATGCTGCTGATCCGGCCGGATGCAGCCCAGCGGGTGACGGTCTTGGGATCAACACGGAAGAGGGCTGCAACCTCTCCGGGAGTTAGCAGGCGATCACTTTGCCCGTCCATTTTGGTGCTCCTTGCTCGCCTAGACCCCCCTCACTCAATCTTTATCTTAATAACTAAAGATCACTATTCTCCTCAGATTCCGTAAAAATTTTGTTCACGCCCCTGTCGTATTGCTTTGACCGACACCTGTCGATGACGGCGTGAACACGTAGGGTAGATCCGTGTCTCACCTTGTGTCGGTAACTGAAATCCAGATAGCCGCAGATCGGTTGCGCGGCGTAGCGGTTCATACACCGCTCGTCCCGTTCGCGGGTGTCGAACCGGCGCTATTGATCAAACCCGAGTCACTGCAGCCCACCGGCGCTTTCAAGCTGCGAGGCGCCTACACGGCGATTAGCGCACTGCAGCCTGAACTACGCAGCAGGGGAGTCGTTGCCCACTCTAGCGGCAATCATGCGCATGCCGTCGCATATGCCGCGGCGCTGCTCGGTGTGTCAGCAACTGTTGTGGTTCCGACTAACGCCCCTGAGGTCAAAGTCAGGGCGGCGCGTTCGCAGGGCGCGAATATCGTGACCTGTGAACCGGGTCTTGCGAACAGAATGGCGGTCGTCGCTGAACTGGTCGCCAGACATGGTTACACAGAGATACCGCCATTTGAACACAGAGAAGTCATTGCAGGTCAGGGAACGGTCGGCCGGGAGATTGCCGCCGATTGCCCGGACGTCGAGGTGGTTGTATGTCCGGTCGGCGGCGGCGGCCTCATCGCAGGTGTCGCGGCGGCCGTTACCGCCGCATGCCCGCACGCCCTGATTGTCGGGGTCGAACCGGAACTCGCCGCAGATGCCAGGGACTCGCTGCGAAAGGGGCACCGGGTTGCCTGGAGCCCGGAGCAGACACAGCGGACGATCGCCGACGCGCTGCGCGTCGATCAGGTCGGTGAGCTGCCGTGGCAGCACCTCCAGGCGCAGGTGCACGACATCATCACGGTGACCGACGACGAGATCCGAGCGGCCATGCGGTTGCTCGCCACCGGCGCGAGACTGGTCGCCGAACCGGGCGGCGCTGTGGCCGTCGCGGCCTGCCTGTTCAGGTCGGCAGAACTTCCCTCAGCGGGCAGGCGCGTTGCAATCTTGTCCGGTGGCAACGTCGACCCCGTGCTGCTGGCCGGCCTTCTCGGCACGGCGGGTGAACGCGCGGGTCAGCGGCCTGCGGACAGCGACTAGGCTGAGGCTGTTATGCGCGCGACTATGTCTTACACGGTGCTGCGGCTCGGCCTGTTCGTGATCGTGTTCCTGCTGCTGTACCTCGTCGGTGCCCGCAGCATCTTGCTGCTGGCGGGTGCGATCCTGATCAGCGGCCTGATTAGTTACTTCGTCCTGAATGCCCAGCGCTCGGCGATGTCAGGGGCACTGAGCAAGCGGCTGACGAACTTCCGTGAGCGGCTCGACGCGGGCACGCGCTCAGAAGACCAGGACTGAACCGCAGTCTTACCGGCCGTCGTCCGCGGCCGGGAGCCAGCCGCCGGTGATGAGCATCGTCATGATCTTCTCTGTCGCCTGCTCACGGCTGATCACCGAGGTGTCGAGCACCAGGATCGCGTCGGTCGGTTCCTCATACGGATCGTTGACTCCGGTGAACTGCTTGATCAGGCCTGCTCGCGCCTTGGCATAAAGGCCTTTGCGGTCACGCTGCTCGCATACCTCCACCGGTGTGGCGACATGGATGAGCAGGAAGTCGCCCACTTCGGAGACCATCTGCCTGGCTCGTTCCCTCGCTGCAGCGAACGGTGCGATCGGCGCGCAGATCGCGATGCCACCGTGCTTGGCGATCTCGGCCGCCACGTAACCAATTCGCGCGATGTTGAGGTCGCGGTCTTCGCGCGAGAAGGTCAGGCCCGCCGAAAGCAGCGAACGCACCAGGTCGCCGTCGAGCAGCGACACCCGGCGGTCGCCGCGTTCCGCAAGCAGATCGCGCAAGTCCCTGGCGATCGTGGACTTGCCGGAGCCGGACAGGCCGGTCAGGAACAGCACGAAGCCGCGTTCTGAGCGCGGCGGCCTGGCGTGCCTGAGTTCGGCGGCCACCGACTCTGACGCGAACCAGGACGGGATCGGCTGGCCCCCGTCGAGCATGTCAGCGAGCTGATCGGGCGTGAGGTCCTCTACTTCGGTTCCTGGCTCGATGAAGGCGAGCGGCCGCCACACCTCTGCCTGCCGGTCATATGCCCAGTCGCCGGCCGGCATCACCGGGATCGGCGCGGCAGGGAGCAGGGCGAGCTGCGCAGGCTCGTGGAATGGGTCTGTGGACGCGGCTGGCGACAATCCGCGCCAGCCATCCGCCATCAGATGGGTTGCACCATGCGAGGCGGCGATGACCGCGATCGCGGCGAGGTCCCGGTCCCGGTCGTGACCGGATCGCTCGGCATACGGCACGGGAACCACGAGCGTTCCAGGCGGCATGCTCTCCGCCGCAGCAAGGATGGTGCGGATCAGCGCTTCAGGCTGCTTAACGACGTCGGCAGGCCCAGCCACCATCGGCAGCACGAGCAGCCGCGCTTTGAGCTGGCCGGCCATGTGCTTGAGCAAGCCGATCTGCCGCCCGCCGATCGGCCCCCTTGTCGCGAATGCCAGCACCGGCTGGCCGCCGAATTCAGATCTGGCCTGCTCAGGGGGGATCATGAGGCGCCGGAACGACCCGTGCTCTGGCACCCGGTTCGCGTGCACCGGGCCAGCGAGCAGCACGCGGTCGCCCTTGCCAGGGACAGCGGCCCGCTCGGTGATGGTCAGGACCGCTAGCGGCGTTCCCTCGGGGTCGGCCAGCAGTACCCGCTCCGCGTCGGCCGGGACACTATCAGCGGCAACCTCGAGCGTCACCGGAACCGGCCACGGGGTGCCATCGGCCAGCGTTGCCGACTTGTCGACCGCCGCAACATCTGCCTCGGTCATGAAGCCGGTCAGCGGCGCGAACGCACCCGACAGGATCAGCTCGAGATCGCCGAGCTGGCGAACGCCGAGCGTCACCGACGAGAGCGAGGCGGGATCGACGTCGGCCGCCTGCGCCTGTGCCGTCACTGCGACCTCCGATCGATCCTCCGACCGCCGCCGGAAGGCAGCATGCCTGAGGTTACCCGCGTGCACCGGAGGCCCAAGCCGCCGGGCCAAGGCTCTGCCGGCGAAGTAGACTGGTGATCTAACCCGCGTTCGAGCCTGAACGCGGGCCAGTTGTGCTGCCCGCACTCAAGCCCGCTCAAGCGCAGAGGAAGAAATGAGCCTGTCTGGCCTCCTGGGCATCGTCGCCGAGGACCCGCAGCTACGCAACGCACTCCAATACGTCGGACAGCCAGGCGCTGGAGACGCCGACCTGGTCGCGCCGCCGGCCCTTCGTCCCCTACTCGTCGCTGCGCTGGCCACCATGAGCGGCGCTCATGACTCCAGCGAGCAGGACAATCCGCGGTTTGTGCTCGCCATCACCGCCACCGCGCGTGAAGCAGAAGACCTGACTAACGCCCTCACCTCGCTGCTGCCTGACCCGCACGCCGCCGGGTACTTCCCCGCGTGGGAGACGCTTCCGCACGAGCGGCTGTCGCCGCGCTCCGACACCTCAGGCAGGCGGCTCGCGGTACTGCGCCGGCTGATCAGGCCTGAGCACGGCGACCCCAGGTCGGGTCCCCTGCAGGTTGTCGCCACCCCGATTCGCAGCGTCCTGCAGCCGCTCGTGAGCGGTCTGGGAGAGCTCGAACCCGTCCGGCTTGACCAGGGCAAACATGCCGAGCTCGAGGACGTGGTGGCCCGGCTGGTGGAGATCGGCTACGCCAGGGTTGACCTGGTCACCAACCGCGGCGAGATCGCGGTCCGCGGCGGGATACTCGACGTCTTCGCGCCAACGGAAGAGCACCCGCTCAGGGTCGAGTTCTTCGGTTCGGAGATCGAGGAGATCAGGCCGTTCCGCGCGGCCGACCAGCGCTCGCTCGGCACCTCGGTTGAGTCGCTGTGGGCTCCGCCCTGCCGCGAGCTGCTGCTGACCCCGGGCGTGCGGCACCGTGCCAAGCAGCTCGCCGGTGAGTACCCGGGCCTGGGCGACGTGCTCGGCAAGCTCGCCGACGGAATCACCGTCGAGGGCATGGAGGCGTTCGCGCCGCTGCTTGCCGACCGGATGGAGCTGTTGCTCGACTCGCTCCCGCCTGGTGCGATCGTGGTCGCCTGCGACCCGGAACGGATCAGAGCCCGCGCTGCCGACCTGGTCAGGACGAGCCAGGAGTTCCTCGAGGCCTCGTGGATCAACGCTGCGGCTGGCGCCGAGGTCCCGATCGACCTGGGCGGAGCAGCGTTCCGGCCGATCACCGAGGTACGTGCGGCCGCGGCTGACCTCGGCGTCCGGTGGTGGACCATCACGCCCTTCGGTACCGAGGACCCGGCAGACCCAACCGAGGCAGCGGCCGACACCACGTGGAACGACGCCGGCCGGGCAACCGCGCGGTCTGTCGCCCCGGCAGGCGAAGCCGATGACGATGCCGATCTGGACGAAACCCCTGGCCGGGACTCATTCCGGATGCTGGCCAGCCCTGCTTTCGCCTACCACGGCGATACCTCGCGCGTGATCAGCGACGTCCGGGACTGGCTGGCTTCAGGATGGCGGGTCGCGCTGGTGACCGAGGGGCACGGGCCAGCACAGCGACTCGCCGAGATCCTGCGCGGTGAAAACCTCGGAGCGCGGGCAGGCGACCTTGCGGAACCGCCGGAGCCTGGCGTGGCGGTCGTTGCCACCGGGCTCCTCGACGCGGGCTTCGTCTGGCCGGAAATCAAGCTCGCGGTGCTCGGCGAGGACGATATCTCGGGCCAGCGGGCCGGCGGCAGGGACCGCAGCCGGATGCCGAGCAGGCGGCGCGGCGGCATCGACCCGCTCCAGCTCACACCTGGCGACTATGTCGTGCACAGCCAGCACGGAGTCGGCAGGTACCTGGAGATGACCAGCAGGACTATCCAGGGCGCTACCCGCGAGTACCTGGTAATCGAGTACGCGCCGAGCAAGCGCGGTCAGCCGCCTGACCGCCTCTACCTGCCCACCGATCAGCTCGACGAGGTCACCAGGTACTCCGGTGGCGAGGCGCCGAGCCTGCACCGGCTGGGCGGCGCAGACTGGGCCAAGACGAAGGGCCGGGCGCGCAAAGCGGTCAGGGAGATCGCAGCCCAGCTCATCAGGCTGTACTCAGCCAGGATCGCCTCGCCGGGGTACTCGTTCGGCCAGGACACGCCCTGGCAGCGCGAGCTCGAGGACGCGTTCCCGTATATCGAGACGCCCGACCAGCTCGCCGCGATCGACGAGATCAAGCGCGACATGGAGAAGTCGATCCCGATGGACCGGCTGATCTGCGGCGACGTCGGCTACGGCAAGACCGAGCTCGCGGTGCGGGCCGCGTTCAAGGCGGTGCAGGACGGCAAGCAGGTGGCCGTCCTCGTCCCTACCACGCTGCTGGTGCAGCAGCACATTCAGACGTTTGGCGAGCGCTACGGCCCGTTCCCCGTTGAGCTGCGGGCACTCTCGAGGTTCCAGTCCGACTCGGAGGTCGCGGCGACGCTGGCCGGAATCGCGGACGGAACCGTCGACGTCGTGATCGGCACACACCGGCTGCTGTCGCCGGAGACCAGGTTCAAGAACCTCGGGCTGATCATCATCGACGAAGAGCAGCGGTTCGGAGTTGAGCACAAGGAATACCTCAAGTCGATGCGCACCCAGGTCGACGTGCTCTCGATGTCGGCGACGCCGATCCCGAGAACGCTCGAGATGGGCGTGGCCGGGATCAGGGAGATGTCCACGATCCTGACGCCCCCGGAGGAGCGGCACCCGGTGCTGACCTTCGTCGGGGCGTACGACGAGAAGCAGATCGCGGCCGCTATCCGGCGCGAGCTGCTGCGGGACGGTCAGACCTTCTTCGTCCACAACCGGGTCGCGTCGATTGGCCGGGTGGCTGCGCGAGTAGCGGAGCTGGTTCCTGAGGCCAGGGTCGCGGTCGCGCACGGCCAGATGAACGAGCACACGCTCGAGAAGATCATGGTCGACTTCTGGGACAAGAAGTTCGACGTGCTCGTCAGCACGACCATCGTGGAGTCCGGTCTTGACATCCCCAACGCCAACACGCTGATCGTCGACCGTGCCGACGCCTACGGGTTGTCACAGCTCCATCAGCTGCGAGGGCGTGTCGGCCGCAGCAGGGAGCGCGGGTACGCGTACTTCCTGTTCCCGCCGGAAAAGCCGCTGACCGAAACCGCGCATGAGCGGCTCGCGACGGTCGCGCAGCATACAGAGGTGGGTGCGGGGATGTTCGTCGCGCTGAAGGATCTTGAAATCCGCGGGGCGGGCAACCTGCTGGGCGGCGAGCAGTCCGGCCACATCGCCGGTGTCGGGTTCGACCTGTACGTACGGATGATCGGTGAGGCCGTGACCGAGATGAAGGGCGACGGCCCGGCCGAGCGCGCCGAGGTCAGGGTTGAGCTCCCGGTCGATGCGCACATTCCGCACGACTACGTCGCGGGCGAGCGGCTGAGGCTCGAGGCTTACACCTCGATCGCCGCGATCGACTCCGATGCGGACATCGCTGCGGTCGCTGATGAGCTGACGGACCGCTTCGGGCCGCCACCGCGGGCCGTGGAGAATCTGCTGCAGGTGGCCAGGCTCCGCGCGAAAGCGCGGCGGGCCGGGCTCACCGACATCACCCAGCAGGGCAACCACATCAGGTTCGCGCCGGTCGAACTGCCCGAGTCGCGCGAGGTCAGGGTGCACCGGCTGTACCCGCGGACCCTGATCAAGCGCGCGGTGCGTACGATGCTCGTACCGGTCCCGAAGGCAGGCCATGGGCCAGGTTCAGGCTCCGGCCGATCCAGCGCCAGCTCAGGATCGGTGACCCCGCTCGGTGCCCCGTCAATGCGCGACAGCGAGCTGCTCACCTGGTGCGAGCAGCTCCTCGATGCGATCTTCGGCGAGGAACTGGCCGGCCACCAGGCCGGACCGGCCGGCGGCAGCGAGCCAGCAAGTAGGTAGCGGCCGGACGGCACCTGGCTCGGCAGCACCGGCCGGCGGCTAAAGTAGCGGCGACGCTATGGCTCGCTCGGCCGGGCCCGCTGGCCGGTTCACGCGTGCGAAGGAGACAAGAGGTGCGGCGGATGATCGGGCGGCGCGGCGCCCCCAGGTGGGCGGCGGTCGCGGCGCTTGCGGCGGCCGGCACGTTGGCGGTGACCGGTTGCGGGCAGAATCAGCTCGGCGCGGCGGCGCTGTATCACAATCACCGGATCTCAACCGCGACCTTGGCTGCCGAGGTAGCTAACCTCAATTCCGGATTCCAGGCCCACAAGCACAAGCTGCAGATCCAGTACACGCAGGCTGACATGCCACGGCAGGTGCTCACCTGGATGCTGCGGTTCGCGACGACTGATCAGATCGCTAAGCGCACCGGGATCACGGTCACGCCCGCGCAGGCGCAAAAGCAGCTCAACGATGAGAAGGCCAGGGCCGGACAGGCCGGCGACACGCTCGACGAGGCGGCCATCGTCAACGGGCTGCCGCCCGACTTGCTGCCTCAGCTGGGCCGCTGGATCGCGATCCAGCTCAAGCTGCAGGACAGGCTCGACAACGGCGTCCCTCCGACCACGGCGGCCGCGCAGCGGGTCCTGCAGCTGAAGGTCACCCGTATTCAGTGCCTGGCCGCGAAGAGCCTGAACATTAAGGTGAACCCGCAGTACGGCGCCTACGACTACAGCCAGTTCGCCGTCGTGCCGGCCACCAGCAAGCTGGCGGCGGCACCGGGCAAGCAGTCGGCCAGCCCGGCGCCGCAGCTGACGCCGAAGTGCTGACCTGGCGATGAGCCAGGGCGAAAACGCGCCGCCCGACCGGCCGGGCGACGACCCGGCGCATGTCACCGGCACCGCGCTGCTTGACCTCGTCGCGGTCATGGACAGGCTGCGATCGCAGTGCCCATGGGACGCCAGGCAGACGCACGAGTCGCTCGTGCCGTACCTGCTCGAGGAGACCTACGAGACGCTCGAGGCGATCGAGCGGCACGACCTGACCGAGCTCAGGGGCGAGCTGGGTGATGTCCTGCTGCAGGTGCTGTTCCACGCGAGGATCGCCTCTGAGCGAACCGACGGCACCGGCTTCACCATCGACGACGTGGCCAGGGGAATTGCCGACAAGCTCGTCCGCCGGCATCCGCACGTCTTTGCCGACGTCAGCGTGTCTGGCGCAGACGAGGTGAAGCGCAACTGGGAGACGATCAAAGCCGAGGAGCGGGCCGCCGCAGGCGGTGGTCCGTCGTCCGCGCTCGACGGCGTTCCGATGGCGCAGCCGGCATTGTCACTGGCAGCCCAGTTGCAACGCAGGGCACAATCGGCTGGGGCGCCAGACGAGCTCGCCGTCATTGGCCGGGACGACCATGCCAAAGCCGCCGATCTGGCGGAGCCGGACTCGGCCCAGGTCAGCGAGATCGGGGCCGAGCTGTTCGCGCTCGTGACGAAGGCACGGTCGGCAGGCATCGACCCTGAGCTCGAGCTACGGCGCGCCGCCAGCGCTTTCCGGGACCGGTTCCAGGCGTGGGAACGTTCATCGTCCAGCGCGTAGCCTCCCGGCTCACACAGCACCGGTGCTGTTCGTTTCGGCGTGCTTGCGGTGAAACGCGGCTGGTTGGCGACCGGCGTGCCGAGCGCAGACTGATTCGCGGGCTCGGTTAGGCTCCGACGGAGAAACTGTGATCCCGTATGGGGAGTTCTCCCTTGTCGTCCATTGAGGCCATCCACGCCAGGCAGATTCTCGATTCGCGAGGCAACCCGACCGTGGAGGTCGAGGTCGTGCTCGACGATGGCACGCACAGCAGGGCGGCTGTGCCGAGCGGAGCGTCGACCGGTGCGTTCGAGGCAGTCGAACTGCGGGACGGCGGCCAGGAGTACGGCGGCAAGGGCGTCGAGCAGGCCGTGAACGCCGTCATCGACGAGATCCAGCCCGAGCTGCTCGGCCAGGACGTCGACGAGCAGCGGCTGGTCGACTTCGCCATGATCGATCTCGACGGCAGCCCTGATAAGTCGAGGCTGGGGGCCAACGCGATCCTCGGCGTCAGCCTAGCCGTCGCGCGCGCGGCGGCAGAGTCGACGCAGCTGCCGCTGTTCCGCTACCTGGGCGGACCGAACGCGCATGTGCTGCCCGTGCCGATGATGAACATCCTGAACGGCGGCGCGCACGCCGATACCAACGTCGACATCCAGGAATTCATGGTCGCGCCCATCGGGGCGAGCACCTTCTCCGAGGCGCTGCGCTGGGGCACCGAGACCTACCACAGCCTCAAGGCGGTGCTGAAGAAGCATGGCCTGAATACCGGCGTGGGCGATGAGGGCGGCTTCGCTCCCGACCTCGAGCACAACCAAGCCGCGCTTGACCTGCTGATAGAGGCGATCAGGCAGGCTGGCTTCGCCCCCGGACAGGACGTGGCGATCGCGATCGACGCGGCAGCCACCGAGTTTCATGGTGCGGACGGCTATACCTTCGAAGGCCACGTCAAGACTGCGGCGGAGATGGCGGCGATTTACGAGCGCTGGCTCGACGCGTACCCGATCGTCTCCCTCGAGGACCCGCTCGCCGAGGAGGACTGGTCAGGCTGGCGCGAGCTGACCCACCAGATCGGGCACCGGGTCCAGATCGTCGGTGACGACCTCTTTGTCACCAACCCCGAACGGATCAGGCGCGGGATCGAGGAGCGGGCAGCCAACGCGCTGCTGGTCAAGGTCAACCAGATCGGGACGCTGACCGAGACGTTCAGCGCGGTGGAACTTGCCCAGCGGGGTGGTTTCTCCTGCATGCTCAGCCATCGCTCCGGCGAGACCGAGGACACCACGATCGCCGATATCGCCGTGGCCGTGAACTGCGGTCAGATGAAGACGGGCGCGCCTGCGAGGTCGGAGCGCGTCGCCAAGTACAACCAATTGCTGCGAATCGAGGAGCGGCTCGACGACGCGGCAGCCTACGCGGGCCAGGCCGCGTTTCCCCGGTTCGCCGAAGCGGGCCGGTGACCGAGCCGGGCAGCCGTACCGCGCGGCCAGCTGTCAACCGGCCGCGCTTCACCGGGCGGGCGGCGATCCTGGCCGTGGTGTTGTGCGCGATCGCGCTGAGCCTGGCCTATCCGATCCGCGAGTACATCGCCCAGCGCAGGCAGATCGATCAGCTTCAGGCCCAGCGCCGGCAGACCATGCTGCACCTGAGAGAGCTCCGGCAGCAGCAGAAGCACCTGCACGAGCCTTCCTACATCGAACGCCAAGCTCGGGACCGGCTGCACATGTGCTTCCCGAACCAGAAGTGCTACGTCATCATCGAGCCCGCGCCGAAGGACGCGCAGGGCGCCGCAGGGCGGGCCGACGGGATCCCGTGGTACGCGCGGTTGTGGAAGTCGGTACAGCACGCCAACCAGCAGACGAAGCCAAAGCAGGCGCAGAGCAGCGCTCGCGGGTGCCTCAGCGTGACATCCATTGCGCCGCCAGCTGATGACTGTCGCATCGGTACCGTGAACGCAGGCCCGGCCGGGACGGGCGCTCGGGCGTGAGCTTGGAGGGTGCGGACTTGGCGGCTGTGAGCCGCCAGCTCGGCAGGACGCCCCGAGGCGCTCGCGCAGTGGCCCACCGGTGCCCGTGCGGCCTTCCCGACGTGATCGAGACACCGCCACGGCTGCCTGACGGGACGCCGTTCCCCACGCTGTACTACCTGACCTGCGTGCGCGCATGCGCGGCCGCGAGCCGTCTGGAGGCGAGCGGGATGATGCGCGAGATGACCGAACGGCTGCGCGCTGACCCCAAGCTGCGCAGCGCGTACCTATCCGCGCACCGTGACTACGCGGAAAGGCGCGGGGCGGTCGCTGCGGCCACCGGGGTGGAGCCGCTGCCCGCTGACGCGCCGACCGCGGGCGGGATGCCCGACCGGGTCAAGTGCTTGCACGCGCTGGTGGCGCACGAGCTGGCGGTGCCTGGGACGAACCCGCTCGGACGCGAGGCCTTGACCGCTATGGGAGAGTGGTGGGCGGCCGGGCCGTGCGTCGACGTCCCAGCCTGAGGCGTCGCGGAGGACAACCATGGCCCCATCTACCCGGCGGCGGGTCGCCGCGATCGATTGCGGCACGAACTCGCTTCGCCTGCTGATTGCCGACATCGACGCCGGGCGCAATCAGCTCACCGACGTGCTGCGAAGGATGGAAATCGTCCGCCTCGGCCAGGGCGTAGACGCCACCGGCAGGCTCGCACCCGAGGCGCTGGCCAGGACGTTCGCCATGCTCGAGGAGTACGCCGAGGCAATCGGCGATTCCCGCGCGGAGGCGGTCAGGCTGGTGGCCACCAGCGCGACCCGAGACGCCTCCAACTCTGGCGAGTTCACCAGCGGTGTCCAGCGGATACTCGGGATCGACCCCGAGGTGATCAGCGGCGCCGATGAAGCGTACCTGTCCTTCTGCGGTGCTACCGCGGAGCTCGGACCGCCGAGCAAGCCGGGCCTGGCAGGCACGGCCAGCCGGCCGGAACCGCCGTTCCTCGTGGTGGACATCGGCGGCGGCTCGACCGAGTTCGTGTTCGGCGGCGCCGGAGCCGGCCGGGACGAACTCGCCGCGCTGTCGGTCAACATCGGCTGCGTCCGGCTCACCGAACGGCACCTGCGCGACGACCCGCCGACTCAGCAGCAGATCGACGCTGCGACGGCGGACATCGACGCTGCACTGACCACGGTGGCACGGCACGTGCCCGCTGATAAGGCCCGCACGCTGGTCGGGCTTGCTGGCTCGGTTACGACGGTGACGGCGGTTGCGCTGCGCCTCGCCCGCTATGACCCGTCCCTGATACACCATGCGCGGATCAGCGCGGCTCGCGTCCACGAGGTCACCACGGATCTGCTGGGCATGAACCATGCGCAGCGCGCGGCTAACCCCGTCATCCACCCTGGCCGCGTCGACGTGATCGGGGCTGGCGCGCTGATTCTCGACCGGGCCACCACCAGATTCGGCTTCGGTGAGGTCGTCGCCAGCGAGCATGACATCCTCGACGGCATCGCATGGTCGCTTGTTACCGAGCCGGCGCACGATGCTGCCGCCTCATGACCACGGCTGATACCGCGGGCGGCAGTCCTGTTGAGCCAGGAACCGGCTGGCCGGAGGATCCGGCCACCGCAGCGACACCGATCGCATCCGACGCCCAGAGCGTGCGCGAACTGGCCGGAAGCGCCGGATCGCTCGCGGAGCTGGCCGCCCGTCAGTCTGTGTGCCGGGCATGCCCTCGGCTGGTCGCGTGGCGCGAGCAGGTTGCCGCCGCCAAGCGCCGCGCCTTCGCGGCTGAACGTTACTGGGGACGTCCCATTCCCGGGTGGGGCGACGAGCAGCCAGGGATCGTCATTCTCGGGCTTGCGCCGGCCGCACACGGCGGGAACAGGACCGGCCGCATCTTTACCGGGGACCGAAGCGGCGACGTCCTCTTCGAATCGCTCTGGCGGTGCGGTCTTGCTGTCCAGCGCACCAGCGTGACGGCCGGTGACGGACAGCGGCTGATCGGCACCAGGATGGCCGCAGCGGTACGGTGCGCACCGCCGGAAAACAAGCCGACCGTTGCCGAGCGGGACGCCTGCGAACCATGGCTCGCCGCCGAACTGGACCAGGCAGCTGACAGCTTGCGAGTCATCGTGTGCCTTGGCCACTTCGCCTGGCAGGCGGCCTGGCGGGAGGTCGCGAGGATGGGACGTCCCGTCCCGGTGCCGCGGCCGGCCTTCGGCCACGGCGCAGAAGCGGACGTATCCGGCTTGCTGGTGCTTGGTTGCTACCACCCAAGCCAGCAGAACACTTTCACCGGCCGCGTCACGGGACCGATGCTCGACGACGTCTTCGAGCGTGCCCGCAGTTTCGCGGGTTTGGCCTGATCAGACGCGTTCTGCAGGGCAGGCGTCACCGGGCTTCCTGCTGGCTGGCGAGCTCGGATTGCTGCACGAGCAGTGAAGAAAAATTGCCGAATTGCACGTGCAACTGCACAGATGTTCGCACGGCTAATTACGATTTGGTCGCCTATAAGTGTGCGCTGTCCGATTCCGGGGAATGTTTGAATAAACAGCGCATCTTGAGGTACGATTTCCGAGCCCCCGTAGCCCAAGGGAAGAGGCGAGCCCCCTAAAAGGGCCGTAGTGTCGGTTCGAGCCCGACCGGGGGTACCGATTCAGAAAGGCCCTCCTGATGGAGGGTCTTTCTGCATATCATCGCAGGTCAGAGGCGTGAACTAACCGTTCAGCGCGACATCCGAAGTATCAAGCCAGGTTTGGCATCCGGGGTTTGCGAGCCAGAATTTGCGATTCACTACTCGTGAGTCATGTTGGTTTCGAGCCATTCCGAAAATATGAATCACACACCCATGGAGATGCTGGCGATCAACGCGCAGAGGGCGACACGGTTAATTCTGGGAGGCCGGGATGCCCGGCTACGTTAACGGCTTGCCGCCGAAGAATGTCCGCTGGCGTGCACGTGCGCGAGCGCAGTCGGCGGCCGGGTTCCAGCCAGCTGCGGCGTCCCGGACAGCTCCGGCTTCCCGTGCAGTGGCCGCGTTACAGCCGGCCGGGTCAACCGCCGCGGTCCCGTCGGCCTCCGCCGTGGTGCTAGCCGCTGCGGTCAGGGCCTGCCCGGTTGAGAGTGATGGCTACGATGACCCGCCGGTCGCGCTGCATAGCCTGCCGGTAGTCGTCCCAGTCAGGGTGCTCACCGGAGATGGCGCGGTAATAGTCGACGAGCAGGTCCATGGCATCGGGAAGCCTGATGATCTCGGCGGTGCCTTCGGCTTGGACCCAGTCACCGAAGAATCCGTCGTTCATGACGCAGATGGAGGCGTGCGGATCTCGCTGCAGGTTCTTGGTCTTCATGGCCGTCTCGCGGGTGCTGATGATCACCCGGCCCTGACCGTCGACGCCAACGGTCACCGGCGACAGCTGCGGAAGGCCGTCGGATCGGCGGGTGGCAAGCACGGCCCGGTGGTTGGCGCGCATGAACTCCCGGGCGCGCTCCAGTTGCATGGGTTCTGATCAGGCGCTGTTGAGCCGGATACGGCGCTGTACCTCGTACTCGTGCACGATGGCCACGGCGTAGGCGTCGCACAGCCCGTGCTCGTCCGCTAGCCACGTCGCCCGCTCGGCATGCCGCATAAAAGACGGACCCGATTCAAGGCGGTGGAACCACTCTCGGAGATCACTGCCGGTTACCCGCGGGATGCGGGCGATCAGATTTTTGTGCATCTCCGGAGAGTGGATCAGGGACAAGGGGCACCTCCATGCCGAGATGAATCTCCTGAGTCGAGACTGCACTACGGGAGGCCTCCTGGCAAGACCTGAACGTGACACATCCGTTATGCAACTTTGTACTGAACGAGGGCCGCTCAGGACAGGGCAGGGCATCAGGACAGTGTCATCACCACAGGGCCACGACAGGCGCTGTCATCACGACAGGCGCTCGAAGATCATCGCCATGCCCTGACCGCCGCCGACGCACATCGTCTCGAGGCCGAACGTCTTGTCGTGGAACTGCAAGCTGTTGATCAGCGTGGAGGTAATCCTCGCACCAGTCATCCCGAACGGATGTCCCACTGCGATCGCGCCGCCGTTGACGTTGAGCTTGGCGATGTCGATACCGAGGTCCTGGTAGGAGGGGATGACCTGTGCCGCGAAGGCCTCGTTGATCTCGACGAGGTCGATGTCCTCGATCGTCATGCCCGCCCTCGCCAGCGCCTGCCTGGACGCCTCGACCGGGCCCAGGCCCATGATCTCTGGCGACAGCGCCGTGACGCCGGTTGCGACAATCCTGGCCAGCGGCGTGATGCCGAGTTCAGCCGCCTTGGTGTCGCTCATCACCACGACCGCGGCCGCTCCATCGTTGAGCGGGCAGCAGTTACCGGCCGTCACCGTACCGTCCGGCCGGAACACCGGCTGCAGCGTCGCCACCTTCTCCAGCGTCGTACCTGCCCTCGGGCCGTCGTCGGCGGAGACGACCGTTCCATCCGGCAAGGTGGCCGGGGTGATGTCCCGCTGCCAGAAACCATCAGCGATGGCCTTTTCCGCCTGGTTCTGCGAGCGGACGCCGAACTCGTCCTGCTCGGCCCTGGTCACCCCGCGCAGCTGGGCGACGTTCTCCGCGGTCTGGCCCATCGCGATGTAGACGTCAGGGATCTGGTCGTCCTCGCGCGGGTCATGCCAGGCGTCCGCACCTCCGGTCGCACGGGCGACGGCCCGCTCCTCTGCCGGTTCAAAGACCGGGTTCTTGGTGTCAGGAGCCCCGTCGCTGCTGCCCTTGGCGAACCTGCTGACGCACTCGACGCCGGCGCTGAGGAATACGTCGCCCTCGCCTGCCCTGATCGCGTGGTAGGCCATCCTCGTGCTCTGCAGCGAGGACGAGCAGTACCTGGTGATCGTCGTGCCAGGCACCGTATCGAGGCCGAGCATCACTGCAATGACCCTGGCCATGTTGTAGCCCTGTTCGCCGCCCGGCAGCCCGCAGCCCAGTATCAGGTCCTCGATGTCGGCCGGGTTGAGCTGGGGCACCTTGGCCAGCGCCGCCTTGACCATCTGCACGGTCAGGTCGTCGGGACGGATGCTGGTCATGCTTCCCTTGAAAGCACGCCCGATCGGCGAACGCGCGGTCGCGACGATGACTGCCTCTGGCATTGCTGGCTCCCTGGCGGAACGGGTTGTTTACCGCACAGTAGCTCACAGCCAGGATCACGTCATCGGGCTCGGGCTCCGGTAGCCAGGTCCGCCATCAGCGAGGCGGCGTTGTGTTTGGCCGCGCCGGCCAGGTCCCTCGCGTGTTCCCTGGCGGTGTAGTCGAGCTGCGCGGTGGCCTGGGAAATTGCCAGGTCAAGATCGTTGCCGCACTGACTCAACAGCACGGAGAAGTCCCTGCGGACCGGCTCGTGCAGCTGATAGCCGAACGAGCGGTGGATGCGCGCGAACCGAGGCTTATACAGCCTTGCCCGCTCGTGCAGGCCAGAGGCGTGCGACATCGGGTTCTTGGGCCGCCGCCTGATGTATTCGGGCAGCATGTCGGCGAACGCCTGCCGGAGGATCCACTTCTCCACGCCGTCGCGCACCTTGAGCATCAGCGGCAGCCGCATCGCCAGATCGACCACGACAGGATCGAGGAACGGGACCCTCACCTCCACGCCGCTGGCCATGCTGGTCCGGTCGACCCGCTGGAGCTCGGTCCTGCCTAGGTTCGCGAGCTTGTGCAGGAACAGGCGTCGTGCCTGCGCTGGCTCGATCTGGTCGTACATGGCGTAGCCGCCAAAGAGTTCGTCAGAGCCGTCGCCGGTGAGTACGACCTTGATCCCCATGCTGGCGATCCGCCGGAACAGCGGCACGGACACCACCGCGTTGATGATGTCTCCGTACTCGGTCAGCTCGGAGATCCTGATGGCCTCCCTGACCTGGTCGAGCTTGATCGATCGCGGCGCGATCTCGATGATCTCGTGCCGGACGCCAAGATCGGCGGCGATCTTGCTGGCGTACTCGATGTCGGCGCTGCCCGGCGCGCCTACAGTGAACGCCACGCAGTCCGGGTGCCGCTCCCTGACGTGCGCCAGCGTCAGCGAGCTGTCCAGGCCGCCGGAGAGGATGACGCCGACCCGTAGCCGCGTGTCGGTGCGAACCGCGATCGCGTCGGCAAGCGCCAACCGCACCAGGGCTGCCGCCTCTGCGGCGTCGGTAACCTGGCGCGACTCACCATCAGGACCACGGTCGCTCAGCAGGTCGCTATAGAACGTCAGCTCAGGCGCCGAGGACGGGCCTGCCCAGCCGTGGCTGCCGGGCGGCACCTCGCGGATCTGTGCCGCGGCTGGCACGAGCGCCTTGATCTCCGAAGCGACATTGAGGCAGCCGTTTGCGGCCGACCAGTACAGCGGCTTCACTCCGAGGGCGTCCCTGGCCAAGTACGTCTCACCAGAGGCGCGGTCACTGATCGCGAACGCGAACTCCCCGCGCAACCGCTGGACAGCGTTCGCCCCCCACTGGTCGAACGCCACCATGATGACTTCGGTGTCGCTGTCGGTGCGGAACCCGCGGCCAAGCGCGCGCAACTCGGCCCGCAGTGCCGCGTGGTTGTAGATTTCGCCGTTAAAGCACAGCAGCCAGCGCCGGTCGGCCGAGATCCACGGCTGTTTCGCGCGCGCTGGGTCGACGATCCGCAGTCGCTGCGTTCCGGCCAGCAGGCCGTCCGACAGAAGAACTTCCTCGACATCGCCGCGCGGCCGCAGCGCCTCGAACATCCGGCCGAACAGGGCCTCGTTCGCCCCCGGCCCCGCGATCAGGGCAATCCCGCACACCGTCAGCTGCCCGCGCGAGCCGACGGCACCTTGACGTTCGTGGTGGTAGCCCGGGGGCCGTAGACCAGGTCGGGCCGCAGACAGACGTGCCAGGCCTGGCCCTCGTCGATGACGTTGATCTCGTGCGCGCGTTGCCGGTCGAGCAGCATTCCGCGAAGCAGCCTGTGCGCGCGGAACCTGCGGTACCACTGCATCTCGATATCGGCGGCGTAGCCGACGCAGTGCGCGCTGGGAAGCAGCGCGATGTAGCCAAGCGACTTCAGGTGCCGCTGATGGTCGACGCTCCTGGCTACGCTGGTCACCCATAGCGGCGGCGTCTTGGGCGGCGCGACCTCGGCGAACTCCTCGGCGAGGTCGTTCAGCCAGGCCACAGTCTGAGCCCGCGCCCTGGGCAGCAAGATGCCCGCGGTCTTCGGCGCGTGCCCGGGCAATGCCCGCCGCTGAGCCGACCGTGCCGCCCGCCCTGCCAGCGTCACCGCCTGGTGCCGGTACCTGAATGCGAGCTGCCCGTCGGCGTCGAGCTCGTCGAGATCCACGAGGTCGGTGGCGGCGGACAGGTCGGAGTCCGTCTGAAAGCTAGGTACGCGCCCCCACCACACCGCGTCGATCTGAGCCAGCAACGAGATCCTGACGAGGGCGGAAAGCGTGCCTGTTGAGTTGCGCGGGCTGGGTTCGTAGTTCCTGACCTCGAACAACAGCTTTGCTACTGTCGCGTCCCAGCCGTCTGGAGTCTCCTCGAGCAAGGTCACGAACTCTTCTTCACCCAGGCGGCTCGCGAGTATCCGCTCGGCAGCTCTGGCGTCGACCGGCGCGGCCTCGCCGACCTCGGCGACGAGGTCGCCGACTGCTTCCCTGAATGAGCTCACAGAGGGCGGGCAGGGCAAGAAATGCTCAAGTGGCGGACTGCTGCGCAACCCGCCCTCATCAGTCTCATCGACGACCAACACTGCCACGAGTCCCCCCTCGGCTCAGATGCCGCGCGTGGTGCTTGGGGCACAGAGTGTAACAACACGAATGCGAACGGTAACGGGCTTTAGACCTTCGTCCTGTGTGGGCTAGTACAAGCCTTGGTATCCCCGTTACCTTGCAGGTCAAAGGGGTCCATCGAGATGCATGGCGGCGCAAAGGCATCAGCCGGGCCACGGCAATTTTTCCCGGCTAGGCTTGGCAGCCATGCACGTGCATGAGTCCCTCATCGATCTGATCGGAAACACGCCGCTTGTCAGGCTCAGGAAAGTCACTCGCCACCTGAGCAGCGGACACGCTCCGGCGACTGGGGGAGGTCCGAGCGCACCGGCCGTGCTGGCCAAGATCGAGTACATGAGCCCTGGCGGCTCGGTGAAGGACCGGATCGCGCTGCGGATGGTCGAGGCCGCCGAGGCCTCTGGTCAGATCCGTCCTGGCGGCACGATCGTCGAGCCGACGTCGGGCAACACCGGCGTAGGACTGGCCATCGTGGCGGCCGAGAAGGGCTACAAGTGCGTTTTCGTCTGCCCGGACAAGGTCGCTCCCGACAAGATCAGCGTCTTGCGCGCTTACGGCGCCGAGGTGGTGGTCTGCCCGACGACGGTGTCGCCGGAGTCGCCAGATTCTTACTACAGCGTCTCTGACCGGCTGGCGAAGGAGATCAGAGGCGCCTGGAAGCCGAACCAGTACGCGAACCCGGCCAACCCTGAGTCGCACTACCTGACTACTGGCCCGGAGATCTGGGAGCAGACCGAGGGCAGGGTTACCCATTTCGTGGCCGGCATCGGCACCGGCGGAACCATCTCGGGGACAGGTCGCTACCTCAAGGAGGTATCCGGCGGCACAGTCAGTATCGTCGGAGCCGATCCTGAGGGTTCGGTGTACTCGGGCGGGACCGGCAGGCCGTACCTGGTCGAAGGCGTAGGAGAGGACTTCTGGCCGCAGACCTACGACAAGACGATCTGCGATCAGATCATCGGCGTGAGCGACGCCGACTCGTTCCTGATGACCAGGCGGCTGGCCGCCGAGGAAGCGCTCCTTGTCGGAGGCTCGGGCGGAATGGCCGTCGTCGCTGCGCTGCAGGTCGCGAAGCAGGCAGGACCGGATGCTGTCATCGTCGTGCTGCTGCCCGACGGGGGTCGCGGCTACCTGTCGAAGGTGTTCAACGACGACTGGATGGCCGACTACGGATTCCTGACTTCAGAGACCGCTGAGCCAAGGATCGCCGACGTGCTCGATCGCAAGCGAGGCCAGTTGCCCCTCTTCGTGCACGCGCATCCCGGCGAAACCGTCAAGGACGTGATTGAGACGCTGCGCGAGTACGACGTCTCCCAGCTGCCCGTGCTGAAGGAGGAGCCGCCAGTGATGGCGGCCGAGGTGGTCGGATCGATCACCGAGCGAGACCTGCTCGAGGCGCTGGTGACCGGGCGGGCCGCGCCCGGCGAACCGGTGTCCGCGCACATGTCGGCGCCGCTGCCCATGATCGGGTCGGGCGAGCCCATCAGCGCCGCCATCGCCGCGCTCGAGAAGGCCGGCGCCGCGGTCGTGCTGGTCGATGGCAAGCCGGCGGGAATGATCACCAGGCAGGATGTTCTGATGTACCTGTCCGGCTGACGGCCGGGGGAGTCCGCGGGCGGAGGAACAGTGGCAGAGATCGAGCGCGGCGACGCATTTGAAACCCTCGCGATTCATGCCGGGCAGGAGCCTGACCCGGTGACCGGGGCGGTGGTGCCGCCGATCTACCAGGTGTCCACCTATAAGCAGGACGGCGTCGGCGGCGTGCGCGGCGGATCGCTCAGTGCTGCTAACCACGGGGCAGCTAACCACGGGGCAGCTAACCACGGGGCCGCCAACGACGGGGCTATCGCAACGGGTCCTGGCCGCTGGATCGAGGGCTATGAGTACTCGCGCACCGCGAACCCGACCAGGGGAGCGCTCGAGGAATGCCTGGCTGCGCTCGAAGGTGGCGTTCGCGCGCTGGCGTTCGCGTCCGGCATGGCGGCTGAGGACTGCCTGATCCGCACGATCTGCCGGCCAGGTGACCACGTGCTGATCCCGCACGATGCCTACGGCGGAACATTCCGCCTGTTCGACAAGGTGCACGCGCAGTGGGGCATTACGCACCACCCGGTGCCGGTCTCTGATCCTGAGGCGGTCCGCAAGGCCGTATCCCAGTTCAGCCCCGCCTTGATCTGGCTGGAAACGCCGACGAACCCGTTGCTGTCGATCGCCGACATCGCCCTTCTCGCGCAGATCGCGCACGCCGCCGGGGCGCTGCTCGCGGTGGACAATACGTTCGCGTCGCCGTACCTGCAGCAGCCGCTCGCACTGGGTGCCGATGCGGTGATCCACTCCACGACGAAATACCTAGGCGGGCACTCTGACGTGGTCGGCGGTGCGCTGGTGGTCGCCGACGCCGAGCTCGCCGAGCGCCTTGCCTTCCTGCAGAACGCCGCCGGGTCGGCCGGCGGGCCGTTCGATGCCTGGCTCACCCTGCGCGGGGTGAAGACGCTCGGGGTCAGGATGGACCGGCATTGCGATAACGGGGCGCTGGTAGCGAAATGGCTCGCTAACCACTCTCGCGTCGCGCGGGTCTATTACCCCGGCCTGGCCGACCATCCAGGTCACGAGGTGGCCGCCAAGCAGATGCGAGGGTTCGGCGGGATGGTCTCATTCCGGCACGCGGGCGGCGAGGCGGCAGCCGTCGAGATGTGCGGGCGCACCAGGTTGTTCACACTGGGCGAATCGCTCGGCGGGGTGGAATCGCTGATCGAGCATCCGGCGCGGATGACTCATGCCTCGGTGGCGGGCTCGCCGCTGGAGGTGCCCGCTGACCTGGTCAGGCTCTCGGTCGGGATCGAGAACTGCGACGACCTGATCGAGGACCTGCGTTCGGCGCTTGGCTAGGAGTTACTGGCGCGGTGAAATCGTCGCGTCATCGCCAAGGGCGCGCCTGGCCGCCTGCTGCTCGTGCCTGACGACGTGCATAACCGCGTTGATTAGCGCGAGGTGCGTGAAAGCCTGCGGGAAGTTGCCCAGGTGCCGGCCAGACCGCGGGTCGATCTGCTCACCGTAGAGCAGCAACGGGCTGGCGTAGGAGAGCACCTTCTCGCACAGGTCGCGAGCGCGCTGGTACTCGCCGATCTCAGCGAGCGCCGAGACCATCCAGAACGAGCAGATCGTGAACGTGCCTTCCTCACCCGTCAGGCCGTCGTCAGTCTCGTCCACCCGGTACCTGGTGATCAGCCCGTCTACCGACAGCTCGTCCGCGATCGCGAGCACGGTGTCGCGGATCCGCTTGTCGTCCGGCGGCAGGAACCGAAGCAGCGGCATCAGCAGCAGCGATGCGTCCAGCGCCGTCGTGTCGTAGTGCTGGCAGAACACGCCGCGCTTGTCGAGAGCGTTAGCGCAGATGTCGTCGTGGATCTCGTCCGCCACCTGCTGCCAGCGGGTGGCGGCATCCTGGTCGTCCCTGATCCGCGCTAGCCTCGCGCCGCGGTCCAGTGCTACCCAGCACATCAGCTTGCTCGAGGTGAAGTGCTTCGGCTCGCCGCGGATCTCCCAGATCCCGCGGTCCGGCTCGCGCCAGTGCAGGATGGCCTGCTCGACCTGCTGCTTGGCCATCCGCCAGACCCGGTCATCCAGCCAGTCCCGCGACTTGGTGTGCAGGTACAGCGAATCAAGGACCGTTCCCCATACGTCGTTCTGGCGCTGGGAGTAAGCGTTGTTGCCGATCCTGACCGGCTTGGCGCCCTGATAGCCGTGCAACTCGTCCAGAACATGTTCTTCGAGGTCGCGATCGCCATCGATCCGGTAGACGATCTGCAGGTCCTCGTGATCCCGCTGGATGATGTCGGCGATGAACGCGAAGTAGTCGTTCCCCTCCCATTCAAAGCCGAGCGTGAACAGCCCCCACAGGGCGAACGTCGAGTCGCGGATCCAGCTATAGCGGTAGTCCCAGTTTCGCTCGCCGCGCGGAGTCTCGGGAAGCGACGTGGTCGCGGCCGCGGCAATGGCGCCGGTCGGCGCGTAGGCGAGGCCCTTCAGGGTCAGCGCGCTGCGGGTCAGGTGCGAACGCCAGCGGTGATCGGGCAGCCTGCCGCGCGCGAGCCAGTGCCGCCAGTGGTGCGCGGTCCAGAGCAGCCTTGAGTTCGCGTCCGCGTAGTTACGCGGCGGCTCGCAGCTGCCCCACGACAGCGCGCAGAAGCGGGTTTCGCCTTCCTTGACCAGAGTCCGCGCCTGGGCGCTCGGACCTTCGATCCCGATCCTGATGTCCGAGGTCAGGGTCAACGTCAGGTTCCCGCCAGGAGGCTGCACTGACACCTGATTGAAGCCGTGATCGGTATGGGACCAGTGCTCGCGGTGCCTGCCGTAGTCGAACGCCGGATGGCAGTCCATCACGAGCTGTACGGCGCCGTTAGTGCACCGCACGGTGCGGAGCAGGATGTTCTCCGCCTCGTAGTCGGTCGGCGGCCTGCGGTGCGAGTGCTGCTCGGGATGTTCGTGCCGCCATGGCCCCATGACCAGGCAGTCCCTGACAATCAGCCAGCCCTCGCCGCAGTCCCATACGGTCTCGAGCACCATCGTCCCGGCCAGGTAACGCCGGTCAGCTGGAACGGCCATGTCGGCTGGACCGAACCTGAACCAGCCAGCGTCCCTGTCGAGCATCGAGCCGAAGACGCTCGGGTCGTCGAGCCGCGGCAGGCACATCCATTCCACCGAGCCGCTCGGCGCGATGAGGGCGGTGACTTCGCAGTCGGACAGGAATCCGTAGTCCGCGATCGGCGGATAAGGAGAAAACTCGTCGAACTCCGCTGAGCCCAACTGCGTCATCTCCACCTGCCCTGGTGTACTCAGCCCGCCCACGCGCAAACTGCGGCGGGCCTCCTGCTTTGTGGGGTCCGCCCCACGGGATGCGCTGTTCATCGGCTCAGCCATTCCAGACCATCAGCACGAGCACCACCAGCCAGATCACGGTTACGACGCCGCCCATCATCGCAATCCGGCCGCGCTCCACGGTCGCGAGGTGCGCGGGGATGGCAGCAGCGTCAGCGGCCTGGCCTGTGGAAGCTGGCCGCGCGCTTGGTGGTTGGTCTGCCTCCGCGGTTGCGTCCGCGACCGCAGTCTGGTCGAGGCCGGTGGCGTGGGCATGCTGGGCCTGCGCTGGCTCGGCCTGCGCTCCCTGTGCCTGATCCGCTTGCGCGGCCGGTTCACCCGGCGGATCGGCCGCCGGGTTCGCGGCGGTGGCCGCGTGCGCGGCTGCGGAGGTGGCTGTCTCGAGCGCCTTGATCGCGCGCCTCTGGTCTCGCTGGATCAGGCCGAGCAGCAGAATCGAAACCACGAACAAGGTCTCGGAGATGATGATCCAGGGCTTGCCGGCCTTTCCGATCATCGATGACAGAACGACCCCGACGACCAGCACGCCGAGCGAGCCGATTCCAAAGGCCAGCGTCATCGTGCTGAGGTAGCGCAGAATGCGAATGTCCCGCTTCCTGATGTGACGTGGCGTCGACATGATCGCCAGGGTGACCGGGCCGATCGTAAAGATCACGAAAGCCACGTGCAGCCACAGGACCAGGTGCTGCGAAAACGACATGCCCCAACTCTAAATTGTGCTCGCGCCGCACCGGTGAACCCCTGGTGGTGTTATCGGCTCACCAAAGGTTCACCGGTGGGGTTGCGCTGAGGCAAGATGCGCCACCAGGGGTTCAGCGGTGGGCTGGGATGAGTCTCAGCGTGACTTTCGGCTGGCGATCCACGCGCCGATAAAGGCGATCACGCCGATCGCAATGCTGACTGAGCCGCGAACGCCGTGGCTGCCGTGGTTGACCTTGCCAGAATGGCCGACCGAGTTCAGCGGTCCCAAACCGACGCCAGCAAAGAAGAGGATGGCCAGGACGATGAAGACGACGCCGATGATCGCCAGCACGATGACCAGCGGCCGTTTCACGCCAGCGCCGCCTGAGACAGTTTCGGAACTCACAACTTCCTCCTTAGGAGGCGAAATTCTCCGCCGGGCCGTTGCGGCGCCGGGAGATCTGGATGTTTCCCCGAGTGCCCCCGGGCGGGCGGCCCGCCAGGTGGGGAGTTCATTACGTGCCGAAACGTACTACTGGCACATGGCGAGAATAGGCTACTTCAGGAAAGCGCCCGAAACCTTGCCAGACGCCTGAAACATCCGAAACATTCCGTATGTAGTTCTTACCAGGCGCGCGATCGCTATCGCTGCTTCTCCCTGCGGCTGCGCAGGAAATCGCTGACGACATACTCGCCCAAGCTATCCGGCATCGCCCGGAGTACCCGGCCGCCGTTACGCCTGGCTACTTCGTCAACGAACGAGGTGAGCCTTTCGTCGTCAGCCAGCATGAAGATATTCAGCGTGGCGCCTCGCCTGGTCATCTTGTCGACTTCGGCCATGGTGAGCTCGAGGGTCTCCGGCGAGGGCGGCCAGTCGAACCAGGAACGGCCGTCCCTGCGCAGGTGCGCGGTCGGCTCACCGTCGGTAATGATCAGGACGATCGGGTTGTCCTCAGGCCGCCGTTCGAGGAACCTGCCAGCGAGCACAAGGGCATGATGCAGGTTGGTGCCCTGCACCATGTCCCACCCGAGCCCCGCCAGATCGGTCTCTCTCAGCTCTCTGGCGTAGTTGGAGAATCCGATCACCTGCAGCGAGTCCTGCGGGAACCGCGTCCTGACGAGGGAGTACAGCGCGAGCGCGGTCTGCTTGGCCGCGGCCCAGGTGCCGCGCAGCGCCATCGAGTAGGAGAGGTCGACCAGCAGGCAGACCGCGGCCGAAGCCCGCCGTTCGGTCTCACCGATCTCGAAGTCGCTGACCGACAGCTTCACCGCGGTGCGGGTACCGCCGTCGGCGTCGCCCGGTGCCAGCCCAGGCACGCCGCCGCGAAGCAATGCGTTGCGTACTGTCGCCGAGGTATCGATTGCCTGCTCGTCGCCGAACCGCCACGGCCTGGTAGAGCCGGTGAGTTCGCCCGCCTGACCAACATCGTGCTGGTCGTGGTCGCCGTAGGTGCCCTCAGCCAGCTTGGCGAACACCTGGCGGAGGGCGGTGTCACCGAGCCGGCGCACCGCCTTCGGCGTCAGCTCGAGCTTGCCCTCGTTGTTCACGAGGTAGCCCTGCCGCTGAAGCTCGCGCTCGATTTGCCTGAGCGCCTCCATGTCGTCAACGGCCTGACGGCCGAGCGCGCGCCGAACCGCTTCCTCGTCGATGTCGTCAAGCCGCGCGCCCGGGTAGTCCTGCCGCAGCACGTCCTCGAGCTCGGATAGGTCGGCAAGCTCGGCCAGCGCCGTCGTCGCGTCGCCGAGGCCCAGCGGATCGCGGCCCGTCATCCGCTCGCCGCGCTGGCCATCCCAGTCGATGTCGGGACGGCGCGCCCTGAGCGCGTCGGCCAGCCTTCCCATCTCCTGCGCGAGCCCCGCGTCCTCCATCGCCTGAGCCATCAGCCCGGCCAGTTCCTCCCGCTGCTCATCGGAGAGCGAGTTCAGCAACCGCTGAGCCGCGGCCATCCGGCGCACGAGTGAGTCAACGAGCTGCTCGAGGTTCTCCGGCGAATCGGGGAAGAAGTCGCCGTAGCTGTCCATGAAGGCGTCGAAGTCCTCCTGGGTATGCTCGCCCCTTGCGTCGGCCTCGATCATGTCGGTGAGCGCGGCCATCATTTCCCTGACGCGCCGCATGCCCTCAGGGTCAGGCTGCGACATCTGCTCCTTGATGCCGCGGAACTGGCTGTCCAGCACCTCGCGCTTCAGCAGCTCCTTCAGCTGCTCAAAGGTCTGGGCAGCGGCCTGGCTGCGCCATTGGTAGTCAGACAGCTCCCTGATTGCGCCCGCCGTGTCCGACGGCAGCGAGTCCAGCTCGGCCTCGCGCATCCTGGCGTCATCGCTCGGGTCGGGAAACAGCTCGGCGCGCTCCTGGCCGATCGCGGTGTCGAGCAACGCCCTCGCCTGCTCGAGAATCCCGTCAAGGCGTCCGCTCCTGCGCAGCTCGCGCTGCCGCTCGCGGACCCGCCTGAGCATGTCGTCCAGCCCGCTGTGGTCAGACATGCCGCGCCTGAGCAGGTCGCGCAGGGCGCTGGCGGGATCATCGCCGCCCAGCACCGACTCGCCGAGCGCGTCGACGGCGCCGCGTACGTCGTACGGCGGCTCAAGCGGGTCAGGCCCGCCGAGGTACTCGCCGTACCTGAACCGGCCGCCCTCGCGTCCCGCGCGCTCAGCCACGGTAGATGGCGCCGCCGTCCACCGTGTCCTTCGATAGCCTGCGCATCAGGTAAAGGCCCTCGAGTGCGAACTCGAGCGCTGCTGCTGCCTGGCCGAACGACTCGCCGCCGTCGCCGTCGAGGCGTTCCATGATCTTCGCTAGCCCCGGCACCTCGCCGATCCTGCGCAGCAGTTCACCGGCGGGCAGCAGGTCAGAAGACTCGACGCTGCCGCCGTCGGCGAACCTGGTCACGAGCCCGGAAAGGTCGGCGCTGCCCAGGTGGGCGCGGAATGTGTCAGCGGTAGCGCGGCGAAGCAGGTGCTCGAGTACCTCGCCTTCCCTGCCCTCCTCGCTGACCTCGAATTCGACCTTGCCGCGCAGCGTGCTGACGACGGCTGGCAGGTCGCAGATCCTCGCAACCGGCTGATCTTCGCCTGCGATCGCGGCGCGCCTGACGGCGGCTGCTACCACCGACTCCGCCGCGGCGATCGCGAACCTGGCGCTCACGCCCGACCGCGCGTCCACCGCGGGCGACGACCTGACCAGCCTGGTGAACCTCGCGATCACCTCGATCAAGTGGTTGGGCAGCACCGCGTCCGGGTTGTCGCCGCCCCAGGTGATCTCAGCTTCCTGCTCGACCACCGCGAGTTCGTCATCGAGCGAAAGCGGGTAGTGGGTCCTGATCTCGGCGCCGAACCTGTCCTTGAGCGGGGTGATGATCCGGCCCCTGTTGGTGTAGTCCTCGGGGTTCGCGCTCGCCACGAGCACGAGGTCAAGCGGCAGCCGGAGCGAGTAGCCGCGAACCGCGATGTCGCGCTCCTCGAGCACGTTCAGCAGCGAGACCTGGATCCGCTCGGCCAGGTCGGGCAGCTCGTTGAGGCAGAACACGCCCCTGTTGGTGCGCGGGACCAGCCCGTAATGAATCGTCTCCGGGTCGCCGAGAGTGCGGCCTTCGGCGACCTTCACCGGGTCGATGTCGCCGATGAGGTCACCGACGCTGGTGTCGGGCGTGGCCAGCTTCTCGCCGTAACGCTCGTCACGGCCGTGCCAGCTCACCGGCAGGTCATCGCCGAGCTCGGCAGCCAGCCTGCGGCATCTTGCGCAGACCGGAGCAAACGGATGGTCATTGATCTCGCACCCGGCGACGACCGGCGACCACTCATCGAGCAGGCCTGTCAGCGTTCTGATCAGCCTTGTTTTGCCTTGCCCGCGCTCGCCCAGCAAGATCACGTCGTGGCCCGCGATCAGCGCCCGCTCCAAATGGGGGCGCACCGTCTCGTCGAAACCGAGGATGCCTGGAAATGGATCTTCGCCATCCCGCAACCTGGCGAGGAGGTTCTGCCGGATCTCGTCCTTCACGCTCCGGAACTCGTGACCGCTTGCGCGGAGTTCGCCGAGGGTCTTGACTTCAGGGGCATTAGCTTGCGCGGAGGCTGATGGCGACTGACCCAATGATGTCTGATGGTGTGGCTGCACGTTTCGACACTATGTCCCGCGTGACCTGGTCCGCACATTGGGAGGGGACGGTGATCGCAAAATGGCCGAAAGCGGGCCAGTGCTGGCCATCGATATCGGCGGCACGAAGATGGCGGCCGGCGTCACGGAACCCGGCGGCCGGCTGATCACCTGGTCCCAGATTCCCACCAGGCGTGACATCGACGGTGAGCAGTTGTGGCGCAATCTCGAAGACCTGCTGCTTGGTGTGCTTGAGGACGCAAAGGTCACCGAGCCGGCCGAGCTATCGGGCATTGGCTGCGGCTGCGGCGGCCCGATGGAGTGGCCGGGCGGACGCGTCTCACCGCTGAACATTCCTGCCTGGCGGCATTTCCCGCTGAGGGAGCGGCTGGCGGCCAGGTTTGGGGCCGGCGGCGGGCCGGTTCGGGTGCATAACGACGCGATCTGCATGGCGGCAGGTGAGCACTGGCGCGGCGCCGGCCGCGGCTGGCGCAACGTCCTCGGCATGGTCGTCTCGACTGGCGTCGGCGGCGGCCTGATCCTGGACGATCACCTGATCGCGGGCTCCTCAGGAAACGCCGGCCACATCGGCCACGTGGTCGTGTATCCGGACGGGCCAGCGTGCGCCTGCGGCGGGCGCGGCTGCCTGGAGGCAATCGCAAGAGGTCCGGCACTCACCGAGTGGGCGCAATCGCACGGCTGGCGCCCCGATCAGCCCGGCATGACGGCGAAGGACCTCTCGGCCGACGCCGCCCAGGGGCACGGCGTGGCGATCGATGCGTTGCGCCACGCGGGCCATGCGCTCGGCATCGCGATCGCGTCGGCGACCAGCCTGTGCGACCTTGAGGTGGTTGCCATCGGCGGTGGGCTGTCCCAGGCCGGCTCGCTGCTCTTCGGGCCGTTGCAGGAGACGCTCGCGGTGCACGCGAGGCTGGACTTCACCAGGCAGGTGCGGGTCGTCCCGGCAGCGCTCGGGCAGAGCGCCGGGCTGGTCGGAGCGGCGGCGCTGATCGCCGCAGGCGAGCGCTACTGGACAGGGGACTTAGCCGAGAGCGGCCGGCTGACCACCAAGGTCCTCGCGACCTTGTCGTGAAGCGCCCGGCGCTGCCGGTCGCCGAGCAGCCAGCCGTTATCGACCAGGAAGAACAAGAACAGCACCTCGCCGCCGAGCACGAAGACGAGCGCGCGCACCGCCGATCTGCGGAGGCTGACGGGAGAGCGACCATCTGCGCACACGACCCAAAGGCCGAGTGAGCGCTTGCCGATCGTCGTCCCCCAGTAGCCGGTGAGCAGCCAGTAATACAGGAAGGCCAGGATGACCGTCAGCGCGAGCACCAGCACGTAGGGCCCTGTGATGTGGCTGAAGGCCCGTCCGGCGGCGCCGCTGCCAAGCTGATTGGCGAACGAGGCCAGCAGCCTGCCCCACAGTGCGCCGGTGACCAGCGTGAGGATGACGGCGTCGATGAGGAACGCCAGCAGCCGCCGCCAACGCGCGGCCAGAGCGATGCTGACCTCAGCCGAAGCGGCCACCCGCGGCGCGGCGAGCACTGTCACAGGCAGATGATGCCCAGCCCGTCGCGACGACGATCAGTAGTAGCTCAAATGTTCATGTGCGCCGGCCCGCCGCTTCGCTCACAGGTTGCCTCGACGCTCCTGTTCCCGCTCGATCGCCTCGAACAAGGCCTTGAAGTTGCCTTTGCCGAACCCCTCGGAGCCGTGCCGCTCGATCAGCTCGAAGAAGACAGTTGGCCGGTCCTGCACCGGCTTAGTGAAGATCTGCAGCAGGTAGCCGTCCTCGTCCCGGTCGGCCAGGATCCGCAATTCCCTGAGCTCATCGATGTGGACCCTGGTGTCGCCCACCCATTGGCCCAGCGTCTCGTAGTAGCTGTCGGGTGTCGCCAGGAAGCTGACCCCGGCCGCCTGCATGTGGCGCACCGCGGCGACGATATCGTCCGTGGTCAGCGCGATGTGCTGCACGCCTGGGCCGTTGTAGAACTCCAGGTACTCATCGATCTGCGACTTCTTTTTGCCAGCCGCTGGCTCGTTGATGGGGAACTTGACCTTCCGCGAGCCGTCGGCCACCACCTTGCTCATGAGGGCCGAGTACTCCGTCGCGATGTCGTCGCCGACGAACTCCTTCATGTTGGTAAATCCCATGACCTGGTGGTAGAAGCTGACCCACTCATTCATCCGGCCGAGCTCGACGTTGCCTACGCAGTGGTCGACGGCGGTGAAGAAGGGCGCCTTGAGCGGGCCGACCAGCGGCTCGGCAGCGATAAAACCGGGCAGGTACGGGCCCGAATAGTTGGCCCGCTCGACCAGCGTGTGCCTGGTATCGCCGTAGGTCGCGATCGCAGCGAGCACCACCTTGCCGTGCTCGTCCTCCTCGACGTGCGGCTCCTCGAGCGGGGTGGCGCCGTGGGTAACCGCGTAGCTGAACGCCTCACTGACCGACGGGACGCCGATGGCCAGGTCGATCACGCCATCGCCGTGTGCTGCTACGTGCCTGGCCAGTTCGGTTCGCTGGTGAACGGGACCACGCAGCACGAACCGCGCCGATCCGGACTCGAGCACATAGTCCGCCTCATCGCGGCACCCAGTCTCCGGTCCGCGGTAGGCAGTCACCGTCATGCCGAAGGCGGTGGAGTAAAAGTGCGCGGCTTGCTTGGCGTTACCGACGGCGAAGACGACTGCGTCCATGCCGGTGACGGGGAACTCGTCGGCGTGGATTGCTGATGGGACCTGAGCAGCAGACTGCGTTGTCATGTGTCGCTCCTTGCTGGCGCCGGCCGGCTAGCTGAACTCTCTTTCCTTCGCAGCATTGACCTGGCAGACAACATGCGCAACCGCGTGCGGTTATGCTAGGCAGGTTGTTCACTGTATGGCAGATGCAGTCGCCATTGCTGAGCAGGATGCCGCGAGAGGCTGAAGACTTGTGATTGACGAGCTCGATGCCGACCTGGTCCAGCTGTTCACTTTCGAGCCCAGAATCGGCGTCCTTGAGGCTTCGCGGCGCCTGGGCGTCGCGCGAGGTACGGTCCAGGCCAGGCTCGACCGGATGCAGGCACGCGGCGTGATCACCGGTTTCGGTCCCGACATCGATCCCGCGGCGCTTGGTCACGCGGTGACCGCGTTCGTCACGGTCGAGCTCAGGCAATCAGGGGGCCGCGACGAGGTCGCGCGGCGGCTGGCCGGAATCGGCGAAATCCTGGAGGCCCACACGATCACCGGACCGGGTGACATGCTCTGCCGGGTGGTCGCGCGCAACAACGCGGACCTGCAGCGGGTGATCGATTCGATCGTTGACGTACCTGGGGTGCTGCGGACGTCAACGGTGATCGCGCTGGCCACGGCGGTCGCCTACCGCACAACCCCGCTAGTCGCGGCGACGGCCGAGAACCGCGCGACTGGCGCTTAGCTGTCGTACTCGCGGAGCGGATCGACTAGCTCGCCGGCGATCCCGCTGACGATCTGGCTGAGCTCCTCGCGGTCAGTGACCTGATCGGCCAGGAACATCCATCCGACGCTCATCGAGCCCAGCGCCATCATGGCCCGTGCCCGCTCGCGCAGTGATGCGTCGGGTCCGGCCAGCTGATCTGCCAGCTGGAGCGGCGCGTTCTTCAGCGTGCGCAGCGCCGATGCCATCGTGTTCAGCGCGGCCTGATTCTGGTGCAGCATGCGGAACACCTGGCTGCGCTCGGCGACGATGTGCATGTACCGGTCCAGGATCTCCCGCCGCGTTTCGGCGTTGCCTGGACGCTCTCTGGCCCAGCCGATCAGCGCGTCCATCTGCGCCTGGTAGTCCTCGACCAGGCTCAAGATGATGTCTTCCTTCGACTTGAAGTGGTAATAGAGGGCGGCCTTGGTGACGCCGAGGTGCTCGGCGATCTCCCGCAGCGAGGTGCCCTCATAACCATGCTCGCTGAAGAGCTCGACCGCGATCTGCTGAATCCTGGCGCGGGTGTCGGTGCGCGAGCGCGCCTCGGACGCCGGCGGTGCGCTTGCGCCCGGTTCCTCCGCCGTGGCCACCTCAGCGCGCGAGGACGACCCTCTCGTCACTGTGGCCTCGGCGATGTCGCTCATCGATGTTTCCCTGCCTCTTATCTGCTCGGCCAGCAGTTAGCTGCCCTGTTCTTACTGTTTCTCACTACCCGGAGGCCGGCGAAAGCGTTACTCCCGTGCGGGTGTAACCTACTTGACGACCGGTTAGTAAAAAGCTTATCCTGCTTTGCGGTCAGATACTAGCCGGTCGGCAAGTAGGTTACGAATACCGCGAGGGGACTCGTGCCGCGTTGCGGTGCGCCAGATGCGGATCGAAAGACACGGAGGGTCATAAGTTATGGCTGAGGCCGAGGCCGTCGCTGGCGAGCAGCCGGCGCCAGCATTCGGGCGCAGGCGCGATGTCATGATCGTGCTGCCCGGGCTGTTGCTGGCGCTGATCCTGGCAATGCTTGATCAGCTCGTCGTCTCCACCGCCCTGCCCAGAATCGTCGGCGATCTCGGCGGGCTGAGCCACCTGTCCTGGGTGGTCACCGCCTATGTGCTCGCCTCCACAATCACCACGCCGCTCTACGGCAAGCTCGGCGACCTTTACGGACGTAAGCGGCTGCTGATCGCGGCCATCATCATCTTCCTGGCGGGCTCGGCGCTGTCCGGCCTCGCGCACTCGATGGACCAGCTGATCGCGTTCCGAGCGCTACAGGGTCTCGGCGCGGGCGGCCTGATGGTCGGCGCTATCGCCACGATCGGTGACCTCGTCTCACCGCGCGAGCGCGGTCAGTACGTGGGCTACATGATGGCCGCGATGACGATCGCGATGATCGCCGGGCCGCTGGTCGGCGGCTACATCACCGACACGCTGTCCTGGCGCTGGATCTTCTACATCAACATGCCGATCGGCGCGGTGGCGCTCGCTTACATCTTCGCAACGCTCCATCTGCCCAAACACAAGATCCAGCACGCGATCGACTACCTGGGTGCCGCGGTCTTGGCCGTTGGCGCGACCGCGATAGTCCTGGTTACCACCTGGGGAGGCAGCCAGTACGCGTGGGGCTCACCAGTAATCATGTCGCTGATCGCGGTCGGGGTCGTGGCTGTCGCGACGTTCATCTGGATCGAGAACAAGGCGGCAGAGCCGATCCTGCCGATGCACGTGTTCAAGACCCGCAACTTCTCGCTGGCCAGCGGCATGAGCTTCCTGCTCGGGTTGTCCATGTTCGGGGCGATGACGTTCCTGCCGCTGTATCAGCAGACCGTGCAGCACGCGTCGCCGACGGTGAGCGGGCTGCTGCTGATCCCGATGATGCTCGGCTCGACCGTTACCTCGCTGGTCGCCGGCCGGTTCACGGTGCGAACCGGCCGCTACAAGGCCCTGCCGATCATCGGAGGCGCGGTCATGACGGTTGCGATGCTGCTGCTGTCCACGATCGGCGCCAGCACGTCGCGGTGGACCACGATGGGATTCTTCGTGGTGCTCGGCGTCGGGATGGGCCTGCTGATGCAGATCACAACCCTGGTCGCGCAGAACAGCGTGGACCCGAGGGACATGGGCGTCGCGAGCAGCTCGCGGGCGTTCTTCCAGCAGATCGGCGGGTCGATCGGAGTCTCGATCTTCGGCGTGCTGTTCACCAGGGCGCTGATCAGCGAACTGCACACCGAGCTGCCCGGCGCTGCGATCAAGCCGTCGAACTTCCAGCAGCTCAACCCGGTCACGGTGGCGCATTTGCCGGCGCAGATGCAGCACGCGCTGTTCGGCGCGATCAGTCACGGCATCGAGACCGTGTTCATCTGGGCCGCGCCGGCCTCGGTGATCGTGTTCCTGCTCGCGTGGCTGGTCAAGGAGATCCCGCTACGCGGCAGGACTGACGCACCGGGGCAAGGTGGCACACCGGCGCCCGAGCCGGAGCTGGTCGCCGACGCGGTCAGCGGCTGAACGAAAGCAGAACGGCCCGGGCCTTCGCGGCCCGGGCCGTTCGCTTGCCTGGATGAGCCGCTACATGCCGCCGTACGGCACCGCGTCGATGATCTCGACCGAGAGCGGTTTGCCGTTCGGCAAGTTGTAGGAGGCGGTCTCGCCGACCTTCTTGCCGGAGATCGCCGAGCCGAGCGGCGACCGCGGCGAATACACGTCGATCGGTGCCCCGCTCTCCTCGCGCGACGCAAGCAGGAAGGTCGTTTCCGCGTCGTCGCCCTCGAAGCGGACGGTAACCGTCATGCCCGGGCCAACTACGCCGTCGGTACGCGGCGGCTCGCCGACCTTGGAGTGCGTCAAGATGTGGGTGAGCTGGTGGATCCTTGCCTCCTGCTTGCCCTGCTCCTCCTTGGCCGCGTGGTATCCGCCGTTCTCCCGCAGGTCGCCCTCTTCCCGAGCCGCCTCGATCTTCTTGGCGATGTCGACCCTGCCCTGGCCAGACAGGTAGTCCAGCTCAGCCTTGAGCCGGTCAAAAGCATCCTGCGTTAGCCACGTGACAGTGTCGTCGCGGGTCTCGGTCACAAGCACTCCTCATATGCGCTGTGCGGAATTGAATTAATCCGCCGGGCCCAGACGCGGGCCCCTCGTGAGGGGGTAATCCATCGAGACTACTTTGTCCTTCTGACCAGAATCAACCATCGACAGGTCAGATAATTTTTTCGAATACATGAACGATCGCGTGTGGCCGCTGGAAGGACAAATCACCTCATCTCGGATGACTATTAAAAGACGACAAGCACTGACAACTCGGCGCACTGAGCGGCTCGCGGGCGAGGAATGCCAGCACCGGTCCCCGGTGTTCTGACTCGGGGCATCATGCGCATTGCGACGTACCCGCACGGCCTGCACGAAGCGCGTGATCAAGCAAGCAACCTTGTCGTCGAGAGGGATCCTCGGGATGTCATCAGCACCAACCTGCGACGTTTCCGCGCCAGCGCAGACCGGGCCGGACGAGACGGTTTCGGTCTCGCTCGGCTGCGGAGGCGACGGCCCGCTGCGGCTGATGGCAGTGCATGCTCACCCCGACGACGAGTCGAGCAAGGGCGCCGCGACGATGGCGCGATACGTCCGTGAGGGCGTCGAGGTACTCGTGTGCACGCTGACCGGCGGCGAGCGCGGCGACATCCTGAACAAGGCGATGGACCGGCCGGACGTAAGGGCGAATCTGCCTGGCATCAGGCGGGCAGAGATGGCGGCGGCACGCGACATCCTCGGTGTGCGCCAGAAGTTCCTTGGGTTCGTCGACTCAGGCCTGCCAGAGGGGGACCCGCTCCCGCCGCTGCCTGAGGGGTGCTTCGCGCTGCAGCCGCTCGAGGTGGCCGCCCGGCCGCTCGTCCAGGCCGTGCGCGAATTCCGGCCGCACGTCATCCTCACCTACGACGAGAACGGCGGCTACCCGCACCCGGACCACATCATGACGCACAAGGTGTCAGTCGAGGCCTTCGAAGCCGCTGCTGACCCCGACCGCTACCAGGACTGCGGCGAGCCGTGGCAGCCGCTGAAGCTGTACTACTTCGTGACCTTCCACCGCGCGAGGTTCACCGCCCTGCACCAGAAGATGATCGAGCACGGTCTCGAGTCCGTCTACGAGGAGCGGCTGAAGGCATGGGCCGACGAGGACGACGAGCCCGCCGGGCCGGCGCATGAGATCACCACCTACATCCCGTGCGCCGACTACTTCGAGATCCGGGATCAGGCGCTGATCGCGCACGCCACGCAGGTCGATCCGAACGGCGGCTGGTTCGCGTGCCCGGTCGAGGTCCAGCGCGAGGCCTGGCCGACCGAGGATTACCATCTCGCCAGGTCAGTGGTGGATACTGACAAGCCAGAGGACGATCTCTTCGCAGGAATCCGAGAGAAGGTGCGGCTGTGACGGATTTTGCCGTCTCGCACGGGATCCTGGATCAGCCTGGCACGGTCGCGTTCCTCGTCATCTTCGGCATGGCCGTCATCTTGTTCTTCGTGTTCAGGTCGATGGCCAAGCACCTGCGGAAGGTGCAGATGGCGGCGCGAGCCGAGGCCGAGGAGGCCGCCAGAGCCCGCGATGCCTCGGGCGACACTGGCGCCGACTTCGTGACAGGTGCGGACACGGGTGGCGTGATCGGGGACGCCCGCGGCGGTAACCGGGGCGTGGCGCCTTAAGCTGCCGAACTGCCCAGGCGCAAGCCGTAGACCAGCAGTGTGATGCCTGGGACAGGCGACCAGTCACGCTCCGGCAGCCGGACAAATCCCTCCTGCTCGTACATACGGTGGGCGACCCGCATGCTGGTTTCGCTGCACAGGACCAGGTGGCGGATGCCCAACTCAGCGGCGCGCCGCAGCAGATGGCGCAGCAACGTCTTGCCTACGCCCTGGCCTTGGGCCTCGGGCCGGACGGCAAGCGCGCGGATCTCGGCCTCCTCGGGACCGGTGACGACTTCGCCCGCGTACGGCCACGGCTGGAGCATGATCGTTCCGACAATCCGCTCGGCGGAGTCGTCGGCGGAGTGCTGCTCGTTCGGCGCTACAGCAGCCACGAGGACCTCGCCGTGGCCATCAGCGCCGAGTGCGCGCAGCGCAGGCGCGTAGCCGGAGTCCGCCGAGATGAACCCGTCATGGACGTAGGCCGCGATCCTGATGTCGCCGACTTCGGGCATCTCGGCCGGCGAGGCGGTCCGAATCCTGATCACACCCCAAAGCTACGTCAACCGGACCTTGACTCTCATGACCGGCAGCTAGCTGCCCGTTGGCGGCCTTCCCGCGGTATGAATGGCACTTTCATTGCGCGACGTGGTGATGGATGTCGCATCGATCCTCGGAACTGGCTGGTCAGCGAGGTCGCCTAGCATTTGAGGGTCAGCGGGCGCTGGAAGGCGGCCGCAAAGCACTGTCGTTTGAGGGAGTGACGATGACGTCGGCTCAGTCGGTACCAGAAGTGCCAGCATCCGCTGTGCCGGATGCTGGCTGGCTGCTCGACGTACGTGAGCCCTACGAGTGGGCCGCGGGACACGCGCCGACCGCCACCCACATCCCGCTCGCGCAGCTGAATCACCGAAGCTCAGAGATCCCGCGCGATGACACGATCTACGTGATCTGCCGGTCAGGGGCGCGGTCGGCTCGGGTCACGCTGGCGCTGGTCGAGGCGGGCTGGCAGGCACTGAACGTCGGCGGCGGCATGCAGGACTGGGCCGCCGCTGGCCGCCCGATGGTCAGCGACGGCGGCAGCGCACCCACCGTCGCCTAGAGCTAGGGGAACCCTCGCAGCCTCGGCGGGCCTCACGCAGCGCCCAGCCCCAGCAGCAGGCCGTCCGCCTCCACGGCAGGCGAGCTGGTGATGAACATCGGCACACCGGCAGTGGGGGCATGAATGGACTGCAGGACCTCGCCTGCATCGAGCGTGCTCACCGTGCCGAGGAGCTGACCCTCGGCTACTGAGTCGCCGGGGTTAACGGCCGGCTGCCACCACCCGTCGGCCGCCGAGCGCAGCCAGATGAACTGGTTCAGGACGGCCGGCGCCGCGGGTGCGCCGTCGGCTCCTGGCAACTCGTCGGTTCCGGCAGACGGGTCCATGCCGAGCGCGGCCAGCACCCGGTCGAGGCCACGCAGGTGGAGATCGACCGCGGTCTGCTCGATCAGCCCGCAGCCGCCGGCCTCGGCGGTGATCGCCGGAATGCCCACCTGCGCCGCGGCGGCGCTTGTCGTTCCGCCGACCGCACGGCCAGGTCCTGGCTCCTGCCTGATCACGTAGCCCAGCCCGTATGCGACGGCGATCTCGCGTGCCTTGTCCTCACTCGGCCCGGCCTCGTAAAGCGCGAACGGCTCGAGCGCCTCTGGCAGGTCACCGCAGTGCGCGTCGATCAGCGCGTCGCTGCCGGTGATGAGCTGGGTGAACGTCGCGTGCGCCAGGCGCTCAGCGAGCGTGCCGTCAGGGTTGCCTGGGAAGCACCGGTTGAGGTTCTTGCCGTCCTCGGGTACCACGAACGCGCTGCGAGCGCGGAATGCGGAGATGTTCAGCACCGGAACAACGGTGACCCGGCCGAGCAGATCCCGGCCGGCCAGGCCCGCGCACCATTGCCGGACTGCCGCCATCGACGCGTACTCGCAGCCGTGCACGCCGGCGATCACCGTGAGCTTCGGGCCGTCGGCCGCGCCGGTCGCTTCGACGACCGGAACCTCCAGCCCGGCCAGGTCGAGGGTGCGGCGATTCAGCGTGGTGGGCATGGAATCGGTCCTTCCTGGCTCACGCCGTTGCGGGTCGTTCGGCCGCGAGCAAGCTTTCGGCCGCAGCGGCCACCTGGAGCAGCACGGCGTCCGCACCGCGCCGGCCCGCGAGCTGCATGCCGACTGGCAGGCTGCCAGCGGGCACCGGTATAGGCAGCGACAGCGCCGGATGACCGGTCAGGTTAAATGGCCCGGTGAAGCGGCCCTCGGCGTTATCGTCACCGAGGCCGAACGGCGGGTCCTGCTCCGGCGCCTGGTAGCCGACCGTCGGTCCAATCAGCGCGTCGACCCCGGTCAGGCTCTCGTTCACCGCCTCGGTCAGCTCGGCTTGCTCGGCCAGCGCTGACTCGAACTGATCGTCGGTGACCGATGCCCCGTACTCGAGCACGGCGCGGGTGCCGTCGGCGTAGCCGGTCGTGTCCCTGCCCGCGTGCACCAGATGCGCCTCGCGGGCGACGATGACCGCCAGGGTCTGTTCCCATCTGGCGAGCTCATCCAGCCATGTCCCGTGTATCTGCCTGACGTCCCAGCCGGCGCCTTCGAGCTGGGCGATCGCCGCCGAAAGCGCCTCGGCGACCGCTGGAGTCACCGACCGATCGGCCAGCTGCCTGGTGAGCACGCCGACGCTGAACGACGGCCGGTCCGTATTCGCGGATCCGGCGATGTCGCGGCGGCCGGCGAGCACGGCGAGCAACTCGGCCGTGCCGGCCACAGTCGCGGTCAGCGTCCCAGCGTGATCGCAGCGCGGCGAGAGCGGGAAGACGCCATCTTCAGGAACGAGCCGGTAGCTGGGCTTCAGCCCGACGATCCCGCAGTAGGCCGCAGGAATCCTGATCGACCCGCCGGTATCGGTCCCGATCGCGAGGTCGCAGACGCCCGCTGCGACCAGGGCGGCGGAGCCGCCAGATGATCCGCCAGAGGTCTTGCTCGGATCGACGGGATTGCGCGTGTCGCCGATCTGCGGGTGCGCGAAGCCGGCCGCGTACTCCAGACACTGCGAGGCCGCGAACACATCAGCGCCCGCCGACCGCAGCCGGCTGACCAGCACCGCATCCGCAGGGGCCGGAGCGGGATCGTGCACCGGGCTCCCGCATCTAGTCGGCACGCCCTCGATCGCGACTATGTCCTTGACGGCGACGGGCCGGCCGGCGAGCGGCCCGCCGGCAGCGCGGTCCGGCGCGCCGATAACCGCTGCGACGGCATTGAGTGGCTCGCCGAGCCTGGCCATCCGCTCGTAGGCGGCCAGGAGGTCCAGGTTGGCGCGGCTGCACGTCCGTTTTCCCTGCTCGATCGCGGCGATGAGCTCGATGACCCGCTGGATCAATGGCGCGTCATCGCCTGCCAGGCTGCCGAGGATCGCAGGTACCTCAGTCGGCCTGTGCAGAACAGCGAGATCGCGGTAGATGCCAGAGTGCGTCTTCGCCGAGCCGCGGTTGAACTCGACAAGCCGGTGCAGCGAGCCGTCCAGGTCATCGGGGTCGAAGCCGTCGAGCGGCACGGGCGTTACCGGCGCTTGCGCGAGTACCTGTCTCGCGATCTCCTTGTGCAGCGGCGCATAGCCAGGATCGGCCAGTGCGTCGGCGATTGACAGGTCGCTGACGGCCGTTGCCGCCAGCATCGCGCCGTAGGCTTCCTTCGCCCACAGATAACCCAGGACGGTGCCGGTGACCTGGGCATCGGCGATGTCAGCCGCCAGCGCTTTGACCCGCTCCGTGATCGCACCGTCGGTCTCGCCCACCATCAGCGTCGCGCGGTTGCCGCGCAGGATCACCCCTGGCGCGATCGCGTCAGCGCCGAAGTTCACGCACGCCTCGACGACGCGCTCCGCGCCGACCGCGCCTGCCAGGACCGTCGTGTTGAGGCCGTTCTGCATCGAGACGACGAAGCCGTCGCCCGTCAGCCGGCCAGCGAGCAGCTCGGCGGCGGCGGCTGTGTGATGCGCTTTGACCGCGATCAGGACTGGCCCGTCGAGTTGGCCGGGCAGTTCAGCCGGATGAATGGCCGGCACTTCGGCGGTGAAGTTCTCGACCGGCCCTTCGATCCTGATGCCGTTCGCGCGCACCGCGTTGACAACGTCAGGATTCGCGTCGCAAACCAGGACTTCGTGACCATCGCGGGCGAGGCCTGCCGCGATCGTCCCCCCGATCGCGCCGCATCCGAGCACCACGTAACGCACGGCTCGGAACGTTACAACACGATAACTCCGTCGGTCTAGATATCGCCTGCTACTTGCCAACTCGCCTGATCCTCGTCACATTAGGCGGAACAAAGGTTTGTCTCATCGGCCGCGCGGCGGCTCCCCTCCGGCGCGCGCTCAACAGAACCAGCGGCCTAGCGGCGGCAGTGGCCAACGCGCGGCCAATAGCACTGTCTGGCGAGCGGCGTGGCTTGCCGTTGGATCGGCCGGTATCCGGCCGTCGGCACCTAGGGAGCTATCCGTGACATTCCGACTCACCGTGAGGAAGGCACTGATCGCGGTCAGCGCCGTTCTCGTTCTCGCCGCCTGCGGGTCGGGCGGCTCGTCCGGCGGGGGCGGCACTGGCACCAGCAGCGGTCCTGTTCATGGCGGGAACCTGACGTTCGCGGCCGTGCAGGACGCCCAGTCAATGAACGCCACAACGGTCTTTGACAACAACTCGATCTGGATCTTCGAGCAGATCTTCCAGACGCTGTACACCGTCACCGACAACGGCAAGAGCGTGAAGCCGCAGCTGGCGACGAGCTACACGATCTCGAAGGACAAGAAGACCTACACGTTCAAGCTCCGCAAGGGCGTGAAGTTCTCCAACGGCAAACCGCTGACCTCTGCTGACGTGAAGTTCTCAATCGACCAGAACCGCAAGGCCACCCAGGGCTGGGCCTACATCGACTCAGCGATCAAGTCGGTCGATGCCCCGACGCCAGACACGGTCGTGATCCACCTCAAGTTCACGTGGGCGCCGATGCTGGCCGACCTGTCCTTCTTCGCCAATGGCGTCGTGCCGAACAATTACGGCGGCAAGTCTGAGGCGGACTTCTACAAGGCGCCGATCGGAACCGGCCCGTTCAAGTGGGATTACTGGCACAAGGGCTCGGCGCTCAAGCTCGTCAAGAATCCGCTGTACTGGGAAAAGGGCAAGCCGTACCTGAACAGCGTGACCTGGACGGACGTCGCGAACGACAACACCAGGGAGCTTCAGCTCAAGGGCGGGCAGGCTCAGATCGACCAGTTCCCTGCGTGGTCCACGGTCGCCTCGCTGAAGTCGACCAGCGGCGTGACCATGAACCTCTTCAACTCCACCCAGACCAACTACCTGGCGTTCAACGAACTGCACAAGCCATTCCAGGACGTCCACGTCCGGCGCGCCATTTCGCTGGCAATCGACAGGAAGGCGCTGGTCAAGGCCGTGCTTTTCGGTAACGGCAAGCCAGCCAACTCAGTGTTCCCGCCACAGGTGCCGTTCTACGACCCGAACACACCAGGCCTGCAGCTCAACATCAAGCAAGCTAAGGCTGAGATGGCCAAGTCCAGCGTCCCGCACGGGTTCAGTACTTCGATCCTCATCCCAGCCGGGAACTCGGACTACAAGACCATCTCCACCATCGTGCAGTCGGAGCTGAAGCCGCTCGGGATCAAGGTGAAGATTACCCAGCTGGATCCGAACGTCGCCAACAACGATTTTCAGGTGCAGAAGTACGACATGGCACTCTCGCTGTGGACGATGGACATCCCGGACCCGGACGAGCTGGCGACCTTCGCCGTCGACCCCAAGTCGGGCGCCAAGTCCTTCTTCACCAGTTACAACAACCCGACCGTCGTCAAGGACACGCATCTGGCCGAGACAACGACCGATCCCGCGAAGCGGCAGCAGCTGTACAACGCGATTCAGACCGGCGCAGCCAATGATGCGTTTATGGCCTTCCTGTACTACTCGCCGTATCCGTACGCCACCACGAGCAATGTGCACGGCTTCTTTGTGACACCGCTCGGCAACATGCACATGGAAAACGTCTGGCTGAGCAAGTGACGAGCTTGGCTCAACAGGCCGCTCGTTGCCCGGCGGCGCGCTCGCGCGCCGCCGGGTGCCGGCCGGCAGGACGGCGGTAAATCGTGGGACGGATGACATTTGTCGTCCGGCGGCTGCTGATGCTGATTCCGGTTGCCGTCGGCGTTACCATCGTCGTGTTCTTCATGATTCACCTGATCCCCGGTGACCCTGCGAGAACGATCCTCGGCATCCACGCCACCCCGCAGCGCATCGCGATCCTGCACAAGCAGTGGGGACTTGACCGGCCGCTGGTGAGCCAGTACTGGCTGTTCATGGACCGCCTGTTCCACGGCAACCTGGGGCAGAGCTTGTTCTACGGCGGTCCAGCGGGACCGATCATCATCCAGCGCATCCCGCCGACCCTCTGGCTAATCGTCTACGCCGCAGTCCTCGCCGTTCTCGTCAGCGTGCCGCTCGCCACGATCGCGGCCACCCGCAAGGACGCGGTCCGCGACCATGTGGTGCGCGCTGTCCCGCTGCTCGGCCTCGGTATGCCTCCGTTCTGGGTCGGCATCCTGCTCGTCTACCTGCTGGCCATCAAGGTGCGCGTGTTTCCGGTCAGCGGCTACGGCAACGGCTTCTTCGGGCACCTGCACTCGATGTTCCTGCCGGCGCTCACCGTCGCGATCGCGCTCGCGCCTGTGGTCATCCGCGCGCTGCGGGCCAGCATGCTCAACGTGCTGGGGGCCGAGTACATCACCACGGCGAGATCGAAAGGGGTGCCCGCCGGCCGGCTGTTCCTCCGGCACGTGCTCCGCAACGCGGTGATCCCCGCGGTCACGGTGCTCGGCATCAACATCGGCTTCCTGATCGGCGGCACCGTGATCATCGAGAACATCTTCGCGATCCCGGGCATCGGGCAGCTGATGATCAACTCGATCTTCCAGCGCGACTTTCCCGTCGTGCAGGGCGTGACCCTCGTCTTCGGAGTGCTCGTCGTGCTCGTGAACTTGCTCGCTGACCTGTCGTACGCGGCCCTCGATCCGAGAGTCAGGTTCGACCGGTGAGCGCGATCTCCTTCCCCGAGCCGGCGCTCGCCACTGAGCCGGTCGAGCATGCTCAGCCGAGGCCGCGCCGCTGGTACCGCCAGCCAGCGCTCGCCTCCGGGGTGATCCTGCTCGCGATCATCCTGTTCGCCGCGATCGCCGCACCGCTGCTGACGTCTTACGACCCGATCAAGGAGAACCTCGGCCAGAGCCTGCTCGGTCCGAGCGGCCATCACTGGCTCGGCACCGACCAGACCGGCAGGGACACGTTCAGCCGACTGCTCTACGGCATGCGGACGGACCTGCGGATCGCGTTCATCGCGGTGCTGTTCCCGTTCTGCATCGGCACGATCCTGGGCAGCATCGCCGGCTACTTCGGCGGCTGGGTCGACACGGTGCTGATGCGCCTGGTTGACATCGTCGTCGCGTTTCCTTTCTACGTGCTGCTGATCGCGCTGGTCTTCGTGCTCGGCCCTGGCGAGAGCAGCATCTACATCGCGATCACGCTGGTCGGCTGGGTCTCCTACGCCCGCATCATCAGGGGCGAGATCCTCGTCGCCAAACGCCAGGACTACGTGGTGGCCGCACGGTCGGGCGGCCTGTCATCGGTGAGGATCATCGCCAGGCACCTGCTGCCGAACGTAATCACGCAGGCGATCATCTACGCGATGTCCGACATCGTGCAGGACATCCTGGCCATCGTGACGCTGGGCTACTTCGGGCTTGGCGTACCGCCACCGACACCGGACCTGGGATCGATGATCAACGACGGTCAGAACTTCCTCACCACGCACTGGCAGCTGACCACGTTCCCCGGGCTCGCCGTCGTGGTCGTCGGCCTCGCGCTCTCCCTGATCGGTGACGGGCTCGCCGACCTGATCAGGCCGGGTCAGTCATGACCGGGCCGGTGGACACTCAGCTGCAGGGACTCAGCCCGGGTGCCGGCGGGCAGATGCTCGAGGTTCGTGATCTGCACGTCGAGATCGCAGCCAGGCACGGCATCGTCCGGGCGGTGGATGGCGTCTCACTCGAGGTGGCGAGCGGCGAGGCCCTTGGCCTGGTCGGCGAGTCAGGCTCAGGCAAGAGCATGACGCTGCGCGCGATCCTCGGAGTGCTGCCGCCCGAGGCGACGGTGACCTCGGGCCAGATCGTGCTCGACGGAGTCGACCTGGTGCCGCTGTCGACCTCCGACCTGAACCGGATCCGAGGGCCGAAGATGTCCATGATCTTCCAGGAGCCGATGAGCGCGCTCAATCCGGTGATGCGGGTGGGGAACCAGATAGCCGAGGGCCCGCGCGTACACCTCGGCTACAACAAGGCGAAGGCGGCCGAGCGGGCGCTCGAGCTGATGCGGCGGGTAGGCATCCCCGACCCCGAGCGGCGGTTCCGCGCCTTCCCGCACGAGTTCTCCGGCGGCATGCGGCAGCGGGTCATGATCGCGATCGCGCTGTCCTGCGACCCGGAGATCATCCTGTGCGACGAGCCGACGACGGCGCTGGACGTGACGATCCAGGACCAGATCCTGCGCCTGCTCGCGCGGTTGTGCAAGGAGTCGAATGTCAGCCTCATCTTCGTGACCCACGACCTTCCGGTGGTTGCCCAGCTATGCCAGCGGGTCGCTGTCATGTACGGCGGGCAGCTGGTCGAGACCGGCGAAGTACGGGATGTGCTGCTCGATCCGCGGCACCCGTACACGCTCGGGCTGGTGAGGTCCGCACCCGATGCGGAACTAGTACGTGAATCGCTGGTTCCGATCCCCGGATCGCCGCCGAGCTTGGTGACGCCGCCGTCCGGGTGCCGATTCCACCCGCGGTGCGCGTTTGTCGAGGAGGACTGCAAGGTGCTGCCCACCCCGCTTCGCGAGCTGCCGGGCGATCGCTCGACGGCCTGCCTGCACTATGAGCGCACGGAGGAAGCGCTCGCGGCAGAACGGGCCGGGTCATGACCGCCCACGGACAGGATGTACGGGAATCCAGCGGAACAAGCGACGGTGCGCCATTGCTGGCCGCCAAGGACGTCGCTGTGTACTTTCCTGTCGGCTCGGCGCTGAGCGCACGGATCAGGCACGAACAGCGATTCCTGCACGCGGTCGACGGCGTTGACCTGGAGCTCGCGGGCGGCGAGGCAATGGCGCTGGTCGGCGAGTCGGGTTCGGGCAAGTCGACGCTGGCGCTTGCGCTGGCGGGCATGCGCCCGACCGACCAAGGCGAGATCGCTTACAAGGGAAGGCGGCTTCCTGCTCGCAGGTCACGGGCGGACCAGCGGCGGATCCAGATGGTCTTCCAGGACCCCTACTCCTCACTGAACCCGCGGCTGACCGTCGGCGGGATGCTGCGCGAGCTGGTCAAGGTGCACCACGTGGTCCCGGCCGAGGAGGCGGAAGGCTACTGCAGGGAACTGCTCAGGCTGGTCGGGCTCGGCGACGATGCGATGAAGGCGTACCCGAGGCAGTTCTCCGGTGGCCAGCGCCAGCGGGTCGCGATCGCCAGAGCGCTCGCGCTGCAGCCTGACATTCTCGTAGCCGACGAACCGGTGTCCGCGCTCGACGTCAGCGTCCAGGCGACGATCCTCAACCTGCTGCGTGACCTGCGCGGCGAGCTCGGCCTGACGCTGCTCCTCATCTCTCACAACCTCGCCGTGGTGCGCCACCTCTGCAACCGAGTCGCCGTCATGTACCTCGGCAGGATCGTCGAGGTCGCGCCGACGGAGCAGCTGTTCGACGACCCGCGGCACCCCTATACCAAGGGCCTGCTCGCCGCGATCCCGCGGCTGGCCGACACCCCGGAGACCCGGGGTGAAGCCGACACCGGCCCCGCCGTCGTCGGCGATCCGCCAAGCGCGCTAAGGATCCCCGCGGGCTGCCGGTTCAGAACCAGGTGCCCGATCGCGCAGCCGATCTGCGAAACGGAAGACCCTGCGCTCGCCTTTGGCGCAGGCGCGCCCGCTCACCAGGCCGCATGCCATTTCGCGTTCGGCGCCGCGCCGGCCGTCGCCGCGTCCGTATCCGCGCCCGGCGCGCCTGCGGCGCCCGAGGCGGACACGGCTGTTCCCCGGCCGCGCCTGGGAAAGGAGTAACCCTGCCCACCACTCCGGTCATCATCGCCAGTGAGCGCGGCGAGGTGGGTCTCGTCGCCGCCATCGAGTTGCTGAGATCTGGCGCGAGCGCGATGGACGCGGTCGAAGCGGCGGTCCGCACCGTCGAGGCCAACGAGGCCGACCATTACGTCGGGGTCGGCGGCCTGCCGAATCTTCTCGGCGAGGTCGAGCTTGATGCATCAATCATGGACGGCGCCACACGGAAGGCGGGCGCGGTGGCGGCCGTCACCGGCTTCCCGCACCCGATCTCGATCGCGCGCGCGGTCTGCGACCGGCTGCCGCAGCATCTGCTGCTGGTCGGGGCGGGCGCCGAGCGGTTCGCCGACGAGATCGGGATCGAGCGCGGCCAGACGCTGACCGACGAGGCCAGGAAGCTGTGGCAGGAAGGGCTGGAGCCTGATGCGCTCGAGGCGGTGGCCGATCGTCAGGGCGACGGGGAACTGGCCTACCGCCGCCAGGTGATCGAGCGGCTCGCGTCGATGTCGGCATGCCCGCCAAGCGGGCCGCATGAAGGTCCGTGGGGGACCGTCAATGTCATCGCCCTCGATGCCGCTGGCAATCTGGCCGTCGGCGTCAGCACCAGCGGCTATCCATGGAAATACCCGGGCAGGGTCGGCGACTCGGCGCTGATCGGCGCGGGCAACTACTGCGACAACCGGGTGGGAGCGGCGGCATGTACCGGTCGCGGTGAGCTGGCCATCCGCGCGAACACGGCGCGCGAGGTATTGCTCGCGCTGCGAGCGGGCCGGGGACCTGCTGAGGCGTGCGCGGCCGCGCTCGCCGAGACGCTCGAGCTGCCCGATGAGTACCGGTCCCCGCTCCAGGCGCTCTGCCTGACTCCCGATGGCAGCCACGGCGGGGCGGCGACCAAGCCCGGCGCCACGTACAGCGTGATGACCGCCGACGACCACAGCTACCGGATCGAGGAGAGAGCGCAGCTATGAAGGTCTTCGTGTCCAGCGACATGGAGGGGACGGCAGGCGTCGTCGACTGGGACCAGTGCGTCGGTGACGGCCCCGAGGCAGCCGCCGGCCGCAAGCTGCTGCTCGACGAGGTGAACGCGGCGATCGGGGGCGCGCTGGCTGGCGGCGCCACCGAGATCGTGGTCAATGACTCACACGCGAACATGCGCAACCTGCCGCCTGGCCAACTGCTTGGCGGCGCGTCCTACATCTCAGGCAGCCATAAACCGCTGTACATGATGCAGGGACTGGACGGCAGTTTCGACGCGATCTTGTTCATCTCCTATCACGGGTCGGTAGGAGCGCCCGCTGGTCTTTCGCACACCTACAACCCGCGCGCGGTAGTCGAGGCGCGCCTGGACGGCAAGGTCACCGGCGAGGCGGGCATCAACGCGCTGGTCGCGGCGCACTATGGCGTCCCTGTCGTGCTCGTGACGGGGGACAGGTGCGCGTGTGAGGAGACCGAGGCGCTCATTCCCGGCGTGCACGGCGTCATCGTCAAGGAACACGTCAGCAGGCTCGCGGCGCACAGCCTGCACCCGGATAAGGCAACCGCACTGATTGAGCAGGCCGCTCAGCGCGCGGTTGCCGCCGCGGGCTCGGCCGCGCCGCCGCCGCTGAGCTCGGCGACGCTGGAGATCTCGGTGCGCACTACCGACATCGCCGAGGCGGCGACCTGGGTGCGCGGCGTCGAGCAGATCGGGCCGCGCGAACTGCGGTTCACCGGGCCTGACCCGCTCTCCGTGTACCGGTCGTTCTGCGCCGCGATCTTGCTCACCAGGACCGTCGCGGAGGTCATGTGAAGACTGCGGTCGTCACGGGGGCTGCGGGGGGCATTGGTTCGGCGATCAGCCGCAGGCTGGCTGCCGACGGCTTCTCGGTCGCGTGCATCGATTTGAAGGAACCTGAGGTCCCTGCGCCGTTGCACGCGTACGCGGCCGACGTCCGTGATGCCGGCTCGGTGGCCGCTGCCGCTGCGCGGATCAGGGCTGACCTCGGCGACCCCTGGATGCTGGTCAACGCCGCCGGGGTGTTCAGCATTCAGCTGCTGCCTGACCTGGGCGAGCAGGAGTGGGACCGGATACTCGACACCAATCTGAAGGGCCCGTTCCTGACCTGCCGGGAGTTCCTGCCGGCCATGATCGCTGCCAAGAGCGGCTGCGTCGTGAACATCGCTTCGACGGCCGGCCTGCGCGGCGGCCGGCGACGCGCGGCGTACTGTGCGTCAAAGGGCGGGCTAGTGCTGCTGACCAGGAGCCTGGCCATCGACCACGGATCCGACGGGGTCCGGGTCAACTGCGTGTGCCCCGGCCTGATCGACACCGAGATGGCCGACTGGATCAGGCATGACGCGGGCGCGATGGCGAGTTTCGACGCCGGGACTCCGGCAGGACGCATTGGCTCACCGGACGAGATCGCCGCGGCCGTCGCCTTCCTTGCCTCAGACGATTCGAGCTACCTGCAAGGTTCGGTGGTGACCGTCGATGGCGGCGTCACGGCATGAGTTAAGCACGCCAGGTGAGTGAGCAGGTGTCTGACGATCAGAGCGACAGGGGCGGGCAACGGTCGG
>DATELR010000164.1:0-15573 GCA_035276345.1 Streptosporangiaceae bacterium | reverse complement strand
CGCATGTGCAACCACCGTACGCAGTCAGCCATTTTGGCCATACGGGGAATGAGGTAGCGCATGCCCGGCAGTCAGACCATCGAAACTCCGGCCGGTGAGCGGCCAGGCCGGCGCCGGTTGTTGATGCTCGCGCCGGTATCTGCGGGACGACATCGGGACGGGCGTTGCCCGACGTGCCTGGGACACGACGATCACGACACGTGGAACGCTGGCGCTCGCGGCGAGACACCGCTGCAGCGAGTGGACCGAGCTTACGCAGAGATCCTGCAAGAGGTTCGGGTGGCGCAGACGGGGGTCCAGATCCTGTTCGCTTTCCTGCTCGCCTTGGCCTTCACCACTCGTTTCGCCACGGTCACGAGTTTCCAGCGGGATCTGTACGTGCTGACTCTCATGCTCTGCGTTGGCTCGGCGGCGCTGTTGATCGCCCCGGCGGCCTACCACCGGGTGGTCTACCGCCGGCGGCTCAAGCAGCACCTGGTGCGGGTCGCCAACCGGCTCGCTCTGTCCGGCCTGATGATGCTGCTGCTCTCCATCACCTCAGCGCTCTTGCTGATCCTGGATGTAGTCCTCGGCCGCGGTGCTGCCTTGTACCTGGGAACGGGCGCGCTGGCTTGGTTCGTAGCGTGGTGGTTTGTGCTGCCGGTCTGGAGTCGCCTGAGCCACAACAGCTCGGCTCTCGCACCGTTGAAGCCGCGCGCCGGGCGCGTTTGCCAGCGCGCACGCGTGCTTGGGAATCGCCGGACGGGCAGTCAGGAAAGATTCCACCGCTCGGTCATGTGATTGCGGGCGGCTGCCTTACCCATTGCCGCGGCGTTGGGCGGTGCCTTCGTAGTCGGTTTGCACTTGATCGAAGAACACTCCCTTGGCGCGGGTGTAGTCATCGAAGTCCGAGTCTTTCGCATGTGCGTCCGCCGCGCGCTGCTTCATCTGCTCGTAGGCTCGGCGGCCAGCTGGGTTGGACCGTAGCCAGTCCCGGAATTGAACGGTGTAAGACCACCAGGGGCTGCCGAGCAGGCGGACGTGCAGGATCGACGGCAGCACCGGATCGCCGCGGAAATACAGCCGTTTGCGGTAGGCCTCGGGCGGAGCGAGACCGGGGTCCTTAATCGAGTCTCGGTAAACCCCTGGGGAGTCACGACGTGCTCCCTTCGTTGCCAGGAAACCGACCGACGCGAGGACCTCGTCCACTGGCGAGCCTTCTGACGGTAGCGGGTCAAGGCCGATCTGCAGGTCGACGAATGATTTGGCTCGCAGGTCGGGCACCGCGGTGGACCCGATGTGGTCATAGGTCCAGCGGCCATCGTCTAGGCCGCGGCGGATAAGCCCGCCGCGGATACGGCCAAGCATCCGCGCTGCCGCGGCGAGCAGATCGGGGTCGTGGTCGCGCAGCTCGGGCGGGCCGAGTTTCCGGTCCGCCAGTCCGGCCATCGCTCGCGCGAAGGGGAAGAGTCGTTGCGACCACAGGTCGTCAACCTGGGCGCTCAGTGGCCGGCCGCCGTCGAGCAGGGCATCAGCCGGCTTGTCATCCACGCTGCCGGTCCTGATGCCCACAAGCAGAGCCACGGTCGCGCGACGATCTCCCGTGACGATCGACACAAGCCCCGAACTGTCGCGTTCACGCAGCGCGCTGGCCAACTCCGGCGCGTACCGGCCGGGCATCACACCGATCCGCAGCCTTGCCATGCAGTCCCTTCTACCAGTCGGTCAACGTCCTTGCTCTGCATCACACGGCGAGGTATTGAGGGCCGCGTATCGTCAGGCCCCATGACATACGCACCGGTGAACGGTCTCGACCTGTACTACGAGATACACGGCAGCGGACGTCCGCTTGTGCTGCTTCACGGTGGCGTGATGACGATCGACCTGAACTTCGGGCCGTTGCTCGAACCACTCGCGGCTAGCAGGCAGGTGATCGCGGTGGAGTTGCAGGGACACGGACACACCGCCGACACAGACCGCCCTATGACGATCGATGCGCTGGCTGATGACGTCGTCGCGCTTCTCGACCATCTGGGGATCGCAGAGGCCGATCTTTTCGGCTTCAGCCTCGGCGGTCTCGTCGCATGTGCCATCGCAGTCCGCACGCCCGACCGGGTCCACAGGCTGATCGTCGCCTCAGCGGACCCGCATCGCCCGCCAGGCAGGGAAAGCGTGCCGTTGGACGACGAACGCATGCCAACACCGGCGGACTTCCAGGCGATGCGCGATGCCTACGAGGCGGTTGCTCCCAATCCCGGGCACTTCGAGGAGTCTGCGGCCAAGACATCGGCCGCGGTACACGAGGTTCCCGGGTTGACTGAGGAATTGCGGTCCTTGCAGCCACCCACCCTGCTGATCTTCGGCGACCGGGACTTTTCTCCGTTGGCAGACGTGGCGGAGTTGTTCGACTTGCTGCCGAACGCGCAGCTTGCGGTGCTTCCCGGAGCTACACACGTTGGCGTCACTCGACGGCCACGCGAAGTGCTTGCGCTGATCACGCCGTTCCTTGACGGGCGCTCGCAGGACTAGTCTCACCTAACAGCAGGTACGCCGAGGAACGGGGCAGTTCGTTGTGACCGAGAGTTCTGACCGCTGGCACAGGTGGCTGCTGAACGTCCGCCACGGAGGCGACGTACAGGCCAGGGAACAGGACCTCGCCCAGTTCCTGTATCCGGTCCGCGACAAGGTCCTGGACGGAGCAGACCTGCGGCCGGACGAGACGCTGCTCGACGTGGGCGTCGGGGACGGGCTGATCGCGTTCGGCGCCTTGGATCTGCTGGGTTCGGCGGGCCAGGTGATCTTCTCTGATATCTCCCAGGACTTGCTCGATCATTGCCGTAAGGTCGCCGAAGCCGAAGGGCTGCTCGACCAATGCCGGTTCGTCAAAGCAGCCGCGGACGCGCTGGACGGCATCCCGGATGGGTCAGTCGATGTGGTGACCACCAGGTCCGTGCTGATTTACGTGAAGGACAAGGCTGCCGCGTTCCGGGAGTTCCACCGTGTGCTGCGGTCAGGTGGAAGGGTCAGCCTGTTCGAGCCGATCAACGTCCTGATGGTTGGATGTGACCCGGATCGGTTCTGGGGTTACGACGTCAGTCCTGTCGCTCCCCTGGCAGCTAAGGTGGGCGCGCTCTACGAATCGATCCAGCCGCTGGGCAAAGATCCCATGGGCGACTTCGATGAGCGTGACCTCGTTCGCCATGCTGAGCAGGCCGGGTTCCCCGTCGTGAATCTCGAGCTGCGCGTGGCCGTGAAGAACACCAAGCAGCCCGTGCCGTGGGACCGGTTCTTGCGCACGTCAGGAAACCCGCTGATCCCGCCGACCGGCGAGGCTCTCGAGCGGACGCTCACACCGGCTGAGATCGCGGAATTCACCGCGCACCTGAGGCCGCTCGTGGAGTCAGGCGCCGGGCAGGATCGGATGGCATTCGCCTACCTGACCGCCGCCAAAGCGGAATGACCAGCGCCGTGGAACTTCACCTCACGGACCCGGAAGCATGAGGTCCGAGAGCGCCGCGATGTCATCTGACTGAGCCGATTCACTCGCGATGCGATTGGCGCGCGTGAATCGGCATCGCACGCAACGGTGAATGATCACCAGCCCTTTGCCCGGCCGCTGGTCCATTCGGTCGGGGCGCATCAGACCATGGCAATCAGAAGCTCGATCGCCTGGCCTGACGTCGACGTGCATCGACCACAAGCACAAAGGGCAATGATTGCGGTAACTGCCGTTGGTCAGCGGCGCCACCACGGCACCGCAGTTCGTGCAGATAAAGCCCTGATTCTGGGCAGCCCTGCTGATGGCTCTGCCTCCCGATTGAAGAAGTGATCTTCAACCGGAGCGCAGGGTTCCGTTTCGCTCTCTCAGTGGCCACGGTTCTGGCCGCTGCTCCCAGGCTCGGTGCGGGCGATGGACCGATTCACCGCCTGTTTCCCCTCATCAGGGATCGGCGATTACTTCCGCTTCCAGCTTCACCGGGGCATCTCATCCCGCGGATCCGTTACCACGACCGGGTTTGCGTGATTGCCCCGGTCACTGTCGGCCAGGCCCTCCCAGCCGCCAGCGGTAGGTGTCATCCCGCCCTCACTGACGTCGGCGCCGTCCCCTGACATCAGAGCCCGACGATGACCGCCGTTCGGTTTTGTAGCCGCATTCGCGTCTCCTTCGGAGTTCTCACCGCGATCACAGCAGCCGCACCGACTGCCACGCAACCAAATTCCTGGCGTTTTGCTGTAGAACCAGACGTGTGCTTTCCGAGCAACCGCGGATCAGAGGCTATCAGCGAGCCGATCTCGAGGAGCTGTACCGGATCTGCCTGCTGACCGCGGATAACGGTGACGACGCCACCACGCTGTTCCGCGACCCGAAGCTGCCTGGCCACGTCTGGCTCGGCCCTTACCTAACCTTCGAGCCGTCCCTCGCCTTCGTCGCCGAGGACGCAGGCGGCGTTGCCGGCTATGTTGTCGCGGCTCTCGATAGCCCGGCGTTTGAGGATCGCCTCGAGCGTGAGTGGTGGCCACCGCTGCGGGCCAGGTACCCGGATCCTGCGCATGACTCGGCCGAGGTTGTCTCCGCTATCGAGCGGATCACGCTGAATGACCTTCATCGGCCTGGCGGCGCCGGTGAACTTGCCGACTGCTTCCCTTCGCACCTGCACATCGACCTGCTGCCGCGAATACAAGGACGCGGCACCGGTCGGCAGCTCATGGCGGCGGCTATGTCGAGCCTTCGCGAGCGGGGCTCGCGCGGGCTGCATTTGATGGCGGGGCGTGACAACGAGCGAGCGGCCGGTTTCTACCGGCATCTGGGCTTCCGCGAGCTGCCGCACAGCTATCTGCGGATCTTCACGATGGATCTGAGGTAAGCCTGAACGATACTTACCGGCGCGGGAACCGGCTCAGCGGCGACTTGTCGCCAACCAGCCACCGGTGGCCGAAGGGGTCGGTGAAGCCGCCTTGCCGGTGCACTCCCCACGGGACGACATGATCCCGAGTTTCTTCTGGCGAGCCGTCTGCCCCCGCCGCCACCGCCCTGGCGATAAGTGCGTCTGGGTCGTCGCAGAACACCTCGACCCGCACGGTCGTCGCCTTGAGCGAAGCCGGGCTGACGAAGTTGTCCGTCTCCTCGTGCAGGAAGAACGGAGTCCCGTCGATTTCCAGACCGACGACGCTGCCCAGGCTCCAGAGTTCCTGTGCGCCGAGAGCACGCTTGTACCAATCGGCGGCGTCCGGAGCGGACTCCACTGCCAGCATGAGCGAGATGTGCGTGCCCGCAGACATTGGGACTCCCTTCAGGTACCGGCAGATGCGCCCGCTGCGAGCTTAGACCCCAGACGGCCCGCGCCACGTGCGGGATACTTGGCCGGAAGCTTCGGTCAGGTGATGGGGCAGGCGATGCGGCGAACGGCCCGGCGGTGATCGGGCGGCTGCCGGACGGCCCCGGTGTCTACCGCTTCAGGGATGACCGTGGCCGCGTCCGCGCGTCTTCGACGATGGCCCGGCCGACAAATGACGTACCGCCCAGGACCAGAATCCGCACCCGCCAGAACCTACTACAGCAGCGACGGGGTCAGCGGTCGGCGAGCACCTGCGCAAGGCCGTGCGATGCCTGCCTGACCATTCCGGGATTGGTGTCCCAGTAGTACGCGAGTGCCATGACCGTCTGGTACAGCACGGTGCCGCGGCCGCGCAGCCAGCAGGCGTCATCCGCGCCCACCTCCGTGCGGAAACGTTGCCGGCTCTCACCGGCGAACATGTTCCACGCGGGCTGCAGATCGCCTGCCGGGTCGCCCACCTGCAGCGTTCCGAAGTCGATGATCGCGGCCAGGCGCCCGTTCCTGACGAGCACGTTTCCCGGCAGCAGGTCCCCGTGCACCCAGACATGCGCACCAGAGAATTCCGGCGCGCTCAGCGATTCCTCCCAGGAAGCCAGCGCAGCCTGGCCGTCGATGCGATCGCCAAGCTGAGCGACCGCTTCCCTGACGTCTTCGTCCTGCTCGGCTAGCGGACCGCCCCGGCCGGACGGCGAGTGCGGCGGGGCATCCGCGGTATCGATCCGGTGCAATGCGTTGATGAATGCCGCGAGGTCGACGGCCGCCTGGACGAGATCGTCAATCGTGCCGTTCGCGTCCTGGCCGTCAAGCCACTGATAGACCGACCAGGCAAACGGGTAGCCCTCAGCAGGTCGACCAGCCGCCAGCTGAACGGGAACCTCCAGCGGAAGCAACGGCGCGAACACCGGCAGCCACGTCGCTTCTTTCTCCGCCTGCCTGGTCGCGTAGGCGATCCGCGGCAAGCGGACAGACAGGTCGCTGCCGACCCGGTAGATCGCGTGATCGGTCCCGTACGACGGCACCTGCTTGATCGCCTTGTTGGCCCACTGCGGGAACTGGCCAGCCAGCAGGCGCCGTACCAGCGCGACGTCGGTATCAACCTCGTCGGCATGCATCTTGACCGGGTTCACCGGCCTATCCTCAGTGAGCGGCAGCCAGCCTGACAATCGAGTTTCGCGGCCTGCGGACCGTGCATGGCCGTGACAGCCATAACGACCAGGCGCAATGACTGTCACGTCCATACAAGACCGGGCGGCCTGAACGGGACGTCCCGCTCAGTGCCGTCAGGCGGGCCGGTCAGGCCAGCGGGGCAACCTCGGCAAGCTGGGCAACCTCGGAAGGCGAAGCGTTCCAGGTGAACGAGGCGTGCGATGCGGCCGCCGCGATCGGAACGGGTCGTCGGCATCGATGTCGGCTTCCTCGGCCTCAATGTCGGCTTCCTCGGCCGCCAGGTCGGCTTCCTCAGCCTCGTCTGCGGCTTCTTCCGCCTCGCCGGCTGCATCTTCAGCCCGGTCGGCCGTTTCCTCGGCCCGTTCGGATCGTTCGCGCGCTACATCCGCAGCTTCACGCATCGCGTCGGCGCGGGCCTGGGCAGCGCGCTGCTCGTCAGGATCCGCCCATTCCGTGGCCAGGTTGGCGGCCTCCTGGGCGAGATCGGCCCGCTCCGCGGCGCGCTCCGCCGCTTCCTCGGCTTGCTCAGCCAGGTCGCGGGCTCGGTCGGCAGCGTGCTGCATCTGATCGGCGTAGCTGCGTGCGAGGGCGCTTCGGCGCCGCTCCGCGTAGTTCTCGGTCACGCCGTCGCCAAAGTCGGCGTCTTCCGCTGCGAGCACAGCGCCTCTGGCGACGCTGTACGGCTCGCCCGTCTGGGCCATGCGCTGACGGATCGCGGTCTTCTGAGCCTTGTTGCTAGTCATGATCATCTTTCCCAGGCGGGACTGCCCGCGTCTGCCCGCCAAGGTAGAGACCTGACGTGAAAGGCTGCACAGCGAGTCGTAGACCCTTGTCCTCGTCGCCACCGCGGCGCGGGCCGGCCGGCAGCTCGGAAGCGGGCAGGTTGTGCGCTGCCACTGCAGCAGACGCTAGCACTGGCCGCCGCGTCGTTCAAGATATGTCTTGATTCTGATCGCGCTCAACGCTGAAGAACCAGCCGCAACCGGCAGCAGTTGTACTCTGACGGCACGCAACGAAGTATTGGGGGGCAAGGACGGGTCGATCGCAGCCCAGGGCAGGAGGGCGGCAAATGGCTGACGAGACCTCCGACGCGGTAACCCGTGAAGCCGCATGGCTCGCGCAGTCATACGACAGCCTTCCCGCGCTGCTGAAGTCCGCAGGCGGACAGTGGGACGTCGTCCAGGCGTACTGGCCTGGCGACGGGCGCGCTTCTGAGTTGTCAGGCATCTACGTAACCCGGACCCGGGTGGAGGATGACCACCCGAGCGCGTGGCGGTACCGGCCCCGGCACGCCTTCCGGCTCAAGCTGATCTGGCCGGTCACCGCGGGCGCATCGGCCGAGGCCGAGCAGCAGCAATTCGACGACGCGGTCGGCGACCTGCTGACGCGCATTCGAGGCCCGCTAGGCGACAAGACGCACGGCGGCAGGTTCCTGTCCGTCGCCGAAGTCCCGATGCAGGGATCAGTGAGCATCGTGTTCGAGGACCCGGAGACCACGATCCAGGCGGCGAACGAGCTGCGCGCAATCGTGACCTACTACGCGGACGATTCGGAGTTCTCGGCCTGACCAGCTACCCGGCGTGCCCGACCGCGATACTGCTGGGATGAGCGAGCGGAATGTTCTCGGCGGCGAACTTGAGCTATGCGGCAGCGACCCGGTCACCGGGTTCTATCGCGACGGCTGCTGCAACACCGGCCCGGAAGATCTCGGCAGTCACACCATCTGCGCGGTGGTGACCGCTGAGTTTCTTGACCATCAGCGCTCGATCGGCAATGACCTGATCACCCCGATACCCCAGTTCATGTTCCCGGGACTCACGCCGGGTGACCGCTGGTGCGTGACCGCCGCGAACTGGCTGCGCGCGCACCGCGATGGCGCTGCGGCCTACGTCGTCCTCGCCTCGACGCATGAACGGGCGCTCGACATCGTCCCGCTCGAGGTCCTGCGTGAGCATGCGATCGACGTCCCGCCGAGTCCAGGCTCGCTGGAGGAGTGATCCAGGGCCGAAGAACCCAGACAGAGAACGGCCGGCCGCGGGCTTGAGCGAGGTCTGCGGCCAGCCGTCCGGTCGGAGCGGAATCTAGCGGGTGCTGAAGCCAGGAATTCCTGTACCAGGGTGCACCGAGTCCACCGAGAGCACGGACTTGCCGATGCACTGCCTGGTGGGCAGCGGCACATTCTGCGAGTGGAACTGGCCAGGCGGGAAAACGCGGATGTCGGTCGCCTGCACCGGGTGGCTGCAGACAAGCGAGGCGTCGGTTACCACGAGCACCATGTGCGTGGTACCTCCCGGCTGCAGGGTCACGCTGACCCTGGCGCCGGTGTGCGAAGCCGGGTGACCAATCTGGTTGCCATGGCTATTCAGCGCGGAAACCCCCGGAAAGCCGAAGAACGTGCAGGTCGAATGCCCGATATTGCTGATCTGCAACTGGAAGTACGCGTGCCCGGCCGCGTCGTCGGCCGGCAACCCGAACCAGACTCGGCTATGTACAGATGTGCAGGGACGTGCCGACTGGTGGGCGGCGCTGGCGGACGCAATCGGAGCTGATGGCGCGGCCAGCGCGGCCACGGGAAGCAGGGCGGCTGCTGTCGCCAAGCCAAAGCCGACGGCGAGCCGTCGGGCCGTGCTCGAGGTTAGTGACATGACGTGACTCCTTTGCCAGGTCGAACAAGAATTGCCACAACCTTTTCGACGTCGATCGGCCCGATCTGGTTGGTACTGCTTCTGAGCTCAGCGTCGCCGTGTGCTGGCGAAGATCGGCTGCCCATCGAATTGGCTCATCACCTGCAAAGATCTGGCAATCGTCTTGCTTGCTCGATCGGCGGACGGTGCGGCACTGTAAAGGTATGGCCGATTTCGGTGACCTGGAGTTCATGCAGCGCAGCCGGCGCTTCATCGTCGGCGTCGTGATGCTGGGCCTCGGCGGGGTCGTCGGCTTTGCCCTGCCGAAGAGCAGCGCCGCTCCGAGGGTCGAGACCGGCACCGTAACGTCGGTCGACAATGCCACCCAGGATGCCGGAATACATTTCGCGATGAGGGTAAAGAAGGTCACCGAGCCTGAGCAATTCCGCTGGCAGTATGCGACGCCGTGGCGGGACAAGAGCGGTCTGTGGCATCACAAGGGCACGCCGTTCTGCCTGGTTCCGGGCTCGACCAAACCGACGAAGGTGACGGTGGGACTCGTCGACGTGGCGTCAGCCAACTCGGCTCCAGGCCGCACGGTGGTCGTCTGGCTCAAGTGCTACAGCAGTGGCTGAACCGCTCGGGCTGGTCGGCTGAGCTGAGATCCAGGGCCGATACCGTTAACGGATAAAACGAGCCTGCGCGGCACCTTCTGGCTTCCTTCGTGCCGCCGCCTGCTACGGATCCGCACAAGTGACAAGAACGACATCAGTGGATTAGTGATATTGCGGTAGCAGCATCGGTGGACCGACGATGTGTTTCTCGTGAACCGAGAGGATCGGGAGGATCGGGTGAAGTACCAGCTTTCGAGGTTCGTGATCGGCCCGGGCCTGCACCTGCTCGCGAGATCCGAGCTCACTGGTGTAGAGAACGTGCCTGACTCAGGTGCGGCGATCCTGGCGTCGAACCACGTCTCGATCCTCGACTCGTTCTACCTGCCGCTGCTGCTCGAACGACCGGTCACGTTCGCAGCCAAGTCCGAGTACTTCACCGGGAAGCGCCCCACAGACCGGCTCGTCGGCACCTACCTTCGCGCCACCAAGCAGTTGTCGGTGGACAGGACCGGAGCACGCGCGGGTCAGGAGATGCTGCAGGCCGCTCTCGGCCTCCTGAACCAGGGCGCGCTCTTCGGCATTTATCCAGAAGGAACCAGGTCCCCTGACGGACGGCTCTATCGCGGCAGGACAGGAGTCGGCTGGCTTGCGTTGCACGCCAAGGTGCCGGTCATCCCGGTGGCAATGTTCGGGACCAGACGGATGCTGCCGCCCGGCCAGAAGCTGCCGCGGCCCGGCCGGGTCACGATCAAGATCGGCAAGCCGCTTGAGTTCGACGAGTACTTCGACCAGCCTGCCGGCGCGCGGCAGCGGCGGGCGGTGACCGACCGGGTCATGGAGGCAATCCAGGAGCTGTCGGGGCAGGAGTACGTCCCGATGTACGCCTCGGTTCGCAAGGAACAGCTCGCCGCCGAGACCCGTGCGGCGAAAACAGCGGGCCCGGCGGCACAGGGTGAGGTCGACCGTGATCCGGTTGCCTGAGCTGCGGTCGCGGCTAGCCCTCGTAGCTGGTGGCTAACCGGTTCGTACCGTCGCTGTCGGCCGTCTTCTCCGGATCCCAGATATAGATCGGCCGCTCGCCGGAGCCAGCGCGCCGGCCCGGAATGGAACGCCAGTCGGAGTCTGCGCGCCGGTCGGGCCCTGGGACGTGCCTCTGGGCGTAGCCAGCACCGCTGCCGTTGGAACCCTCTTCCTCGGGATCAGGATCGAATAGCGGGCTCGGGGGTGCCGAATGCGATGCAGGCGGGCCATACCAACCCGACTCGGGCGGCACCTGATTCGGGCGGCCGGACCCGGCATTCGGGCCTCCGCCCCTGGCCGAACCCGACAGCACGGCCCACGGCAGCTCGCCGGTCGGCTCGGGCGCGGGCTCCCAGGGTGGTGTGCCAGCGACAGGAGCGTGCCGCAGCGTGCTGGACTGGCCATGATCCTGGCCGCGGGCGCGGTCATCTCGCTCCGCGGCGGGGCGACGGGATGGCGCAGCCCAGGAGTCTTCGTCCCTGGCGTCATCCCAGGCTTCCGGCTCGGGCGTCTGACTCCGGCTGCCCCAGGCCGGTGGACTGCTCCAGCTGTCCTCGTCTGTCGGGTGCGGAGCCGCCAGCATCGGGCGCGGCGCGAAGGCCGGCGTGAGCGTCGACCGGCCCGACAGCGCGGGTCGCGGCTGATACTTAGGTGCTGCGATCGGGCGCTGTGATCCGGCCGCTATCCCGGCCGGCTCCTCCTGCGGGCCGAAGAAGTCGAGCAGCGGATCCGCGCCCATTGCGCGCCCGCCTGAGCCAAGCATGCTGTGCTGCGCCCGGTCCGCGGCCGCGAGCGCGACCATGCGGTCCCGCCGCTTCATGATGCTGCCGTACCACATGATCGGCACGAGCAAGCAGGCGAGAACAGCCGCAGAGATGAACGCGTCGGTGAGCACATCGCGCGAGATTACGGCGAGGTTCGATGGCACGCTTGGAGCGGCCGGTTCACGCCGCGGCAATGCACCTTGCCCGGCTGGCTTCGCGCCAGGCGGCGGAAAGGCAGCTCGAGTGAGCGCCTTGGCCGCGACGACCCAGGCGTGGGCGGATGCGGTGCTCTGCTGGCTGCCGGCGTGCGCGGGCATAGCGAGACCCACGAGCGGCGCCGACGCCAGCCCAATCACTGCCACAGCCTGAGCGAGCCGGGGGAGTCTCAGCGGCACGATGTGGAGGCCTTCCGTCTACGTAACTTGCATTCTGCCATGTCTGTCGCGTTTCGATGGTGTCTCAGTCCATTAATACACCTAGGCGCAATGCGGCCGGCCGGCAAGATAATTCACGCCGGAATTCCCGCTGCAATCCGCACTCTCGCTCCGGGAGGCAGCGAAAGTCGCTCCGCTGCATTACCGCCCCTGACAGCGAGTGAGATCAGGCCGGCGCTGTCGGTGAACGCGATCAGCTCGCCGTGCGCCGCTGATCCGAACGTCTCAACGTACGGCGCGGTCAGCTCGCGCCGGTTGCAGCGGATGATCATCGACGAACCGATCGCGATGCCCAGGTCGGCGGCGGCCTTCGACGGGATCGACAACTGCACGTTGCCGAACCTGTCGATGGACAGCACCTCGCCCTCGGCCTCACGGTCGAGCATGCGGCTGGTCGGAGCGGCCAGCATCACGAGCTCGCCGATGTCGACTTCAGTGCCCGCCTCGGTCAGCGATGTCCCGGTGACCAGGTGCGAGGCCACCGGCATGAAGACATCCCTGCCGTGAAACGTCGGCGAGACCGGGTGGTTCCACAGCGCATCGTTGGTGAGCTGCACGGCCCGCATCGCCCCGCCGAGCGCGGCGATCGCCCAGGACAGCACGCCATTGTCCGGCCCTACCAGGACGCCGCCCTTCGCCTCGATCGCTACTGCCCGCCTCGCCGTGCCCACACCGGGATCGACAACCGCCACATGCACGGCCGGCGGCATCGCGGGCACCGTCTGCGCCAGCACGGCTGCCCCGCGCCTGACGTCACCGGGCGGCACCAGGTGCGTAATGTCGATCACTCGCGTCTCCGGAGCCAGCCGCGCGGCCACCCCGTGGCAAGCAGCGACGAACCCATCTTCAAGACCGAAGTCGGTAAGGAAGGTAAGGCAGCTCAACGAGGTCACAATTTGTGACTGTACGTGCCTAGAACGTCGGATCGCTAGATCCCCAGGGCGAAGACCGGCCAGGTCCCTTACGATGGGCAGCTTGGGAGAAGGGCCGGACTCGAGTGCAGCCGCTGACCGAGCTAGAGATGCGCATTCTGGCCTTTGAGCGGAGTTGGTGGCAGTCGCCCGGCGCTAAGGAACGCGAAATCCTTGATGCGTTCGGTATCTCACCGACCAGGTATTACCAGCTCCTCAACGAGATCATCGACCAGCCGGAGGCGGCGCAGCTCGATCCTGGGCTGGTGGCGAGGCTGCGCCGGCGGCGCGCCGTCCGGAACAGGCTGCGATCGGGGCGTGGAACCGGATGACCGGGGGAAGACGGCTTCATGTCGCACGATGCGAGCACGCGAGAAGAACTGACTTCGTGGATTAACAGGACCTACCCGGAACTCAAGCCGCCGGGCCGGGACGGCATCACCGCGCTGCTTAACGATCCTGGCCGTGCGCTGATCGCCGTGGATTTCGACGGCACGCTCGCACCGATCGTGCCCGACCCTGAGCAGGCAAGGGCACTTCCGGCCGCGGTTGACGCGCTGCGCGAACTGACGCCGCGGATCGCGACGATGGCCGTGGTGACAGGTCGCCCCGCGTTGACCGCAGTCGAATATGGCTACCTCGATCAGGTCCCCGGCATCGTCGTGCTGGGCCAGTACGGCAGGCAGCGCTGGCATGATGGCCAGCTCGAGGCCCCGCCACCGCCTGAGGGGCTTGCCGTGGCCAGGGAACGCATGCCCGCTGTGCTTGCTGCCGCAACCGCAGCCGACGGGACCTGGGTCGAGGACAAGGGCGACGCACTGGCCGTCCACACCCGCCGGGCTGACGATCCTGAGGCGGCGCTCGGGCAGATCCGCGAGCCGCTGATGCAACTCGCCGCTGAATCAGGCCTGCGCGCCGAACCGGGGCGCTTTGTGATCGAGCTTCGCCCCGACGGCTCGGACAAGGGCATCGCGCTGACCGCCCTCGCTGCTGAGCGGCAGCGGTCCGCGCTCATGTTCTGTGGCGATGACCTCGGCGACCGCCCAGCGTTCGCGGCGATACGCCGGTTGCGCGAGGACGGCCTGCCCGGGATCGCGGTCTGCAGCGGATCTTCCGAGGTCGTGGATCTGGCCAGCGAGGCGGACCTGGTGGTGGACGGCCCTGCGGGCGTAGCCAGGCTGCTCGGCGGGATCGCGGCAGCCATCCGGTGAGCTAGGTCGCCTGCAGCGCGGCCAGCTGGCTCGCGAGCCAGGCGGACGGCGGGACGGCCCCGCCCGCTGCCGCGAGCGACTGGCACCGGCGCTGGCGTTCCTGCTCAGGCATCACCAGCGCTTCATGCAGCGCCTGGACCGTCGCGTTGATGTCGAACGGATTGACCAGCAGCGCGTTGCCGCCGAGCTCATCAGCAGCACCGGCCTCGCGGGACAGCACGAGCGCGCAGCCGCGATCGGAGACGATCGGGCCCTCCTTCGCGACCAGATTCATCCCGTCCCGCACCGGGTTGACGAGCAGCACGTCGGCCAGTCGGTACCCGGCCAGCGAGCGCGGATAGTCATCGTGCGCGCTGAGCACAATCGGCCGCCACTCCGGTGTGCCGAACTCGTCCTCGATCTGACTGGCCAGCCGCTGCACGCTAGCCGCGTACTCCCGGTACTCGGGCAAGTCGTGCCGCGACGGGTAGGCGAGCGCGAGCATCGTCACCTTGCCGAGCCATTCCGGGTGCGACATCAGCAACTCGCGGTAGGCGACGAGGCCGCGCACGATGTTCTTCGACAGTTCGGTGCGGTCGACGCGCACGATCAGCTTCCGGTCGCCGATCACCTCGGATAGCTGCGCCATCCGGTCAGTCACGTCGGGCTGGCTGGCCCGCTCGGCCAGCTCAGGGCCGTCCACACCGAGCGGATGAACGCCGATGCCGGTCGTATGGCCCTGATAGGTCACCTCGCCGCGCATCCTGTCGACCTTGGCTCCGAGCAGCTGCTCGCAGCAGTCCACGAACGCATCAGCCCACCGCCGCGACAAGAAGCCGGCATGATCAGCGCCCAGGATGCCCGCCAGCACCTCCATGCCGACCGCGTCCGGCAGCAGCCTGAAATACTCGACCGGCGCCCACGGCGTATGCGAGAAGTGCGCGATCTTGATGCCCGGCCGGAGTTCGGAGAGCATCCGCGGCGCCAGCGTCAGGTGATAGTCCTGAACGATCGCACGGACGTCTGTTGCTCCTGTGCTGGAATCGGCCAGCGCCTTCGCGAAGGCCATGTTGTATTCGCGGTAGGCCTCCCAGTCGCGGCGGAACGCCAACCCGAACTGGGGCTGATTGGGCGTGTCGTAGAGCATGTGGTGCACAAACCACAGCACCGAGTTGGCGACCGTGTTGTAGGCGCGGTTGAAGATGGCTGCCGGAATGTCGAGCATCCGCACCTCGGACCCGCCGGCGGCGCCGTCCAGGCTGAGCATGCCCCCTGGAGCCGCCCGGGCCGCGGCCCGGTCAGCGTCGCTCAGCGCCGCGCATACCCAGAGCACATCCGCATGGCTGGCCACCGACGACAGCCCGGAAACGAGGCCACCACCGCCTCGCCGCGCGGAGATCTGTCCCTGGTCATCTCGGCTGAACGAAACCGGGCCCCGGTTGGAAGCCATAAGAATCCGGCTGCCGTCTGCTACCTGGCGTGATACGGCCTGACTTGACGCCGTCGCATCGTCCACGCGGTGAGGTTAGCGCCG
>DATELR010000163.1:0-2461 GCA_035276345.1 Streptosporangiaceae bacterium | reverse complement strand
GCCAAGGGCAGGCAACCATGATCCGGGTCCTGCTGGCTGATGACCAGTCGCTGATCAGGGCGGGGTTCAAGATCCTGCTGGAGTCAGCCGACGACATCGAAGTGGTCGGCGAAGCTACTAACGGCGCCGAGGCGACCGAGATGGTTCGCGATCACCGCGCCGACGTCGTCCTGATGGATATCCGGATGCCCGTCGTTGACGGCCTGGAGGCCACCCGCAGGATCGCCGCTGATGACGACCTCGCGGGCGTCCGTGTGATCATCTTGACGACGTTCGAGTCGGACGAGTACGTTTACCAGGCAATCAGGTCGGGTGCCAGCGGCTTCCTGGTTAAGGATTCTGAGCCCGCTGAGCTGATCCAGGCCGTCAGGGTCGTCGCGCGAGGCGACGCGCTGCTCTCACCCAGCGTCACCAGAAAGCTGATCACGGACCTGGCAAGCCGCCCCGACAGTCGCCGGCCGACGGGCCGCGAACTCGACAGCCTTACCGAGCGCGAACGCGAAGTCATGACCCTGGTCGCGGCCGGCCTGTCAAACGACGAGATCGCCGGGAACCTTTTCGTCAGCCCGCTCACCGCCAAGACCCACGTCAGCCGGATCATGACCAAGCTCAACGCCCGGGATCGCGCTCAGCTCGTCGTCATGGCATACGAATACGGCCTCGTGGTTCCCGGCCAGCGTCCCTCCGCCTGAGGATTCGCAACCCCTTCACGCCTCAGCAATCACCCCTGCCACGACCCCGGCCGGGGTTCGTGCTGCCTGGAAAGGACACCAGTCATTGGATTCAGCAACGTTCACCGGCGACCGTTTCACCATCATCACGGGTGGTCCGGGAACCGGCAAAAGCTCACTGATCGCCGAACTCCGCCGACGCGGATTCCCCGGCACGGTCGAGGCAGGCCGCGCCATCATCATCGACCAGACGCTGATCGGCGGCCGCGCGCTGCAAACTGCCGACGCCGCGTTGTTCGCCGAAATGATGCTCGCCTGGGAGATGCGGTCGTACCGCATCGCAGAACAGGAGCCGGCGCCGGCGATCTTCTTCGACCGAGCGATCCCGGAATTGACCGGGTACTACCGGATGATCGGCATGCCGGTGCCGGCCCATGTCACCGCCGCTGCCCGGGTGTTCAGGTACCGGCCGCGGGTATTCCTGGCACCGGCCTGGCAGGCGATCTACACCACCGACGCCGAACGCACGCAGAGCTTCGCCGACGCCGTCGCCGGCTCACAGGGGGCGCGTGTGGCCTACGAGGCGTGCGGCTACGAGGTGATCAGCCTCCCGCTGGCATCGGTGACCGAACGAGCCGACTTCGTGCTGGAAATGCGCTGACGCGATGATGTGCTGATGTTCTCCGCAACGGACCGCGACCTGGTCATGGAGCGACTAATCGAAATGGCCAGGACGGACCCGATCATCGCCGGTGCCGCGGTCACGGGCTCGCTAGCGTCCGGCGGCGGTGACCGCTGGTCCGACATCGACCTGGCATTCGGGGTCATCGGCCCGGTCGCCGCTTCGATGGACACGTGGACGGCCGAGCTGTACAGGGACTTCGGCGCGCTGCATCACTGGGACCTGCCGGCCGGAGCGACCATATACCGCGTCTTCCTGCTCCCCGGCTGGCTGGAAGCCGACATCGCCTTCATGCCCGCGGCAGAGTTCGGGCCGGCTGGCCCGGCCTGGCGCACCCTCTTCGGCACCGCCCGTGCAATGCAGCCGCCGGGCCGTCCCGACAGAGGCGAGATGGCCGGCCGGGCCTGGCACCACGCACTGCACGCCCGAACCTGCATCGAGCGCGGCAAGCTCTGGCAGGCCGAGTACTGGATCAGCGGACTCCGCGACCTGGTGCTCGCGCTTGCCTGCGCGCGGCTGGGTTATCCGGTCAGCTATGGCAAGGGCGCGCATCTCCTGCCGGCCGAGCTGACCGACCCGCTCCGGGATGCCCTGGTCACCGCGCTCGAACCGGCCGAGCTCCGCCGGGCGCTGGCCGCGGCGGCCTCGGCGCTGGCTCACGAGCTTGATCGAACCGACCAGGCCCTGGCGTCGCGCCTGCACCCGCTGCTCAGCGAACTGATCAAGGCAGCAAGCGAATAGGTTGGGTTCCTCCATCCTTGAAGGGATTCGCGATGCAGCCGAAGCACACGCGCCTTGCCGCACTTGCCGCCGGAACGCTGATCGCCTTCGCGCTCGGCCTCGGGTTCGGTCTCGGCATCGGATCAGGGCTCGGCCACGGCAGCCCGGCGCCACACCCTGCCAGCCGGCTACTCTGCTCGGATAATCCGTGCCGGATCACGATGATGCACAACGGTGCCGCGGGGCTTGTTGTTCAGGATGCTGCGGGACCGAAGGTGGAGAACGCCTTCCTGATCGTCGACCCGTCAGGCCTGGCGGAGTTCTGGCAGAACGCGGCGGGCGCGTACGAGGGCCCTCGGGGCGAGCTCTGCACCACCAACTCCTCGCT
>DATELR010000162.1:0-3557 GCA_035276345.1 Streptosporangiaceae bacterium | reverse complement strand
TGCCGGACCGCAAGTCCGTACACCCCTATAGGAGAGTCCCGTTGCGCTTTGCCATCAAGACCTCGCAGCAGAACACGACCTGGGCCGACATGCTGGCAGTCTGGCGGGAGGCCGACGACATCGAGTTGTTCGAGTCCGCCTGGGTGTTCGATCACTTCTACCCGATCTTCAGCGACTCGACTGGGCCCTGCCTGGACGGCTGGGTGGCGCTGACCGCTCTCGCACAGGCGACCGCCAGGCTGCGGATGGGCGTTCTGGTTACGGGCATTCATTACCGCCACCCAGCCGTCCTGGCCAATATGGCCGCCACCATCGACATCATCTCCGGTGGCCGGCTCGAGCTGGGGATCGGCGCCGGGTGGAACGAGGAGGAGTCAGGCGCATACGGGATCGAGCTTGGCACGCTGCGCCAGCGCAGCGACCGGTTCGAGGAAGCCTGCCAGGTGCTGATCGGCCTGCTCTCGCAAGAGACAACCAATTTCGACGGAGCTTTCTACCAGCTGAAGGATGCCAGGTGCGAGCCAAAGGGGCCGCAGCGCCCGCATCCGCCGATCTGCATAGGCGGCAGCGGGGAGCGCAGGACACTGCGAACGACCGCGCTGTACGCGCAGCACTGGAACTTCACTGGCGGTCCGCCCGACGTGTTCGCCCGCAAGCGGGATGTGCTGTACGAACATTGCCGTGTCATCGGCCGCGACCCCGCCGAGATCACGCTGTCCAGCCACGTCAGGCTCGGGTCCGACCACGACATGTCGGCGGTCGTCGATCAGGTGTCCGCGCTCGGCGCCGAAGGCCTGGACCTCGCGATCGTCTATCTGCCGCCGCCACACACTCCTGCCGTGCTGACTCCGCTGGCCGAGGCGCTGGCACCACTGCGCTGAGAATTAACCCAGCGAATCGGCAAGTTCGGCGATGACGTCCGCGTGGCACGGGTCAGGGGCGCACCAGCAGCCCAGCCGGCGCCCGCGCAGTCCCGGCAGCAGCGTGAGCAGCTCAGGGCGGCCGAGGAGGTAGCGCCGGTACCGCGCGATGACCTCGTCTCTGCTGCCATCAGGCCCGGGCCGGAACGGGTTGGCTAGCGGCGAGCCAGGCAGCTGCCAGCCGCCTCGGTACATCGGCCGGCCTACGTAAACAACGTCAGCAAATCCCGCGTCGTCGCGGTGTCCCTTGAGGTTCACGACGGCAGTGGCCATAGCCTTACCTAACTGGAGGTGGTTCCGCGATGACAACACCGGTCGATCTCGGGCCAGGAGTCCAGCGCCTGGCCGATCTCGTCGCGCGGGTCAGCGATGACGATCTCGGCAAGCCGACCCCGTGCCCTGCCTACACGCTCGGTGACCTGATCGTTCATGTCGGCGACCTTGCGCTGGCTTTCACGGCGGCTGGCCAGAAGGCCGGCGGACCGCTGGTCGAGCAGGCGCGGCCTGGCGACGCCGCCCGGCTCACGCCTGGCTGGCGCGAGCGGATTCCCGGTGACCTGCAAGCGCTTGGCGGCGCCTGGCGCCAGCCCGCCGCCTGGACGGGGATGACGCGGATCGCGGGCATGGACGCTCCGGCCGAGATGGTTGGGCTGACCGCCGCGGACGAGATCGTCGTTCACGGGTGGGACCTGGCCCAGGCAACGGGGCGGCCGTATTCCTGCGAGCCTGAGTTGCTCGACGCGGCACAGCAGTTCCTGAATCAGTTCGCCAGCCCCGACGCCCCTGCTGGGCCAGAAGTGGCGTTCGGGCCGTCGCGCTCGGTGCCCGCCGAGGCGCCCAGGCTGGACAAGATCGTGGCGATGGCTGGCCGCGATCTCGCCTGGGCGTCCGGCTGACCTTGCTTCGGCCCCCAGCGCGTTACGAGTAGTCACGGAAGGCCGTCCAGGCACGCGACCAGGGGGTCCGCAGTCCGGTTGCCAAGTAGATCCTCGCGCCCTGCTCGTCGTCATCCACGCCGATGCCGTTGTGGAAGACCGCAACGAGCCGCACGCTCGTGAACTCGCGCCGCAGCAGCGCAGGATCAACGTCCACCGCGATCGCGGCGGTCGCTGACGCGGGCGGCGGCCCCCAGAGCCAGAAGTTGTTCGCGCCGCTGTACACCTGCCGCAGGCCGTACTGCGCGCCATAGCGGTCGATCGCGCCTGCCTCTCCGTAGTTGGCCGTGATCACGGTCGTGTGCCGCCGAAGCGATGGCGCCAGCGCGTGGTACTCGCGCGCCACCAGCGCGACCTGCTTCGGCCAGGCGATCGACTCGGCGAGGTCATAGTTGATCTTCTGCAGCGGAACGGTGTGCAGTGCAGCAGCCGGGAGCAGAGGAATGGCGACCACAAGTGCCCCGGCGGTGGAGATCACCATGGCGATGACTGCGCCCTTGATCCGGTCCGCCTTGGCATGCAGCCAGCGCTCTGCGGGAACCGCCCCAGCCGCGAAGAGGAACGTGTAAACACCACCTGGGTAGTACGGCTTTCCGCCGAGCACGAACTGCAGGACGATCGCGAGGCCGCAGGCGATCGCGATCGGGCGGAACGCACGGCCCTGCGGATTGCGCAGCGTCCAGACCAGCCCGCTTACCCAGATCGGCGTCAAGGCGATGCCGGTGAACAGGAACTGGGCCGGCCAGTAGGTCACTCTGTTGTGCCAAGCTTCGGATTGCAGGGCGTGGAACACGGCAAAGTTGGGCCACCCGTGCGCGGCCTGCCAGACCAGGTCGGGAACCGCCAGCGCCACGGCGAGCACACCAGCGAATGCGACGTAACGACTGCGTAGCAGACGGCGGGAGTCGGTAACGAGGAACCCGACGCCGAGCGCGCCGACCAGGAAAACGATGTTCCATTTGGCCTCGGTGGCCAGGCCCGCGCATGCGCCGATGGCGATCCACCAGCGTGGGTCCTGCGTGATCAGCAGCCTGGTCACGAGCAACAAGGTGAGCGCCCAGAACAGGAAGTCGGGCACCGTCGTCGTCAGCTCGTGCATCGCGCCGACAAACTCGGCGCAGCTGGCAGCGGCGAACGCGGCGAGCAGTTGGCCGGTCCGGCCGGCTCCGAGCAGCCTGCTCATGGCGGCAGTCATCACCACGAGCGCGGCGAGACCGAGCGCCGGCACAATCCGGAGGCCGACGAGGGAGTTGCCGGTCAGGTCGGCGGAGATCCTGGCGATCAGCGGCGTGAGCGCCGGCTGGTCGACGTAGCCGAAGGCCAGGTGCTTGCCCGCGGCAAGGAAATAGAGCTCGTCCCTGACGTATCCGTAGCGGCCGCTGACGGCGAGCTCGAGCAGGAAGGCCGCCACCGCGATCATGGTGATGCCGAGGCGGGGTGCGGGCGCCCGGCCGGCGGGCTGGGCGGTGGCCTGAACGTGCGCTGCGGTTGTCATGCCGCCATCCTGGCCGTCCTGCCGCCGCCCGCGCTTCGGGCGCAGGCGCGATTTCAGCGCTCAGCCGCACGGGCCACCTGCGGCAGGCTGGCGGGCCGATACTCATCCTCGCGGCCGGCCTGCCGGCTCCGTCTCGCGGCCGATCCGCGCCTGCCGGCCAGGCCGTACGATCAGGGCGTGAGAAACCCGGCAGCTGGCGTCGCGGCG
>DATELR010000161.1:0-26389 GCA_035276345.1 Streptosporangiaceae bacterium | reverse complement strand
TTACGTGGACCGCCGCCAGCGTGTCGTGGTCGTCAAGACCTCTGCCTGGCCATACGACGACCCTTGGCAGGACCGCCAGTGCCGGGACCTGTGTTACCTCGCGTTGCCCGCGATCGCGGATGCGGCCGCTGCCGCGGCCGGGGCAGGGACGCCTGTCAGCGGTTCCTGATCAACGGCCCTTCCAGATCGGTGGCCGCCGCTCTGCGAAGGCCGCTGGCCCCTCCGCGGCGTCCTCGGATCCGAGCACCGCCGCGTATCCGGGCAGCGTGCCCGAACGGAGGATGGCGTACCCCTCCTTGACGGACTGGCCGTCGGTAGCCTCCAGCACCTCGAGGATCGCCGCTACCGCTAGCGGCGCCGCTGCCACGATCCGGTTAGCGAGGTCCTGTGCGGCGTCCATCAGCCGCTCACCAGGTACGACCTGGTTGACCAGGCCTTGCTCCAGGGCCTGAGGCGCGGCAAGGACCTGGCCGGTCAGGAGCAGCTCAAGCGCGAGCGGCCGGGGGAGACGGCGCGGCAGCCGCAACACTCCGCCGGAGTCCGGGATGATGCCCAGGGTCGCCTCGGGGAGGCTGAACTGAGCGTGTTCCGCCGCCACGACCAGGTCCGCAGCCAGAGCCAGCTCGAATCCGCCCCCCGCCGCTATCCCGTTAACCGCGGCGATCACCGGCTTGCGCCGCCCGTGCAGCTCGGTAAGGCCTGCGAATCCGCCTGGCCCGTGGTCGGCATCCACAGGCTCACCGGCTGCCGCGGCCTTGAGATCCCAGCCCGCGCAGAAGAACCGGTCTCCCGCACCTGTGATGACGCCGACGCGCAGGCCCGGATCGCGTTCGAGCCTGGCGAACGCGTCGTACAGCGCGTGGCTGGTCGCTACGTCGACGGCGTTCGCGCGCGGCCGGTCCAAGATGATGGTGAACACGCCGCCGGACGCTTGCGTCCGAACTGGGCCGCTGGTCTGCGGCGCGGCGTGGCCGCCTTCGCCGTGCATGTCAGGCACCCCGTTCGCGCAACATGGCCCTGGAGATGATGTGCCGCTGGATCTCGCTGGTGCCATCCCAGATCCGCTCGACCCGTGCGTCGCGCCAGAACCGCTCGACCGGGAATTCGCTCATCAGCCCGGTGCCGCCGAAGATCTGAACCGCCTGATCGGTCAGCCTGCCCAGCATCTCCGACGCGTAGAGCTTGGCCATCGCCGCGTCTGTGTCCGTCATCGCGCCAAGCGTGAGCCGCCAGGCGGCACGCAGGGTCAGCAACTCTGCGGCCTCAAGTTCCGTCGCCATGTCGGCCAGTTTGAACCCGACTCCCTGAAACTTGCCCACCGGCTGGCCGAACTGCTGGCGGCTCGCTGCCCATCCGGCAGCGAGGTCGATCACCCTTCTGGCGCGGCCGACACTGGTCGCAGCGACGGTGAGCCTGCTGGCGCCTAGCCACTCGCTGAGCAGATCGAATCCGTGACCTTCCTCCCCGAGCAGGCCCGAGCCCGGTACCCGGCAGTCCGCGAACCACAGCTCGCAGTGATGGTAGCCGCGGTGCGAGACCGAGGAGGCGCCGCGGCTGATCGTGAAGCCTGACGTGCCACGGTCTACCAGGAAAGCCGAAATCGCCGATCGCTCCCCCCGCGCGGTCTGCTCCGTGCCGGTCACCGCGAACACGATGACGAAGTCAGCGACATCCGCATAGCTGATGAAGTGCTTGGCGCCGTTGAGTACCCAGTCGTCACCGTCCCTGACAGCCCTGGTAGTCATGGCGCGGACGTCCGAGCCGGCGTTCGGCTCTGTCATCGCCAGGCAGTCGACACGCTCACCGCGGATCGTCGGCAACAGATACGTCTGGACCTGATCACCCTCGCAAGCCCGCAAGATGTTGCTCGGCCGCGCGACGAGCCATTGCAACGCATAGGACGTCCAGCCGAGCTCCCGCTCGACGAGCGTCACCGACAGCTCATCGAGCCCGCCTCCGCCGAGCTCGGCAGGGAAGTTCGGAGCGTACAGACCGGCCGTGATCGCGCGGTTCCTGATCTGGTCCGCAAGGTCCTTCGGCACGTCGTCGAGCTGCTCGATCAGGTCCTCGTGCGGCACGAGCTCCCTGCGGACGAAGTCGCGCACGGTCGCCGCGATCGCCCGGTGCTCGTCGTTAAGACCGAAGTCCATGAGGCTCCCTTCTAACCCGCCCTGACCTCTACCGGATCCCCATGACGTGTCCGACGGCCGGAGGAACCGGCAGCGCAGCGTGCGCGAGCCTGATTTCCTCGAGCCGCTCGCGCAGATCGCCCGGCATCTGAATGACACGGCCGGCCGCCATATCCACGTGCACGAGCAGCTGCTCAGCGGTGGCCGCGTCCTCGCCGGTGGCGTGGTTGTGCACTGTGTGGAACAGATGCAGGCTCTTCGGCCCTACGTCGAGCAACTGCAGCGGCACGGTCAGGCGGTTGCCGAGCGCCGATTCGCGCAGGTGATGCAGATGGGTCTCAGCGGTGTAGAGCGAATGACCGTCGGCGCGGTAAGCCTCGTCGATCCCGATGAACCGGAAGAACGCGTCGGCGGCATCACCGACGAGCAGCAGATAACACCACTCGCTCATGTGGCCGTTGTAGTCAACCCATTCCGCTGGGACCGTCGCCTCGTGCAACGCGAGCGGTGCGTCGATCATGGCGCGATTTCCCCCGGCGGTTGACAAGCTGAGAATACCGAAACTGCGATGAGTGTTCGTAATATGCGACGATAGGCAAGCGCGGCAATAGCCGTCAACCGGACAGGAAGCCAGTGAGCGCAGCAGAGATTGACACGGGCGAGGTCGGCACGGGTCCGGCCGCGGCGCGCGGCCGCGTGCAGTCTGTGCAGCGGGCTACGGCGCTGCTCGATGCCATCGCCGCGGCCGCGCCCGCAGGTCAGACGGTGGCCGAGCTCGCACTGGCGTGCGGCATCAACCGCGCCACGGCGTGGCGGCTGCTGGCCACGCTCGAGGACCAGGTGCTCGTCACCAGAGACCCGGCGACCAGCCGGTATCAGATTGGCTACACGGTCGCCAGGCTGGCAGCCGCGGCAGGCGTGGACGGTGTCGTCAGGCGAGCTCACCACGTCCTGGAGCGAGTCTGCGCTCAGACCGGCGAGGCCGCCAGCCTCGCGCTCGCCCGCCGGTCAGAACTCGTCTATGTCGACGAGGTTGCACCGCCTTCGGTGCTGACCGTGAACTGGCTGGCGAGGCCGGTACCGCTGCACGCGACGTCAACCGGGAAGGCATGGCTGGCCTGGCTGCCTGAGGCCGAAGCGAAAGGCGTACTCGGGCCGGCGCTCGAAGGATTCACCGACGCGACGGTCACCGACGTTCACCGGCTGTTCGACGAGTTCGACGGGATCCGGCGGCAGGGCTACGCGGTATCGGCAGGTGAGCTCGAGCCTGCGCTTTTCGGGGTTTCTGCTCCCGTGCTGTCCGAGGAGGCCGATCCTGCGGCCCCGCGGGCAGTGTTCAGCATCTGGGGACCTGCCGCCAGGGTGCCGCAGTCCAGGCTCGAGGCGCTTGGCGCTGTCGCGATCGATGCAGCGGCTGCCGTGGCTGCGTCGTTGCGAGACTGACGGTGAAGCCCGCCTGTCCGAGGTCTTGACAACGTCAATGGACTCGGAGGACCGTTTCATATGGTGCAGTAACTGCTCGTAATACGCGCTGCCCTGGTCAGGTAAGCACGGCCGTCCGGAGGTTACCGTGGCTCGGTCCAGAAAGGTCATCATCACCTGTGCGGTCACTGGATCGGCGCACACGCCGACAATGTCGCCGCACCTTCCCTACACCGTCGAGGACATCGTCGGTCAGTCGGTCGCCGCGGTCGAGGCCGGCGCGTCCGTCATTCATTTGCACGCTCGCGATCCAAAGGACGGCAGCCCGACGGCCGATCCAGCGGTGTTCATGGAGTACCTCAAGGCAATCAAGGCCGAGACCGACGCCGTGATCAGCATTACCAGCGGGGGCGGGACCGGCATGTCGGTGGCCGACCGGCTGCGGGTGATCTATGAGACCAAGCCGGAGTTGTGCACGCTGAACCTGGGCACGTTCAATTACGGCAGCTTCCCGATGATCAAGAAGTACGCGGGCACATGGCAATTCGACTGGGAAGAGCCGTATCTCGAGAGCACCAGGACCGAGCCTTTCGTCAGCACCTTCGCCGACATCGAGCACATGCTGACCGACCTGCGCGCGGCTACCGGCTGCCGGTTCGAGTACGAGGCCTACGACATCGGCCACCTGTACACCCTTGCGTATTACCTCAGTGAGGGCCTGGTTGAGCCGCCGATATTCCTGCAGACGATCCTGGGCGTGATGGGCGGCATCGGCGCCGGAGTCGACCACCTGACCCATATGAAGGCGACAGCCGACCGGCTGTTCGGCGACGCGATCGAATGGTCCGTCCTCGGTGCTGGCCGCTACCAGTTCGACATGATCACCGTCTCGGCGGTAATGGGCTCGCACGTTCGGGTGGGGCTGGAGGACGGCCTGTTCATCGGAAAGGGCCGTCTGGCGGATTCGAACGCCGAACAGGTCGCCAAGATCGTCAGGATCCTGCGCGAGCTGTCGCTGGAGGTGGCAACTCCTGACGAGGCGCGCGAGATTCTCGCGCTCAAGGGTCTCGACCAGGTCGGCTGGTGAGCGAGGACTCGCTCGCATCCCCGCAGGACGTCAGGTCCGTCGCCGTCGTCGGCGCCGGCGTGATCGGCGGCGGCTGGGCTGCGCACTTCCTGCGGATGGGATACGACGTCTCGGCCTGGGATCCGGGTCCTGACGCGGCGGAGCGGCTGACCGCCCTGGTCGCGGCCGCGTGGCCGACGCTCGAGCGGCTTGGCCTGCGCCCTGGCGCGTCGCCGGAACGACTGCGGTTCGCCGCTGACCTGGCAGACGCGGTGACCGGAGCAGGCTTCGTTCAGGAGTCGGCGCCTGAAGACCTCGCCGCCAAGGTGGCACTTCTCGCCGAGCTTGACGCGGTCACTCCTGCTGATGTGATCATCTCGTCGAGCACCTCGGGCTTCGCGATGAGCGACATGGTCGCCAGGGCGGCGAACCCTGGCCGCTTCGTGGTCGGACATCCGTTCAATCCGCCGTATCTGATCCCGCTTGTCGAGGTCGTGGGCGGCAAGGACACCGCTCCGGAGACGGTGGCGTGGGCCGAGAAGTTCTACGCGCACGCCGGCAAGGTGTGCCTGACTATGGAGCGCGAGGTACCGGGCTTCGTCGGCAACCGGCTGCAGGAGGCACTCTGGCGCGAGGCGCTGCACATGGTCGAATCGGGCCAGGCGACTGTTCAGCAGATCGACGATTCGATCACGTACGGGCCAGGCCTGCGCTGGGCACTGATGGGGCCGATGCTGACCTTCCATCTCGCTGGCGGACGCGGCGGGATGGCGCACATGCTGGACCACTTCGGTCCAGCATTGCTCGAGCCTTGGACGCGCCTCGCCGCTCCCGCGCTGACGCCGCGGCTGCGGGACCTGGTCGTGGCAGGGGTAGACCAGGCGGTCGGGGACACCACGATCGGCGAGCTAGAGCGCCGGCGTGATGAGTTCCTGACCGACCTGCTGCTGTTGCTCGCCAAGCATCGTGCGTGATCGGCTCGCGGCGCCTTTTGCCGGATACGAGTCTGACGTAAGGCCGGAGTGGACTGACTACAACGGGCACCTGAACGACGCGAGTTACGCGATCGTGCTCAGCGCGGCCAATGAGGTGCTGCTCGCAGCGCTCGGCCTGAGCGAGGATTACCAGGCCAGCACCGAATGCAGCTTGTTTACCGTCGAGAGCCATATCCGCTATCTCGCCGAAACTGCGGGCGATGACCGGCTCACAGCGGCGAGCTTCATAGTCAGCGCCGATCCCAAGCGGCTGCGGGTGCACACGACGCTGACCCGTCGCGACGGAACGGTCGTCGCGACGGGTGAGTACCTGTATGTGCACGTGGACAGCCGGCTCGGTCGGGTTGTTCCGATGCCGGCCGACCGCTGGAACGCAGTCGCCGCGATGTTGGCGGCGCACGCCGCCCTTGCCAGGCCCGAGTACCTCGGCCGCGGGATTGAGCGGATCCGGCCGCCGTCAATATGAGTCGTGCCTGCGTACCCACGCCATCGTCCACGGCAGGTCCCGCTCATCCCTGCCCTTGGGCGTGAGGTCGAGCAGCTGGTATCCGCTGTTGACCGGGTCGAGCCCGCGGCTGTAGGTCGAATAGGTGTGAAATATCTCGCCGGATTCGCTGGTCGCGAAGACGCTCAGGCCTGGCGATTCCTCGCCAAGCTCGCCGACATGGCGGAAGTTGTATTCGCCGCCGGCCGTGCGTTCCCGCGCTGTCGCCGAGACGCCGAAGTCGTAATTGAAGTCGCTGGGCGCCGAGGAGTACCAGGGGAACGACCATCCCATCCGGCGCTGGTAGGCATCGATCTCATCAAACGTGGCGCGGGATACAGCGACGAACGAGGTGTCTCTGTGCGCCAGGTGCACCGGCATGAGGTTGAAGCTATCTGCCCAGAATGAGCAGAGCATGCAGCCCTCGCCCCAGCCAGGCCCGAACATGAAGTGGTAGACGATCAGCTGGCTGAGGCCTTCGAACAGATCGCCCATCGGCACTCTGCCGTCCGGGCCGTCGAACTCATAGGTCTTGTCCAGCCTGACCCAAGGCAGCCGCCGCCGCTGGGCAGCAACCGAGTCCCGGAGTCTGGTCAGTTCCTTCTCCCTGGCGAGCAGATCGAGCCTGGCGGCCCGGTGCTGCCCGGCGTTCGCGGCCTGGATGCTGGCGCGCTGTGCTGACACGACTGCCTACCTTCCTGCGGTTACGAGGACACGGGCTGGCTGCTGCTCGGCGGTCGGGCCCGGCTTGCGCCGGCCCGCGGTGGCGAGAGCGGTCAGCGCTCCGGCGAGCGAGAAACCAGCGGCTGCGGCAAGGGCAGGGCGGAACCCCGCGACCACACCAGCCGGTGAGCTCAGGTGACCGCTCGCGCTGAACACGGACGCGACTATCGCGACGCCGAAGACCGCGCCGAACCGCTGCAGCGTGCTCTGCACGCCCGATGCCTTGCCGACGTCGGTCTGCGCGACCGCGTTCAGCGCAGCGGACGGCACGGTCGGGATGGCCATCGAGATGCCGACCCCGGCGGTCACGAGCGGTGCCACGAACTCGCCGTAGCCAGCTGCGCTGCTAGCGGTGAGCGCGATCCAGCCCAGTCCGGCCGCTTGCATCGCCAGCCCGGTCACCATCAGCGGCCTCGAGCCGATCCGGTCGGCTAGTGACCCGGCGGCAGGCGCGATCAGCAGCGGGGTGAGCGTCCATGGCAGGAAGCGCAGGCCGGTGCTGAGCGGCGAGTGGCCCAGCCCGAGCTGGAAGTACTGCGACATCAAGAACGCTGCCGACGTGATGCTGGCCATCATCGCGAAGCTGGTCGCGTTAGCAGCTGTGAACGCCCGCACGCGCAGCAACCGAAGCGGCAACATCGGCTCGCTGGCACGCCGCTCCCAGAGGGCGAAGGCGGCGAAGAGCGCGGCGGCCAGGCACAGCGCAGCGATTACCTGGGTGCTGCTCCAGCCGATCGTCGCGGATCTGACCAGGCCCCAGGCGAGAGATACCGCGCCCGCCGCGGCGATTACCACGCCAGGCAGGTCCAGCCTTGCTCGCGGGCCGTAGCTCTCCGGAAGCTTGGCGGCCGAGAGTGCCGCCGCGACGAGGCCAACGGGCACGTTCAGCCAGAAGATCCAGTGCCAGTCCAGGCCCTGGACCACCGCCCCGCCGATCAACGGCCCTCCGGCGATCGCCAGCCCGCCGACCGCGCCCCAGATCCCCACGGTGCTTGCCCGCCGTTCTGGCGGGAAGGCCGAGGCCAGGATCGTCAGGCTGAGTGGTGTGATGAGCGCCGCGCCCAATCCCTGCACTGCTCGCGCGGCGATCAGCAGGCCGGTGCTGGGAGCCAGCGCGCACGCGGCCGATGCAACGGTGAAGGCGAGCAGGCCGATCACGTAGAGCCGACGCCGGCCCAGCCGGTCACCCAGTGCCGCCGCCGTGATGATGCCAGCCGCCAGCGTCAATGTATAGGCGTTGACGGTCCACTCCAGCGTGGCGAGGCTGCCGCCGAGGCCGGCGTGTATGGCGGGCAGCGCCGTGATGACGACGAGCGCGTCGAGCGCGGTCATGAAGAAGGCCACCGATGTCAGGCCCAGCGCCCATGCAGCGGTATTGGAACCACCAATGGGGCGAGCGGACTTGGTGAGCTGCATGTCCCACCTCCGGGACCGGGCAGCGGAGCCTGCCGGCACCTGCGGACTGCCCGAGTTACCCCTCCTACGGAGCGGCGGCAGGTAAATCGACAGGGCTGGAAAACAGATTCCGTCTGCGGCGGACGCGCAGGCCCGTCAGGTTGCTCGCGGAGGCGCGCTTCGCCCGGCGGCTCGACGGCGCAGCGACTCTCGCAGGGCCTTGTTGTCGGTGGTAGCTATTGCCCGTGCCCAGGCCGCAGTGGCTTCGTCGGTCCGGCCGGCCCGGTCGAGCAGGTCGGCGTGCGCGGCATGCAGGGGACCGTAGTCCGTCAGCTCGCCCGCAGCGAGGACGCGGGCGAGTATCGCGAGGCCAGCCAGCGGCCCGTCGGCCAGGCCGACAGCGACGGCCCGGTTTATCTCGATCACCGGCGACGGCGTACGGCGCGCGAGTTCGGCATAAAGCGCGGCGATCTGGGGCCAGTCGGTCTGATCGAATGACGCGGCCTGGGCGTGCAGCGCCGCGACGGCTGCCTGCAGCTGATAGGGCCCTGGGGAGCGGCGGGCGATGGCTTCGTCTAGCAGCGCCGTGCCCTCCGCGATGAGTTCGGCGTTCCACAGGCTCCTGTCCTGGTCCGCCAATAGCACTGGCTGGCCATCCGCGTCCACCCTGGCCCTGGCGTGCGAGTGGGTCAGGATCATCAGCGCGAGCAGGCCGGCGGATTCTGCGTCTTCCGGCAGCAGCCGGTGCAGCACGCGGCCAAGCCAGATCGCCTCGGCGCACAGGTCGACGCGGAGCAGCTCCGCGCCGGCGGTCGCCGCGTACCCCTCGTTGAACACCAGGTAGATGACGGCCTGAACGCCGGCCAGCCGCGCGGCGAGCGCCGAGGTCCTTGGCACCTCGAACCGGATCCCGGCATCGCGGATCTTGCGCTTGGCCCGGACCAGCCGCTGCGCAAGTGTCGGCTCCGGCGTCAGAAACGCGGCGGCGATCTCTTTCGTGGTCAGGCCGGCCACATACCGCAGCGTGAGCGCCACCCTGACCTCAAGTGCGAGTGCGGGGTGACAGCAGGCAAAAGTGAGGGCCAGTCGGTCGTCTTCCATCGTCACGACGTCCGCTTCCGCGCTGGCGCTAGTAGCGGCGACGGCGGCGATCTGAGGCGACAGTCCGACCCTCGCGATGTGCTGTTGCGCTCGCAGCTGATCAACAGCTTTTCGCCACGCCGTCAGGGTCAGCCAACCGCCGGGCTTCGGCGGCACACCGGTGGCCGGCCAGGTCCGCGCTGCCGCGGCGAACGCCTCGGAGACCGCGTCCTCAGCTGCTTGCAAGTCGCCGAGCCGGCGCGCCAGCGTCGCGACGATCGCGGTCCATTCATCCCTGTAGGCCCGCTCCAGAGCGGCGGAGGCTACTCCAGAGGTGCCCGCCACGCCTGGCCCTCCTGCACCGGCCGGATCTCAACGGTGCCGTACTTCATGATCGGCATCTTGGCCGCCCATTCCATGGCGGTATCGAGGTCAGGGACGTCGAGCAGGTAGAAGCCGAGCAGGTGCTCCTTGGTCTCGATGAAAGGCCCGTCAGTTAGCAGCCGTTCGCCTGATCGCATCGTCACGCTGGTAGCGGTATCGACAGGCGCGAGTTGCTCGGCGCCGAGCAACGACCCTGACTCCTTCATTGCTGCCGTATAGTCAAGCCAGCTGTCGATAATGCCGTCGCCGGCTGGCGGCGCACCCTCGGACGCGCCGGGGGCGGCGTAGATCAGCAGTGCGTACTTCATGCGCTCCTCCGATGACTTACTGGCACAAGCGTGCCCGCTGGCAGGCTCAGCCATCCAACGTGCGCCAGTCGCGGAAATCGACAACTGGTCGCAACTTTTTGTCGGTTCGCATGACCCGATGTCGGTCGGCGGTCGCTAAACACCTTTCGTACGCGTTCAGGCGCCTCATGTTAGCCTTCACGGACTCTCAGAAACGTGTCGCCATCCTGATCCGGCCAGTGAGGGAGAGATGCCGCGCCACAGGCGATCAAGGCGGCTTGCGCCAGCCTCACTGGCAACGTTCGCCGTCGCAGTAGCCGTTGTGGTCGCGGTTCTTACGCAGCCGTCGGCGAGCCGCTCTGCCCCGCGCGCGGACGTTGGTATCCACAAGATCAAGCACGTCATCGTGATCATGCAGGAGAACCGGTCCTTCGACCACTACTTCGGGACCTTCCCAGGAGCCGATGGCATCCCGGCGGATGCTTGCCTGCCTGACCCGCGCAATGGCGGCTGTCAGAAGCCGTACGTGAACCACCGCGACAGCAACGGCAATGACCCGCATAACCAGAAGGACTTCGTCGCCGACGTGAACGGCGGCAAGCTCGACGGCTTCGTCTCCGTGGCTGAGAACGAATTGTGCAAGGGCCAGGCACCTTGCCATACGGACGTGATGGGCTACCACGTCGCGAGCGACATCCCGGACTACTGGGCTTACGCGAAGAATTTCGTGCTTCAGGACCACTTCTTCGAGGCGGCCGGATCGTGGAGCTTGCCGGCGCACCTCTATACGGTCTCCGGATGGTCGGCGACGTGTTCGGATCCTGATGACCCGATGAGCTGCAAGGGCTCGATGAACCCGCCGGACCGGAATGCGTCCCACCCCAGGCCCTTCGCCTGGACCGATCTGACTTATCTGCTGCACAAGAAGCATGTGAGCTGGGGCTATTACCTCGATCACGGCGCGGTCACCGATCACCATCAGAACGGCGTATGGGTGATCTGGAACGTTCTGCCCGGGTTCACAGATGTGCACAAGGATGGCCAGCTGAAAAATATCCGGCCGCTCCGGGCGTTCTACCGGCAGGCGAAGGCGGGGACATTGCCCAAGGTGTCCTGGATAGCGCCGGATCTGCGAGATTCAGAACACGGCCCTGCGCTGGTCAGCAGCGGACAGGCGTACGTCACCAGGATCGTTAACGCGGTCATGCGCAGCCCAGACTGGGCGTCCACCGCGATATTCGTGTCCTGGGACGACTGGGGTGGCTTCTATGATCACGTGAACCCGCCGACGGTCGATAAGCAGGGCTACGGGATCCGCGTGCCAGGGCTGCTGATCAGCCCGTACGCCAGGCGGGGATATGTCGACTCTCAGACGCTGACGACCGACGCCTACCTGAAGTTCATCGAGGACGACTTTCTCGGCCGCGCCAGACTAGATCCGCGTACGGACGGCCGCCCCGACCCGCGTCCGAACGTCAGGGAGAAGGCGGCCGGCCTCGGCGACCTGATCAGGGAGTTCGACTTCACGCAGGCGCCGCTGCCGCCGCTGATACTGGATCCCTGCCCGCCGGACACGACCCTCGTGCCAAAGCCGCCGCCCGGTTGCGACGGCAAGGTTCCGCTGCACGCCAACACCTGGGGTAACACCTGACGCCCGGCCCTACCGGTAAAGCTCGTCCACGCTTCTGATCTTGGTGACCGCTCTGTTCACGGGCACACCGCGACTTTCGAGCAGCCGGAGAACCTCTGAGCTGTGATCGGACAGGAAGCCGATCGTGTGTGGATCGCCGCCGCGCAGGCGGAACCAGACTGCGATCCGGCTGGCTGGCATCGTGACGAGCTCGGCGATGGCAAGTTCCTCATATCTGGCTTCCCAGGTGGGTACAGCCCAGCGGCTTATTGCCGTGCCGCAGAGCCGGACCCCCCAGTCGAAGAACTCAAGCCTGACCAGCGTGCCGCTCGTGATCACGTGCCTGGCCATGACTCCGCCGCGGAACAGCTCGAGTGGCTCTTCGCCGGCGTCGGCACCGGCTATTAGCCGCTTGTTCGTGGCCGCAAGCCTCGTCCATGCCGCGATTCCGCCGCCGCCCAATACGGCCAGGATCACGATCAGCGCGACAGCCAGCACTCGCGTCCTCCTCGCCGGACAGCTATAAGCGGTTTTGTCATGAGGTGTATTGAGGTGTATTGAAGTGTTCCGCGAGTCGGGCGGATCGGCAACTCGCCGGCATCGGCGAAAGTGAACGAAGACCTAGGAACTTAGTACCTTCAACGACCTTCGACGGCCGTCGACTACCTGTGTGACGCAGATCATAGGCTTTGACCGATTCTCGTGGACTTAACTGCGCGCTTCCCGGCGTTCACTATCAGTAACCGAGAGCGCCCAGGCGTGTGATGGTTGCCCCCCAAACGCAACGCGCCGCCCTGACCCGCGACACATCCACGAAACCCCCGCTCAAGCCGCTTCATGTCGGCTAGCTACTCCTGGGTCATCACCGAGCGCCACCCCCGGCGCCCGAACGAAGGTTCATTGTGCACCCCCGATTCTCTTTCCCCCATGCCATGTTCGAGCGTGTTTTCTCCTACTACAAGCGTTTTATCCGTTCTGTGCGGCCGGCATACGCCGCCCTCATCGCGATGGCTGTCGCCGCTTTCAACAAGGCTTACCGGCTCGCACGCCGCGACGCTCGCCTGACTGTTGGAGCAGCTGCGGTTGCCGCCGTCGTCGCGGCAGCGGTGGCGGCAGGAGTCTCGGGCGGATCGTCCCCGGCACCGGCAGAACGTGTTGCCGCAGCGCAGCACGTGGCTGTGAAGGACGCTGCTGACCACACGGCGAAGCAGGCACCCAGCAAGCCCGATTCGACCAGCAGCAGCGCGGCGGCCAAGAGCAGCCCGGCGGCCAAGAGCAGCCCGGCCGCCACGAGCTCACCCAAGACCACTTCGGATGGCAACGGGACCAGCAAGCAGCAGAGCAGCTCGCAGCACCAGGCCCCGCAGCATAAGGCCGCACCGAAGAAGGCAGCGCCGAAGCCGCATAAGGCCCCGGCCAGGAAGCCTTACCTGATCTACGACTCAGTGACCCCGTCGGCGCTCCCGAAGGGCAATGCCGCCGCTACCTACGCGACCGGCAACTACGCTGCCTCCCCATCGGAGGTGGCAGGGCACAAGACGGTCATGTGGATCGATGTCACTGGGTACGACCACGCTGCCTCAGTGCTCGACGTCGAGCCTGGCGACGCTACGCCGTCCATGGCGGCGAGCTGGGCGTGGCACCGCCTCAAGGACAGCCCCAAGGCATTGGCCAGGATCTACACCATGCGTTCGCAGTGGCCAGCGGTCAAGGCAGCGATCAGTCACCTGCCGGCGAACATGCGGTCACACGTCCGCTACTGGATCGCTGATCCGACCGGTTCGCCGCACATCGTGCCGGGCTCAGACGCTACCCAGTGGTACTGGGGCAAGAGCTACGACATCTCCACCGCGACCCCGCGCTTCTAGCGGCAAGCTGTGGCAACCGTCCAGGCCGCCGGCCCGGACCGCTCCGAAAGGGCGGCTCCGGGCCGGCGGCTTTTTCGTGCCGTTGGCCGTGCGCCTGCCTTGGTCATAAACTGACTGCCGTCTCCGGCCCGGAGGCCAAGCGACCCCCGAGCGCAGCAGGCGATGGCAGAGCCCGACGACACCACACCCCTTGATGCACTGACGCGCGGCCGCACCGGACGCCGTCCGCGCCTGCGCGGCTGGCCGCTCGCGTTGGTGCTGGTGTGGCTCGGGCTGGCGGTCTTCGACATCGTGATTGTCGCTCCCTTTAGTCCGGTCGCCTCGCACCAGGCAGCGCAAGCTACGAGCCAAAGCGGCCGTGGCCACCAGCACGCCAGTTCTGGCGGGCAGCTCGGCAGGCATCATCACGCCCATAAGCCAGGTCGTCGGCGCAGTCCGTCGCCGAGTCCGTCGGCGACGCCGCACGCACTGCGGCCCGCCAGCGTGCTGGCGCTCGGCCCTGACGGGACCAGTTCTGGCGACAATCCGACAACGGCGTCCGCGGCCATCGACGCGAGCTTGACCACGCAGTGGCGTACCCAGTGGTATGCCTCGGCGGCGTTCGGGAACCTGAAGACAGGGACAGGCCTGCTCCTCGACATGGGCCGGCCGGTCAGGATCACCAGCGTCCGCATCCTGATGGACACCGCGACCGGTGCCGATCTGACGTTGTACACCGGCGCCGAGCCCGTTCTTGCCGATGAGCGGGTTCAGGCCACCGCCACCGGTGTCGGCGGCAGGGTACGTCTGGCGCTGGCCAGGCCGCGACGCGCTCGCTACCTCGTTGTCTGGTTCACGCAGCTGCCGCCGGACTCCGCTGGTACCTACCGGGAAGGCGTCTACAACATCAAGGTGCTGGGGACGGCCGGCGCGCCGTAGTCACCCTGAGAGCCGCGACTCACGCCACCGATACCGGCAACGCGTCGAATCCTCGCAGCAGCAAGGTATCCCGGCGGGTCGGCTCCCCGGCCGGGGTTATCTTCGGGAACCGGCTGAACAGGCGAGGGAAGGCAACCGCGCCCTCGAGCCTCGCGAGCGCCGCACCGATGCAGAAGTGCGCCCCACCGCCGAAGCTCAGCGGCCCGCCGTCATGACGCGAGGGATCGAAGCTTTGCGCGTCGGCGAACCGGCGCGGGTCGCGGTTTCCGGCCCCGAGCAGCAGCATGGCCTCGGTCTGCCCCGACACGTCCACGCCGCCAACAGTCGTGTCGTAGCAGCGGCGGCTGGTGAGCTGGACGGGCGAGTCGAAGCGGAGCACTTCCTCGACGAACGCGGCAGCCGGAACCGAGCCGACCCGGACGCTTTCGACGTACTCGGGGCGGTCGAGCACGATCTGCAGGCCATTGCCCAGCAGGTTTGTCGTGGTCTCGAAGCCCGCGACGAGCAGCAGCGTCATGTTGTGCAGGAGCTCGGCGTCGGAGAGCCGGCCGTCGGCCGCATCGCTGATCGCGAGCAGGTCACTGAGCAGGTCGTCCCGAGGATCGGACCGCCGGCAGGCCGCCAGATCGGTGAAGTAGCTGAGCAGTTCGACCGCGGCGGCGTTGATGCGCGGCAGAGGCGCGAGGTCCTGAAGCTCGAAGATGCCAGTTAGATCCCTGGCCAGGGGCCTGAAGCCGGCCCTATCGCTCTCAGGGATCCCGATCAGCTCGCAGATCACCGTGACCGGCAGCCGATAAGCAAATTCCTGCATGAACTCGACGGCGGAGCCGTCGGCGCCGTGGTCAGCCATGGCGTCGAGCAGTTCATCGGCCATCGCCTCGATCGCTGGGCGCATGCCCGCGACGCGCCGAGCGGTGAACGTCTTGGCGAGCAGGCTCCTGATCCGTCCGTGCCTCGGCGCATTGATGTTCAGGATCCAGTCCACGCTCTGAACGAAGACGGGGTGATCCCGCCAGCCGGGAAAGCCCTCATCGAAGGCGGCCTCGTCGGAGACCAGGAAACCAGGGTCACGCAGGACCGCGTTGATGTTGTCGTAGCCGACAATGAGCACTACCTGCGGGCCGAGTTCGACGACGTCGCCTAGCTCCCGCAAGGCCGCATACAGCGGATAAGGATCGGCTCTGCCGGCCGGCGTGCCGAGGGCCGTCAGGATCTGCTCCGCGTCGACCGGCGGGCTGGCACCGGCCGGTCCTTGCGTTTCCGTCTCCGGGCCAGTGCCTGCCGTTGTGGTGGCGTTCATCACTATGCTCCGTCCCGAAGCCGGCTCGTTTTCAGTCGAACCATCTTTGCAAGGCAGACGATAAGTAGTATCGCGTCTTGCTGTCAAGCTATATCGTGTCTAGTGCGCGGCTGAGTGCACCAAGGGCTGCGGGCGAAGTAGCGTGGCCGGTATGGCGACCTTGGACGATGTCGAACAGCTCGCCGCCGGTCTGCCCGAGGTAACCGAGGGCGAGCGGCACGGCAATCGAACCTGGTACGTGGCCGGAAAGGCGTTCGTCTGGGAGCGGCCATTCAGCAAGGCCGACATCAGGCGGTTCGGCGAAGAAGAATCCCCGGCCGGGCCGATCCTCGCGGTGCGAGTCGAGGACCTGGGCGAAAAGGAAGCGTTGCTCGCCGCTCATTCGCGAGCGTTCTTTACGATCCCGCACTTCGACGGATATGCGGCAATCCTCATTAAGCTGCCTGAAGCATCAGCTGCTGAGCTTCGTGAGGCCATCACGGATGGCTGGCTGGCGTGCGCTCCTGCCAAGCTCACCGCGCGGTTCATGCGCGACTGACCAGATCGGTTTGCCGTTGCTAGAACGTCGCCGGCAACATGGCCTCGATCAGGTGCGGTCCTGGCTCCGCCAGCGCACCCTCCAGCTGAACCGCGAATTCTCCGGCGGTGATGGCCCGGCTGGCTGGGACGCCCATGCCGGCTGCGAGCGCCACGAAGTCGATCTCCGGCTTCGAGAGGTCGAACAGGCTCCTGGCAGCCTCACCACCAGCGGTTGCTCCCACCCGGTCGAGTTCCATGCCGAGAATCGCATAGCGCCTATTGCTGAAGATGATCGTGGTGATGTCGAGCTGCTCCCTGGCGTGAGTCCACAGGGCAGAAATCGTGTACATCGCGCTTCCATCGGCTTCGAGCGCAAGGACGCTGCGGCCGGGACAAGCGATCGCCGCGCCAGTCGCAAGCGGAAGGCCCTGGCCGATAGCGCCGCCGGTCAGCGCGAGCCAGTCGTGCGGTGGCCCGCCGGCAGTGGCTGCGGGCAGCCATAGTCCTGAAGTATTCGCCTCGTCGCAGACGATCGCTCCCTCGGGCAGCAGCGCGCCGACTACGGCAGCGGCTGTCTCGCCGGTCAGCTCGCCATCGGGCAGCCCGGGCTGGCCGGGTTGTGCCGGAGCAGGCTTCGCGTCCGGTGCCACCAGCTCTGCCAGCGCGGCGAGCGCACTCTGCACGTCCTCACCGGGTTCAGCGAGCACGTGCACCTGGCAGTCATCCGGAACAGGTGAACTAGGCCGGGAAGGATAGGCAAAGAACGAGACGGGGGCCTTCGCCCCGGCGAGTATCAGGTGGCGCGCGCCGGCGAGCTGCGTGGCCGCGAACTCTGCCAGATAGGCGAGCCGCTCCAGCGGCGGAATGCCCGCGCCTCGCTCTAGCCTCGCCGGAAACGTCTCGCCGATGAGGCGGGCGCGTCTGGCGACGGCGATGCGGCTGGCAGCTTCTAGTCCGGGCCTTCGCAGCGCTCCGCCGCCTAGCAAGAGGACGCAGGATTCGCCGCTGCGCAGTGCATCCGCTGCAGCGTTGATGGTCCCGTCGGCCACCGGTGACGGAGGCCGGAGCGCTGGCAGCACAGCAGGCTGCGCCCCGTCGGACCATGAGGCGTCGGCCGGCAGTATCAAGGTCGCGATATGGCCTGGCGGCCTCATGGCTGCGGCGATCGCGTCGGCCGCATCGGCACCGACGTCGGCGGCTCGTGCCGGGCGCCTGACCCACGAGGACACCGCGCCGGCCAGGGCGTCGATGTCGGACTCCAGCGGCGCATCGAAGCGCTTGTGGTAGGTCGCGTGGTCTCCTACGACCGCGACCAGCGGCGTGTTAGCCCGGCGCGCGTTATGCAGGTTAGCGATTCCGTTGCCGAGGCCGGGGCCTAGGTGCAGCAAGGCTGCGGCGGGGTGCCGGGTCATCCTGCCGTACCCGTCGGCCGCACCAGTCGCCACTCCCTCGAACAGGCACAGCACTCCGCGCACCTCAGGCACTGCGTCGAGGGCCGCGACGAAATGCATTTCGGACGTGCCAGGGTTGGCAAAGCACGCCGTGACGGCACTGTCAGCAAAAGTCCGAAGCAAGGCCTGTGCGCCATTCATGGCCGAACACTAACCGGTGCCGCCGGAACAATCTGCAGTGAACTCCCCGAGTCCTTCAGAACTCGCGATCGCCGGATTCGATGACCGCCAGCGGAACGATGCGCGGCGCGGGAGCGCGTGGCCGCCTGATGGGTTCGTAACTGCGGGCAGGCCCGCCTTCGTCTGGCTGAACGGCCGCCGCACTTGGCGACGGTGATGCCGTAGCGCTCGCTGACGCGGACGGCGATGGCGAGGGCGATGGGCTCTTGTGCTTCTTCTTAGGCGGCTTGAAAGTCAGCGGGAGGTCAAAGTACGGAGACGCTGGCGGGTAGACGAACTGCTTCGGCCGCAAGTGCAAGCGCATGAACGTCAGCTGCCATGTCGCCCCCGGCGCATTGTCGCCGAACATCTGGCTCGGAGCACTGAGCGAGCCGTCGACCTCACGGTAATTCGCCCTCGGATATTTCATGCGGCCGTAGCCGGTCGGCGAGTAGGGATTGAAGACCGAGACGTATCCGGCCAGCCGCGGCGTATAGCCGGCGAAGGCCGCGTAGAAGCCATCGTTGGCGGTGCCGGTCTTGGCGGCGGCCGGGATGCCGATCCCGCGGCCAGCTGCCGTCCCGCCGCCGCCCAGTACGCCCTGCAAGACGTAATTGGCGGCGTCTGCCACCGTTGCCGGGATGACACGGTGGCATCGCGGCCGCTCGACCGGAATCGACTCGCCGCCGCGGCCGGAGATCGCTCTGATCGCCATCGGCCGGCAATAGACGCCCCGAGCAGCAACGGTCGCATACGCCGCTGCCATATTCAGCGGTGAAACATACACCGAGCCGAGCGTGAAAGACGGGTAGTTGTCGGCCGACAGGTTGTCGTGCCTGAGGTGGCGGTCCCTGCGCAGCAGGGACGTTCCGTCCGCCCTGGTCAGCCCGAGGCTTGCGGCCGTCCTGACGACTTGGCAAAGACCGACCTGCTGTTCAAGAGTGGCGTAGAAGGCGTTGATCGAGGCGGTGGTCCCGTTATAGATGGTGTACCAGTGCGCGCTTTGCGGTCCCTCGGCGTTGATGACGTTGTAAGGCTGGACGTAGCCGCCGTGACAGTTGTAATAGGGCCCGACCGTGGTCGGCGACTTCACCTTGCGGTGCCAGCCGAAGGGCAATCCCTCTCTGAGGGCCGTGACGAGCGTGAATATCTTCGACGAGGAGCCCGTCTGCACACCGGCGCTCGCGCCGTACTTGCTGTTGACTGCGTAGTCGACGGTCGTGTGCCCAGGACCATTGCCGAACGGACGATTGATCGCGATAGCCCTGATGTCGCCGGTGCCCGGCTGAAGCAGGACTTCAGTGTCAGCGTTGTGGCCAGGATTGTAATAATTCGAATTCGGCGGTTGCACGAAATTGACAGCATGATTAGCTGCGCGCTGATCAGCCGGACTCAGCGTCGTATAGACCCTCATGCCGCCGTCCTGGTTCAGTGCGCTCCAGACTTTGGCGTAGAACGGATCGGTTCGCAGCACCGAGATGACGTAATCGCAAAAGAACGCCGCTTTTCTGGCAGCGTTGCTGGAGCAGCCTGTCTGCAGCGGAAGAGGGGACGTGTGCAGGCCCAGAGGCTGTGCCTGCGCCGACTCGGCTACCGTGCGCGAGATGTAATGCAGGCGCGCCATCGCCTGTAGCACTTCGTTGCGCCTTTGGGTAGCTGCAACGGGATGCTGAAGCGGATCGTAGGCGGCCGGGTTCTGGACGAGGCCAGCGAGCATGGCAGCCTCGGTCAGTGTGAGTGACCGCGCAGGCGTTGAGAAATAGAACTGCGCGGCAACCTCGACACCGTAAGCCTGGTGATTGAAATAGGCGGCATTCAGGTATGCGGCCAGGAGCTGATGCCTGGTCATGCGGCGCATGACGTTAGCCGCGACGCGGAGCTCGGTGACCTTACGCGCCACCGTTACCGCGCTGCACTCCGCTGCCTCCTTTGGGTTCTGGGCAGCCAGGATGCAGGCGTTCTTGACGTACTGCTGCGCGATGTCTGATCCACCCTGAGTTCCCGAGCCCGAGAGCGTCATGCTGACAGCGCGGATGGTGCCGCGAAGGTCGAGGGCGCCGTGGTGGTAGAACCGCTCGTCCTCGATCGCGATGATGGCGTTCTGCATGACCGGTGCGATCTGGTCAAAGCGGACCGGGACCCGGTAGATGTTGCGCGGGTAGTAGTAGGCGAGCAACTTGCCGTGCGCATCAAGCAGTTCGGACCTGGCCGGCAGAATCCCAAGTCCTGCTACCGAGAGCTGATTGAATGTGCGCGCCGCATCCCTGGTCACGATTCCCGTCACGGCCAGAATCGGAATGGTGGCGATGCCGGTGAGCAAGCCGCCGGCAAGCGCAACTACGACAAGCAGGGCGGCTGCCTTCGTCTTGCCTGGACGGCCTGCCCTGCGCACGCGATGATGATAAGCTTTCCACCTCGACTTAGCATAGCCGCTGAAAAGAGAAAAGCTTTTCAAAGCATAAAAAGGTAAGCCAAAGTATACTTTTCTTCCGCCGAGGGCGGACCAGTTTCATTGCCCCAGAGTGGCTGCGATGATGTCCTGCGCCTCGTGCTGGATCTCCGCGAGGTGGTCGGGCCCGCGGAATGATTCCGCGTAAAGCTTGTACACGTCCTCGGTACCGGACGGACGGGCCGCGAACCAGCCGGAATCGGTGATCACCTTGAGCCCGCCGATCGGAGCATCATTGCCGGGCGCCGTCGTCAGCGTCGCAGTGATCTTTTCGCCGGCGAGCTCGGAGACCGTTACCTGCGCGGGAGACAACTTGGCGAGCGCGGCTTTCTGCTCAGGGGTAGCGGCGGTGTCTATGCGGGCGTAGGCCGGCGAGCCATATTGCGCAGCCAGATCCTGGTAGATCTGCGACGGTGACCGGCCGGCGACGGCCGTGATTTCCGCTGCGAGCAGCGCCAGGATGATTCCGTCCTTGTCAGTCGTCCAGACCGAACCGTCCTTCTGCAAGAACGAGGCTCCCGCGCTTTCCTCGCCGCCGAACGCTACAGATCCGTCGAGCAAGCCAGGCACGAACCACTTGAAGCCGACGGGTACCTCGAACAGCTGGCGGCCCAGCCCCGCCGCTACTCGGTCGATCATCGACGAGCTGACGAGCGTCTTCCCGACCGCCGCCGTGGCATTCCAGTCATCGCGGTTCCGGTAGAGGTAGTCGATGGCGACAGCAAGGTAGTGGTTGGGATTAAGCAGGCCCGCGTCGGGAGTGACGATGCCGTGCCGGTCGGCGTCGGTATCGTTTCCGGTCGCCACAGCGAATTCATGCTGGCGTGCGATCAGGCTGGCCATGGCGGGGGGTGACGAGCAGTCCATCCGGATCTTGCCGTCCCAGTCCAGGGTCATGAAGCGGAATGTAGGGTCGACGTCGGTATTGACGACCGTAAGGTCAAGACCGTACCTGTCGGCGATCTCAGCCCAGTAGCGCACGCTCGCTCCGCCGAGCGGATCTGCGCCGATATGCAGCCCTGCCGCCCTGATCGCCGCGACATCGATTACCTGGCTAAGTGCCGAGACGTAGCCGTCAAGAAAGTCGTACCGGCCGGTGCGATCCGCCGCCATCGCTCTCGCGTAAGGCATCCGGCGGACGCCGGCGAGACCGTCGGCCAATAGCTCGTTCGCTCGGTCCTGAATCTTGCTGGTGATGCCTGTGTCCGCAGGACCTCCGTCAGGCGGGTTGTACTTGAACCCGCCGTCTGGTGGCGGGTTGTGCGATGGAGTGACGACGATGCCATCGGCGCGATCCCGGCCGCCATGCAGGTTGTGCGCGAGGATCGCCCTGGACACCGCGGGTGTCGGGGTGTACCCGTCGCGGGCATCCAGCAGGGTCCTGACTTCGTTCGCGGCCAGCACCTCGATCGCGCTGACCTGGGCAGGTTCGGACAATGCGTGGGTGTCCGCACCGAGGAAGAGCGGCCCTTCGATGCCTTCGCTGGCCCGGTAATCACAGATCGCCTGGGTCGTCGCGAGAATGTGGTCCTCATTGAAACTTGCCGTCAGCGCCGACCCGCGGTGCCCAGATGTACCGAACGACACCCGTTGGCGTGGCTCGCCGGGATCGGGGTGCAATGCGTAGTAGGCGGTGACCAGTTTCGGCACGTCGACTAGGTCTTCACGGGCAGCCGGCTGCCCTGCGCGTGGACTCGCCATGCCCTCATCCTGGCATGACTGCTGTGCGGCCGGCCGACAGGCCACCATGCTTGCCGGGCCGCTTCGCAGCAGGCCCGACAGTTGGGTACTTCTGCGATACCGAGGGGTATCCCTGGAAGGTCGCGACGTCCGTCTGGCACGGCCGGGCGGCCGGGCGCTTGCGGCACGGACGGCAGCGTCGGCTGTTAGCATCGGCGGTTCCGGAGCGATTCAGGGGTGGCACGCGCCAATCATGAGCTGAAGGAGATGATCATGGCTTCAAGGCTGAATCCGTACCTGAACTTCAATGGCAATGCTCGCCAGGCAATGGAGTTCTACGCCAACGTTTTTGGCGGCACGCTGAATATCAATACCTTCGCCGATTACGGCGGCCAAGGCGCCGATGCCGACAGGATCATGCACGCGATGCTCGAGACCGACGCCGGATATGCGCTGATGGGCGCCGACGTCACCAGCGAGATGGAGTTCCACCCGCCGGCCGGATTCTCCATCAGTCTCAGCGGGGACGCTGCCGACGGCGACCGGCTGCGCGGATACTTCGCCAAGCTGTCAGAAGGCGGGAGCGTCACGATGCCGCTGGACAAGCAGGTCTGGGGCGATGAGTTCGGCATGTGCGTCGATCAGTTCGGCAATTCCTGGCTGGTCAACATCTCACAGGCATAGGAAGGCACGCGGGGTTCGCCTCGTTCAGGTCCGGCGTATCCGCGGGCAACCCAGGCGGGCCCGCGGATACGTGTCACATGGCCTGCGGCTGGCAGGGTAGGGGATCAGGCTTGCCGATCCCACTGGAGGTGCCAGGTTCATGGCCAAGACGCTGTACTCGGTCACCATGTCACTGGACGGCTTCATTGCCGGACCAGGTGGCGACATGTCCTGGATGACCCCATATCTAGCGCCAAATCCTGATGTCGACGATCTCATCGGCAGAATCGGAGCCCTGCTGGTCGGGCGGCGCACGTTCGGCGGCGATGATCCGCACCGGGGCACGGACAAGGAAGGCAAAGCCTTCGGCGGTGGCTGGGAGGGCCCGCAATTCGTGCTGACTCACCAGGTTCCGGCAAAGCCGGTACCAGGAACCACGTTCGTCGCAGACTTCCAGACCGGATTGGCCGTGGCCAAAGCAGCCGCTGGCGAGAAATACGTCAACATCATGGGCGCCAGCGTCGCGAGACAATGCCTGCAGGCCGGGGAGCTCGACGAGGTACTCACGCTGATCGCTCCCGTGCTGCTTGGCGACGGCGTCAGGCTGTTCGAGCAGCCCGGCGGAATGCAGGTCGGGCTGGAGCGCATGAAGATCATGGAGGCTCCGCTAGCTGCCGGCCTGTGGTATCGCGTCGCCCGCTAACACGCACCGCCTGTCGTGGCGATCCGTTGCGTGTGATGCTAGACGTGCGCTTGGCGCGGCCAATACCGTTACCCTGCAGGAACTTGACCTAACTAAGGGGTTGACGGCAAGTGACCAATACCAGTCAGGCGACGGCGGCCGTCATCGAGGCCGAGGTTCGGGAGGGCGTTTACGGGGCCAAGGTCACTGCGGTCGAGCCGGGCGGAGCGGAATTCATCCCGCTCGGTGACCGACACGGCAAGCCCTATCAGCAGTTCTGGACATGGGTCTCGCCGAACATGGAGTTCGCGACCGTCTTTGTCGGCGTCATCGGCGTCTGGTTCTTCGGCCTGTCGTTCTGGATGTCGACGCTGGCGATCGTGCTTGGCTCCGCGCTCGGCTCGCTGTCCATGGGCTTCCTGGCCGCCCGCGGGCCGCTGTTCGGCGTGCCGCAGATGGTGCTGTCCAGGTTCGGCTTCGGCTTCTTCGGCAATCTCCTGCCCGCCGGGCTGAACTCGGTGGTGGCGGGCATCGGCTGGTTCGCCGTCAACAGCGTGAGCGGCGCATTCGCGCTCAACGCGCTGCTCGGCTGGAACAGCAAAATCTGCCTTCTGATCATCGTGGTACTGCAACTCGCCGTTGCATTCATCGGGCACAACTTCGTGCACATCTTCGAGCGGATATCGTTCCCGTTCCTCGTCGTGGTCTTCCTGATCGCCTCGATCGTGATCGTGTCCAAGGCGAACACGGGCGCCCCGGCGCACAACAGCGTGGGCGGCTTCCTGACCACGCTCGGCGCGGCCTTCGGCTACGCGGCTGGCTGGAACCCGTTCGCCAGCGACTACACCCGCTACCTTCCGCCGCACACCGACCGCAAGGCCACCGGGCTGTGGGCCGCGCTCGGCGTGTTCATCTCCTGCGCCCTGCTCGAGACGATCGGCGCCGCCAGCGCCACGATCACCAACATCGACAAGTACATCGACAACCCCACGGCCGGCTTCACCAGCCACCTGGCCACGCCCTTGGCCGACGTCACGCTGCTGGCCATCGCGCTCGGCGCGATCTGCGCGAACGCGCTGAACGTGTACTCCGGATCGATGTCATTCCTGGCGCTGGGATTCAGGCTGCCGCTCACCTTGCGGCGTGCCATCGTCGCGCTGGCCTTCGGCGTGATCGGCTTCTTCCTCGCGCTGTCCGGCCTGCACGACGCCGGCGTGAAGTACAACAACTTCCTGCTCGTTATCTCCTACTGGATCGCGCCATGGCTCGGCGTGTTCTTCGCCGATCAGTTCCTGCGCCGCGGCAAGAACATCGGCGGGCTGCTCTTCGACCGCAAGCACAATCCGTGGGCCGGATTCGCTGCGATGGCCGTCGCAACCGTGATCTCGGTATGGTTCTTCGCTGACCAGACCGGGCACCCGGGATACGTCGGCTTTATCGCGCACTCGCACCCGGGAATCGGTGACATCACATTCGAGGTCGGCTTCGTGCTCGCCGCACTGCTGTACTGGCTGTTCTTCAGGCTGCAGGGTGAGGCGAAAGTCGAGGAAACCCTGCACATTCCCGGCCAGGAGACCGCAACGGCAGACTGAGGCCGAAGGAGCAGGTCGCGACGGCTCCGGTCACCGGCGCAGAAAGGTGACCTGCTCCTCGGCACCGTCCCAGAAAACCGTGTGCTGGGCGGGTGTTGCGCGTGCGACGACCTTCCCGCCGCGCAGGACCAGCGTGCGCGGGGCCACCAGCCGGAGCGCGTCGGCTTCCGACGGCGCGTCGAAAACCACCAGGTCCGCTGGCCCGCCGATCCTCAGTCCGTAGTCGGGCACGCCAAGGGTCGTGGCCGAGTTGATCGTGATCATGTCGATGAGCTGCCTCAGTTGGGCATCGCCTGACATCTGGCCCAGGTGCACGAGCACGAAAGCGGCCTGTAGCGGATCGCCGTAACCGAGCGGGTACCAGGGGTCCATCACCGAGTCGTGGCCGATGCAGACGTTAATGCCCGCCTCGAGCAACTGCTTGACCCTGGTGTGGCCGCGCCGGATGGGGCCAGTGTCGAACCTGCCCTGCAGGACCGAGTTGTCGAGTGGGTTGGTGATCATGTGCAGGCCGGCCCGCGCGATGTTGTTGATGAGCCGGTACGCGTATGCGTTGTTGTAGGAATGCATAGCCGTCGTGTGGCTGGCGGTGACCCGTCCAGACATACCGCGGCGGATCGTCTCGGCGGCCATCACCTCGACGAACCTTGAGTGGTCGTCGTCGGTCTCGTCGCAGTGAATGTCGACGCGCAGGCCGTGGTCGTCGGCCAGGGCCATCGCGAACTTCACCGACTCAACGCCGTCTTCTCTGGTCAGCTCGAAATGCGGGATCCCGCCGACAACGTCCGCGCCGAGTTCAACGGCACGGCGCATCAGGTCACGTCCGCCATCGAAGCCGAGAATTCCCTGCTGCGGGAAGGCGACCAGCTGCAGGTCGATGACGCCACGGACCTCCTCGCGCAGGTCGACGAGCGCGCGCAAGGCGCGTAGCTCGGGATCGCAGACATCCACGTGGCTGCGGACGTGCTGAACGCCGCAGGCAAGCTGCCAGCGCAGGATCTGGCGCACTCGCGCCTGCACGTCCGCATAGCTGAGCTGATCGGCGCGCTCGGCCCAGACAGCGATGCCTTCGAACAACGAACCAGACACGTTGGGCCGCGGCTGGCCGACGGTCAGGACCGCGTCGAGGTGAATATGCGGTTCGACGAGCGGGGGCGTCACGAGCCGGCCAGCCAGATCGACGGTGTCGGTGGCGGTCGTGCCGTCGGTCACGTCGACAATGACGCCCTTGTCGATACCGAGATCGGTGAGGGCGCCTTGCCCGGCCAGCCTGGCATTGCGGAGGATCAGGTCGGTCATGTCGCTATCATCGCGCGGACAGATGCCGCAGGGAGGGCGAGTCCAGGCAGTTCGTACCTGTTTGCTGCTGGAACGACTTTCAGCGTGCCCGGCGCCAGGCGTCGGCGAGAGCGGTGTAGCTGGCCTTCCGCCGGTCGCGGTCCAGGCTGGGCGTGACGATTACGATCTCGTCGGCCTCGGCCTGCTCCTTCATCTCCAGCAATCGCTCGGCCAC
>DATELR010000160.1:0-3541 GCA_035276345.1 Streptosporangiaceae bacterium | reverse complement strand
ATGAAGCTGTTCGGCCCGGCTTTCCTCGACGAGTTCTCGGCCCGCTGCATTAACTCCCACCCTGCCCTGCTGCCGTCGTTTCCTGGCATGCACGGAGCGCGCGATGCCCTCGCCTACGGCGTCAAAGTCACCGGATGCACGGTCTTCCTGGTGGACGCGGGGCTGGACAGCGGACCCGTCATTGCCCAGCAGGCCGTCCCGGTACACGATGACGACGACGAGGCCAGCCTCACCGAGCGGATCAAGTCAGCGGAGCGCGTCCTGCTGGTCGACACGGTCGCGGCCATGCTGGACCAGGGCTGGTCGGTTTCCGGCCGCACCGTCAGGCTGGGCAATCCTGGAGCACAGCGATGAGCCGGGTAGCGATCAGGCGAGCCATCATCAGCGTCTATGACAAGTCGGGCCTTGATCAACTGGTTACCGCGCTACACGATGCCGGCGTCGAGATCGTGTCAACAGGCAGCACGGCGGCCGTCATCGAGGCGGCTGGGATCCCGGTCACGCCCGTCGAGTCGGTGACAGGTTTCCCCGAGTGCCTCGGCGGCCGGGTCAAGACGCTGCACCCGAACATCCATGCCGGCCTGCTGGCCGACATCCGCGACCCGGCGCACCGCGATCAGCTTGACGAGCTGAAGATCGCCCCGTTCGAGCTGCTCGTGTCCAACCTGTATCCGTTCAGCGAGACTGTTGCCCGCGGCGCTGACCCGGGCGAGTGCGTCGAGCAGATCGACATCGGCGGCCCTGCGATGGTCAGGGCGGCGGCGAAGAACCATGCGAACGTCGCGGTGATCACCAGCCCCGCGGCGTACGAGTCGGTCGCGGCGGCCGTATCAGCCGGCGGTTTCACGCTGCCGGAACGGCGGAGGCTGGCGGCCGAGGCGTATGCGCACACGGCGCGTTACGACGCCGCCGTCGCGTCGTGGTTCGCGTCGGCATACGCGCCGGACGAGTTCGCTGCCGACACCGGCTGGCCTGATGTCGCCGCTGCAGTGTGGGAACGCCAGTCCGTCCTGCGTTACGGCGAGAACCCGCATCAGCGCGCCGCACTGTACCTGGCGTCGGGCGACGGCACCACCGGCGGGATCGCCGCAGCGCAGCTGCTGCACGGCAAGGCGATGTCGTACAACAACTACGTTGACGCCGACGCGGCCTGGCGGACCGTGGGTGAGTTCGCAGAGGTTTGCGTTGCGATAGTGAAGCATTCCAATCCGTGCGGGATTGCCGTCGGCGCCGACATCGCCGACGCGCATCGCAAGGCGCACGCCTGTGATCCGGTGTCCGCCTTCGGCGGCGTGATCGCCGCCAACCGGCCGGTCACCGCCGAGCTGGCCAGCCAGATCGCGGACATCTTCACCGAGGTCATCATCGCGCCGGACTATGAGCCGGCCGCGCTGGAGATCCTGACGAGCAAGAAGAACCAGCGGCTGCTCCGCTGCGCACCTCCCGCCGATCGCGGCGTAGCGGGCGTGGAATGGCGGCAGATCGGCGGCGGCCTGCTCATGCAGTCGCCCGACACGGTTTCCGAGCCAGGCGACCGGGCGGGGGGCTGGCGGCTCGCGGCCGGGCCTGCGGCCGACGACGTCGGGCTGGCCGATCTGGAGTTCGCCTGGCGCGCGTGCCGCAGTGTCAAGTCCAACGCGATCTTGCTCGCGTCGGGACTGGCCTCGGTGGGAATCGGCATGGGCCAGGTCAACCGCGTTGATGCGGCGCGGCTGGCGGTGAGCAGGGCGGGGGAGCGGGCAGCCGGAGCAGTTGCGGCCAGCGATGCCTACTTCCCGTTCCCTGACGGGCTGCAGGTGCTGGCCGACGCCGGGGTCACGGCCGTGGCGGAACCCGGCGGCTCAGTCAGGGACGACCAGGTGATCGCGGCCGCCGACGCCGCCGGAGTGAGCCTGTACTTCACCGGCGTCCGGCACTTCTGGCATTGACGAGCAGTTTTTCTGCACATCTACTGAAATTCATCCGTGATCATGGTTTGCCCCTGGGGGCGAGTCGCCGGGCTCAGCGCGGGCGGGCACAATGAGCCAGTGACCGCGATCATCCTTGATGGAAAGGCCACGGCCGCCGCCATTCGCTCCGAGCTCACCGAGCGCGTCGCGAAACTGGCCGCGCGTGGCATCGTTCCCGGCCTGGCAACCGTCCTCGTCGGCGACGACCCCGGCAGCGCCGTCTATGTGGCGGGCAAGCACAGGGACAGCGCGCAGGTCGGCATTGCCAGCATCCGCAGGGATCTGCCGGCCACAGCCACCCAGCAGCAGGTACAGGACGTCGTCGCCGAGCTCAACGCCGATCCCTCATGCACCGGGTTCATCGTGCAACTGCCGCTGCCCGACGGCCTGCGCAGCCAGCCGGTGCTCGAGCTGATGGATCCCGACAAGGACGCCGACGGCCTGCACCCGATGAACCTGGGCAGGCTCGTGCTCGGTGAGCCTGCGCCGCTGCCGTGCACCCCGCTCGGCATCGTCGAGCTGCTGCGCAGGTACCAGGTGCCGATCGCGGGAGCTGATGTGACGGTCATCGGCCGAGGGGTTACCGTGGGCCGTCCGCTCGGGCTGCTGCTCACCAGGCGCAGCGAGAACGCCACGGTGACGCTCTGTCACACCGGAACCAGAGACCTTAAGGCCCACACGCAGAACGCGGACATCGTGGTGGCTGCCGCCGGCAAGCCGCATCTCGTCACCGCTGACATGATCAGGCCAGGTGCCGCTGTACTCGACGTTGGCATCACGCGGACCGATTCCGGGCTGGTCGGAGACGTGCACCCGAGCGTGGCCGAGGTCGCTGGGCATCTCGCGAAGGTCCCTGGCGGAGTCGGCCCGATGACCAGAGCGATGCTGCTTGCCAACGTGGTCGGGCTCGCCGAGCGGCGGGCCGAGGGGCAGTAGCCGAGCTACTAGCGAGTAACATATGGCGCGATATCCCGCGCGGGCTAGCGATGTATATGCTGCGCGGGCTAGCAGGAACAGGGAGGTAGGCCGCCGGTCATGAACATCGTCGTCTGCGTGAAGCAGGTACCCGACACGTGGTCCGAGCGCACGCTCAGGGAGTCAGACTCCACTCTTGACCGGGACGCCGCTGATGCCGTCATCAACGAGCTCGATGAGTTCGCGATCGAGGAAGGCCTGCGGCAGGCTGAAGCGCACGGCGGCGAGGTGACGATCTTGTCGATGGGCCCTGACCGGGCGACCGAGTCGATCCGCAAGGCCCTGTCGATGGGCGCCGACAAGGCGGTCCACCTGGTCGATGACGCGCTCGCCGGCTCCGATGTGCTCGCCACTTCGGCGGCGCTCGCGGCTGTGCTCAGCCAGATCGGCTTCGATCTGGTCATCCTCGGCTCGGAATCGACCGACGCGCGCACCGGCGTGGTCCCCGCGATGCTGGCGGAGCGGCTGGGCGTGCCGCAGCTGTCGTTCGCGAGCAAGGTGGAGATCGACGGCAAGTCGATCACGATCAACCGGCTCGCCGACTACGGCTACGACACCGTCGAGGCCACGCTGCCGGCCGTGGTGAGCGTCGTCGAGAAGATCAACGAGCCGCGCTA
>DATELR010000159.1:0-32419 GCA_035276345.1 Streptosporangiaceae bacterium | reverse complement strand
CTACTCCGACTATGAGCGCCCTCAGCGGGGGTATCGCAACGATCGTGGGATCCGTCATCATCGGTGCGCTCCTCCCGGCGTTCGCCAGATACCGGGCCCTCGGGCAACCGAGCGCCGGTGAGCCAGACCGTCCGGCTCAACCGCCGGTGACGACGCCTGCCTAGCTGCCGCAGACAATCTCGGCTAGGAAATCGAGTCTGCGCTGTCGATCTGGCCCGCGGGCATTCGTGTAAGCGGCGGAAGGCTCACATGAGTACCCGCTGATATCCGGGAGGACCTGACATGCAGTATCTGCTCAGCGTGTATCAGCCGGACGGAGATCCGCCGCCCCCTGAGGTGCTCGAACCGATCATGGCGGGCCTGCAGGCCTGGCGCGATGAACTGACCGCCGCAGGCGCCTGGGTCTTCACCGCCGGCCTGCACCTGGCGAGCACCGCCACGGTCGTCCGGGTCAAAGCAGGCGAGACGTTCACCACCGACGGGCCGTTCACCGAGGGCAAGGAGCACATCGGTGGGTTCACGATCCTGCGGCTGCCCGACCTCGATGCGGCGCTCGAGGCGGCGGGAAAGCTGGCCGGCGTGACCGGTCTGCCGGTGGAGGTGCGCCCGCTGCAAGTCGACGTCCAGGTTTGATGTCCGCAGATCGTGCGGTAGCCGGGCCGGAGATCGAGGACATCTTCCGGCGCGAGTACGGGCGAGCCGTGTCCGTGCTGGTGCGCCTGCTCGGCGACATCGATGCCGCCGAAGAGGCGGTTCAGGACGCTTTCACGGCAGCCGTTCAGCGCTGGCCAGATGCGGGGCTGCCGCCAAGCCCGGCCGGCTGGATCATCACAACAGCCAGGAACCGCGCCATCGACCGGCACCGCCGCGAAGCATCCAGGGCTGACCGGCAGGCGCAGGCAGCAGTGCTCACAGGCGCTGATTCAGCTGAGCACGATCCGGCGGAGGTGAGCTCGGTGCATGACGACAGGCTCAGGCTCATCTTCACCTGCTGCCACCCGGCACTTGCTACGCAGTCACAGGTGGCGCTGACGCTGCGGCTGCTCGGCGGGCTGAACACCGCTGAGATCGCGCGTGCCTTCCTGGTTCCTGAATCGACCATGGCTCAGCGGCTCGTCAGGGCGAAAGGCAAGATCAGGGACGCACGGATCCCCTACCGCGTGCCCGCCGAGGCGGATCTGCCCGGCCGGCTTCATGCGGTACTCGCGGTTGTCTATCTGATCTACAACGAGGGATACACCGCGTCTTCCGGTGAACGGCTTAGCCGCGAAGACCTTGCGGCCGAGGCGGTCAGGCTTGGCCGGCTCCTCGTTGAGCTCATGCCAGATGAGCCCGAGGTCAAGGGCCTGCTCGCGCTTATGCTGCTGATCGAGTCGCGCCGTCCGGCCAGGGTGGGCGCGCAGGGGCAGCTTGTGCGGCTCGCCGATCAAGACCGCGCGCGCTGGGACCGGAACCTGATCGCCGAGGGTCAGGCGATCGTGCGGCAATGCCTGCGCCGCGGTCAGCCAGGCCCGTACCAGCTACAGGCGGCCATTAACGCCGTGCATTCCGATGCTGTCGCGGCCGATGCCACCGACTGGCGCCAGATCCTCCAGCTTTACGATCAGCTGCTGGCGCTCGCACCAGGGCCGGTCGTCGCGCTTAACCGCGCGGTCGCCGTCGCTGAGGTCACAGGCCCGCAGGCGGCACTGCGGCTCGTCGATGATCTCGAGCCGGTCCTGAACGGCTATTACCTGCTGCACGCCATCAGGGCCGATCTTCTTCGCAGGCTCGGCCGCGACGCGGACGCGGCCGCGGCATATGACGCCGCAATCACCCGTACGGTCAACGAGGCTGAGCGCGACCTGCTGGAGCGCAACCGTCGCTCGCTCCGCCCCGGCTGACGCTCCCGCCGAATATCTGTTCGCGGCCCGATCAGCTTCCGCGCGATGATGAAGCACGTGAATGGCGACCGGGAAAAACTCAGGATGACCTTTGACTCGGCAGCTGAGCGTTACGATCGCGCCCGCCCCGAGTACCCGGCTGAGCTCCTCGACGATCTTGTCGAGCTGGCCGGACTTCGGCCTGGAGCACAGCTGCTCGAGGTCGGTTGCGGCACCGGCAAGGCGACCGTCGCACTTGCCCGACGCGGATTCCTGATCACCTGCGTGGAACTTGGGCCGCAACTCGCCGAGCAGGCGCGGCGGAACCTGACCGGGTTTGACGCCGTTCAGATCGTGCAGAGCCCGTTCGAGTCCTGGCAACCGCCGGCCGGGCCGGGCTATGACCTGGTATTCGCCGCCACCGCCTGGCACTGGATCGACCCGGCCGTGGGCTATCGCAAGGCGTGGGAGCTGTTGCGACCGGGCGCCCACCTCGCGTTCTGGTCCGCGACCCACGTGTTGCCTGTCGGTGGCGACCCGTTCTTCGCCGAGATCCAGGTCATCTATGACGAGATCGGCGAAGGCCTGCCGGATGACGCCGTCGCCGTGCGGCCCGGCGAAGTGGCTGATGAGCGAGCCGAGATCGAGGCGAGCGGGCTGTTCGATGACGTCCAGGTACGGCAGTTCGACTGGGAGATCAGTTACGACGCCGACGGCTACATCGGCCTGCTCGAGACCTTCTCCGGGCACATCACCATGGAGCCTTGGCAGCGTGACCGCCTCTACGGCGAGATCCGACGGCGGCTGGCAACCCGCCAGGGCGGACGGCTGCGCCGGCACTGGGGCGCGGCGCTGCATGTTGCCCGCCGGCGCGATTAAACCCTGGCGAGGCAATGTCCGGTCACGCTCGGTAGCGTGGGCAACGCCATGTCCCGACAGCAGACGACCCTGCTCGTGACGCTGACCGGCCGCGACAGGCCCGGCGTCACCTCCCGGCTCTTCGCCGGGCTCTCCAGGCACGACCTGGCGGTGCTTGACGTCGAACAGGTGGTGATCCGCGGGCAGCTCGTGCTCGGCGTTTTGCTCGGCTGTGGTGAATCGCCCGACCTGACCGCGATCCACCGCCAGGTGAGCTCGCTGGCGGATGACCTCGGGATGAACGCCGAGATCACCCTCGGCTCCGGTGAGCACGTCAGGCGCCGCGGCCGGCTGCACGTGACGGTGCTCGGCAACCCGCTCACGCCTGGCGTGATCGCTGCCATCGCCGGACGGGTCGCGGCGAGCGGCGCCAACATCGACAAGATCGGGCGGCTGGCCCGTCAGCCGGTCACCTGCATCGAGTTCGAGGTCTCCGGTGCCGATCCGGAGGCACTGCGCACGGACCTTGCCCGCGAGTCCGTCGGCCTCGGTGCCGACATCGCCGTCCAGCGCGGCGGACTGCACAGGCGGGCGATGCGCCTCGTTGTCATGGACGTGGACTCCACCCTGCTGCAAGACGAGGCGATCGACCTGCTCGCGGACCGTGCGGGCTGCGCCGCCGAGGTCTCCGCGCTCACGGCGGCCGCCATGCGCGGCGAGATCGACTACGCGACGGCGCTGCGGCAGCGGGTCGAGCGGCTTGCCGGGCTCAACGCGGCCGTGCTCAGCGAGATCACCGAGAAACTCCGGCTGACCCCCGGCGCGCGCACGCTGCTGCGGACGCTGAAGCGGCTCGGCTACCGGTGCGGCGTGGTGAGTGGCGGCTTCACGCAGATCACGAACTGGCTGTCGGCGGAACTCGGACTCGACTACGCCGCGGCGAACACCCTGGAGATCAAGGACGGCAGGATCACCGGGCGGATCATCGGCGACCTGATCGACCGGCCAGGCAAGGAGCGGGTGCTGCGCGAGTTCGCAGCGCAGGCAGGGGTGCCGCTCAGCCAGACCGTCGCAGTCGGCGACGGCGCGAACGACCTTGACATGATCGCGGCGGCCGGCCTCGGGATCGCCTTCAACGCCAAACCGGCGGTCCGCAATGCCGCTGACGCATCGGTCAGCGTCCCCCACTTGGACGTGATCTTGTATCTGCTCGGCATCTCCCGCGAGGACATCGAGGCGGCCGACGCCGCCGACGGCGCGCTCGCGGGCTCCCGCTCCTAGCGCGTGCATGCCGGTTAGGTCTTGTTCTCAGCCTCTGGGGGCGTCCAAGATGAATTCATGCCTATCGCCCCGCTTTCAGACGATGATGTCACCAGGATCGCCGCCGCCTACGGCCTTCCGGTCACCGGCAATGACATCACCTCGTTCCGTACCCTCGCCGGCACGCTGCTGAGCTCGTACGACGAGGTCGAGCGCCGGTACGAGGCGGACCTGCCCGAACCTCCTGACCGCGCGTGGCAGCGTCCCGCTGACGCGGACAACCCGCTCGGCGCCTGGTACGTCACCACGCAGATCCAGACCACCGGCGAAGGGCCGCTGGCCGGCCGCCGGGTAGCGGTCAAGGACAACATCGCGGTGGCCGGCGTTCCGATGATGAACGGGTCTGCGGTACTGGAAGGTTTCGTCCCCCGGCGGGACGCCACGGTGGTGACCAGGCTGCTCGACGCCGGCGCGATCGTCACTGGCAAGGCCGTGTGCGAGGACCTCTGCTTCTCCGGCGGCAGCCACACCTCAGCGACCGGGCCGGTGCGTAATCCCTGGGACCACAAGCGATCCGCGGGCGGATCGTCCAGCGGCAGCGCGGCCCTGGTCGCGGCCGACTACGCAGACCTTGCGCTCGGCGGCGACCAGGGCGGGTCGATCAGGATTCCTGCGGCGTTCTGCGGCGTCGTCGGGCACAAGCCGACCCACGGCCTGGTCCCCTACACCGGCGCATTCCCGATCGAGAACACCCTGGACCACCTCGGCCCGATCACCAGGACCGTACGCGACGCAGCCGCGATGCTCGGCGTGCTGGCCGGCCCGGACGGCCTGGATCCGCGCCAGCGCCACGACGCGGACCATCACGACTACCTCGAAGGCATCGATGCCGGCGTCAGCGGACTGCGGATCGGCGTGCTCAGGGAAGGGTTCGGTCTTCCTGGACTGTCCATGCCAGGGGTTGACGAGGCTGCGAGATCGGCGGCCGCCACGCTGGCGGCCGCTGGCGCCGACGTGAGCGAGGTCAGCGTGCCATGGCACACCGACGCCATGCACGTATGGACGGTAATCGCGACTGACGGCGTGCTGGTCCAGATGGTCGACGGAGACGGCTTCGGCATGAACTGGGCCGGGCAGTACGACCCTGACCTGATCGGCCATTACCGCCGCGGCCGGCGCGAGCTTGCCGACAAGCTGCCGGAGAGCGTCAAAGCGACGATCTTCGCTGGCCGTCACGTGATCGACAATCATGGCGGCCGGTACTACGCGATGGCCCGCAAGCTTGCACTTGATCTCGTCGCTGCCTACGACGAAGCACTCGGCTCGGTTGATGTGCTGGTCCTGCCGACGCTGCCGATGACAGCCACTCCTATCCCCGCACCCGATGTGCCGCGCGAGGAGAGCATCGCCAGGTCCACCGAGATGATCATCAACACCGCGCCCATCGACGTGACCGGTCATCCGGCGACGACCGTCCCTGCGGGCCTGGTGGACGGCCTTCCGGCCGGCCTGATGATCGTCGGCCGCCAGTTCGCGGACGCCACTTGCTTGCGCGTCGCGCACGCCTTCGAGGCCGCAAAGGGCGGATTCCCCGCGCCCGTTTCGACCTCCCAGCCCGCCATCTGAGAAAGCCCGCCACCCAATAGCACGCCACCGAGAAAGGCAGCCAACAATGCCCGGCGATTCACCGGTAGCCGCCCGCACGATCAGCCTGGTTAAGGACCCGACCGGCGCACCAGCGGTCAATCTGAGCAAGGTCCGCGAGGCCGGTCACGTCGACCTGGTCAAGCGGGCAGAGAAGGCCGGCATCAGCCTGTCCAAGCGCAATATGTCCGGGCTGCGCGGCGCAGTGCGCCTCTATGTCGACCACTCGGGTTCGATGGAATTCCCCAACGCGCGCGACTATTCCAACGGCAATGTCCAGCGCCTGGTCGAGCGGGCACTGGGGTACGCGTTCCAGCTCGACTCCGACGGCAAGATCCCGGTCATCGCGTTCGACCACCGGTTGTGGCCCGAGGTAGTGGTCGACCAGTCCAACTACCAGGGCATCGTCCAGGCCAGGATCTGGCGCCCGGCCGAGATGGGCGGCACCAAGTTCAGTCCCGTGCTGGAGGACCTGCTCGAAGAGGCGAGGACTACGACGGAGCCGATCTTCGCGATCATCGTGACCGATGGTTCGCCGAGCGATGCCGCACAGGCGACCATGCTGGTCATCGAGCTGGCCAAATACCCGGTACAGCTAAAATTCCTCGCCATCAGGGCCGTCGACTACCTGCAAGAACTCGATGATCTCGAAGACCGCCATCCCGGCGCGCGGCTGCTCGACAACGTCGACGCGAAGTTCTTCGACGGCACCGACTGCCCGGCGCTGAGCCAGATCACCGACCTGCAGTTCGCCGACGCGATGGCTGACGAGATCGATACCTGGGTGCGGGACGCCACGGCCAAGGGAGTTCTGGCTTAGCCTCAGCAACCCGCGTGCGAACCGCGCGCGGGCTTAGGTATGTTCGGTTGGGGTACCAGTAACCACTCCTGCCGCCGAACGAAGGCTGGCCGTGCGCCGCCTAACGACAACCGCGACAACGAAACCCCCTTTATGCAGACGCTAACCCACCTCTCCGTCTGGGCCCGCGGCAATGGCCTGCAGATCGTGATGCTGGTCACCGGCGCGATGCTGCTGACGCGCCTGGCGACCTGGTTGCGCGAGAAGATCACCCGTCGTATCGACGATGCGGCACACGAGGGCGATTCCGTGGTCCGCTCCGAGGCATCGAAGCATCGGCACGCGCTCGCGCAGGTGATCACCTGGGCGGCGCTGGTGATCATCTACTGCGCGACAGCCGCCGGTGTGGCAACCCGGATCGGCATCCCGATTACCAGCCTGGTCGCGCCGGCGGCCGTGCTGGGAGTCGCGCTCGGGTTCGGCGCCCAGCGCATCGTCCAGGACATCCTGGCCGGCTTTTTCATCATCGCCGAGCGCCAGTACGGGTTCGGCGACCTGATCCGGCTGACCGCCCCGAACACGCCGGCCGCGACGGGGACCGTGGAGGACGTGACGTTGCGGGTGACGTCGATGCGCACCGCTGACGGTGAGCTAGTTATTACGCCCAATGGTCAGATCACTCAGGTAACCAACCTCTCCAGGGACTGGGCGCGCGCGGTCGTGGACGTGCCCGTGCCGGCGGCGATGGACGTCGACCAGGTCAGCGACACGCTGAGGAAGATTGGTGACCAGGCGTATCAGCAGCCCGAACTGCAGCGGCTGCTGCTCGACCCGCCCGCCGTGATGGGCGTGCAGAGTATCGACGTGGATGAATTCCAGGTTCGCATGGTCGCGAGGACGCTGCCCGGCAAGCAGTTCGACGTCGGGCGGATTCTGCGGGCCAGGGTCGCGGCAGTGTTCCGCAGCGAGGGCATCCACATGCCGCCCGACCTGGAGACCACCGGTCCGACGGGGAGCAATTGATGCGTCGTATCCGGATTTCGACCTGGGTGCTGGCCGCGATTTTCGTGGCCGCGCTGGTCGCCTGGGTGTTCGTTGCGCCGACGCATGCGTCGCGCCACCACAAAGCTGCGGACCGAACGGGCCAGACACCGCCACCGTCCGCGCCGCCGTCCCCGTCGAGGCCAACGTCGTCTCCGTCGAGCTCCGCTCTGTCCTCTTCCCCGTCCCCCTCGAGCTCTACTGCGTCCCCGTCGCCGTCACCCTCGAGTTCTACGTCTTCGACTAGCGTGCCGTTCCCTGGCAGCACGTCAAGCCGAACGGGTACGTCAACCCCGGGCTAGCCGTCATCTAGCTGCACGCACGGGGCGGGGCGGCAAGGGGTGGTTACCCGCCGGCTGGCGTGCGCGCTAGCACGCCGGGCTCGACCTCGTCCGCGAGGTCAACCATCACCCGGGTCAGCCGCAGCCGAGTCGCGAACAGCTCCAATTCCTCGTCGGTATGGGCCGGCTGGCTCAGCCGCTCCAGCGGAAGCGCGCACAACGCAGAACGAACCGCCAGCCCGCCGAGATAACCGGCCCGAACCAGCCCAGGGTTTACTTCGTAACCTTCGTCTGCCAGCCCGTCCAGGTACCCGGGCATGATGGCCGCGTCGATTGCCGGGAGCTCGCCTGGATCCGTTTCGCCAGCGTGCGCGAGTCCGACCAGGAGCTGACCGAGGTCGAAGCCGATGGGCAGCAGGTCACCGAACCCCCAGTCGATGACGACCAGCGTGCCCGGCTCACCGGCCGGACGCAGCAGGTTCTGCGGGCTCGCGTCACCGTGCGCGTGCGTCTGCGGCAGGCCGGCCAGCAGGTCGAGCATCGCGGGCAGCCGATCGGCTAGCTCCAGCATGTCCGCGGGCAACGTGCGATCAGCGACGTGGCGCAGCGCCTGCTCAATCGAGGGATGGTGCCAGAGAGCAGGATCACGCAGGGCCGGCAGTGCCCCCTCGATCAGGCGGCTGCGGAAGTAGAACCGCAGCGACTCTCCCGGCAACCCGACCCGGCATACGGCGGGAAGGCGCACGTTCACCGCGGCGCCGTCCCTGCGGCGTGCGGCCATGCGGCCGAGCAGGTAAGCCGCCCTGCGGTAGTCGGCGAGCCCCCACCGTCCCGGCTCCTGCTCGATGTATTCGAACCACAGGGCGACGTGGTCCGCATCGCTGTGCTTGACGGTATGCAGAACGGGCATCCGCATCCCAGGCGGCAGCGCCTCGGCCATGCCGCACTCATACATGTCCAGCTCGAATCGCCAGGGGAAGTTCTCAACGAAGGCCAGGCGGCTCTCCTCGGGCAGCACGCTCAACGCTGGCCAGAGCCTCGGATGCCGCAGGAGCTTGACGAAGAAGGAGGCAAACTGCACCTGCTGGCCCGGAAGTTCCCGCAGGTCTACCCGCCATAGGCCCGCCGTCGCGGGAGATCCCCAGTCGTAGTCGATCGGCGTCACGGCCGTCCCGGCCACCGGCACGGGCCGGCCGGCTCGTGCGCTCTGCAGGTCGGCCAGCTCTCGCCGCGTCAACGCGGCGAGGCTGAACCCATCTGCACCGACTTGTGACTGCGACATTGCGCCCCCCTCGGGCCATGCTCGCACAACGAGCAACTAGTAAGGTAGCCTTCTTATCTCAGATAGTAAGGTAGCCTTATGACTCCGCACAAGACCCTGCACGCGACGACTTCATCTGGAACAGCGCTATCGGAAAGCGACCTGCCCGATCATCTGCTCAGGTGGCTCGAGGCCGTGAAGCGCCGCATGTCGGCCGATCTCGGCAACGAAATAGCGAAGACAGGGCAGTTCCTGCACGTGCGCGGAGGCGAACGGCGGATACTGCTGATGATCCCCGCCGGCGGGCAGATCAGGATCACCGATCTGGCCGCTGTGGCAGGCATGACCAAGCAGGCGCTCGGCGAGTTCGTGGACCGGCTTGAGGACGCTGGCTTCGTTCAGAGCAGTAAGGACGCGTCGGACGGCCGGGTACGGCTGATATCGCGCACCGACCGGGGCGACGTGGTTGCTCTTGCGACTGACCGGGCCATCGCGGCGGTCGAAAGCCACTGGCGCGGGGAAATAGGCGACGGCGCTTACGACGCGATGATGTCAGCGCTGCGCAAGCTCGGCCACGGGTTCAGCATCGGCTGAACACGAGCGCCATGCCCGACTACGTCCCGTATCATGGCAATGCGTTACCGGTAGGTATCGGCCATTCTTGCGGCGGTAAAAGAATGATCTGCGGCGTCTGCGGGAACCACAACCCAGCTGACGCGGTGGCGTGCCTGCGTTGCGGCAACATCACCGCCCCGGTGGCCAACGGCTTGCAGTCCACGCCGCAGGGCGGCCTGATGCCGCAGGCCTACAGCCTGACGTTGCTGAGCAACATTCTGACGGTCTTGCTGCCGATTACCGCGCTCCTGTGGCTGCTCCACCTCTCGGACACTGGCACTGCACCGGCCTCCTATCAGACCGGGACCAGCGTCCATGTCAGCACCATCGGCTTGCTACTCGGCGCGGTCATGGTAGCGATGATCGTCTTGTTCCTGACCTGGTTCTACCGGGCGCGGAAGAACGCTGGCCTGTCAACGTGGCGGCAGCGCTGGTCTCCAGGCTGGGCTGTCGGTGCGTGGTTCCTACCCCCGGTCTTCGCTTGGTTTCCGTACCAGATCATGGCGGACATCTGGCGGGCCGGCCGGCCTCCAGACCGCCGCGTGGGCGCGGCCAACGCCGTCCTCCCTGGGCTGTGGTGGGCGCTGTGGGTGCTCGCGTGGATCACTTCCTTCCAGTACCAGCACGTTGAGTCCGCCAACATCAGTGTCACCCACTACAACCTGAACTTCGGCGGGACACCGCTCAGCGCCACGTTCGCCGCCGCAGCAGCGATCGTCCTTGCCGTCATCGTCCGAATGGTGTCTACCGGACCGGTTGGCCACGTCCTCGCGCCACTTAATACCGGGCAGACCTGAGCGGCGAGACGCCAGCAAGCGCCGCCATTAGCTCAGCTTTTATCTGGAGATCACTACGGCCGTGTAGTTGATCGCTGCGGTATTTGACTCATTTCGCGCGTGCAGCGGGCGCGCACTCAGCGTGGCGGCATTGACGACGTATCCGGTCAGCGTGCCAGCGATCAGGCGTCCTTGGCGTGAACAAGAACACAGTGCTGCGTGCGCTGCACCTGCTCAGGGACGAAGGGCTGCTCGAGTTCCGGCGTGGCCGCGGCATCACTGTCGTCGGCACGCCGCAGCGCGGCGTCGTGGTTGCGAAGGCTCAGGAGCTGGAAATCATCCGGATCATCGAGTCGCTGGCCTGAGACGAGCCGGTCAGAGAGCTGGCTTCAGCCGAGCCGGCCATACGACGTCAGTGTCCGCAGCGCGCCAAGGGTCACGATGCCGCGCCATTCGAGCCGGGACGCCTCGCTCGGTGGCTCCCAGCTGATCGGCCAGCCGCCGTCGGGTTCTTGCTTGCGCTGCATGCTGTCCAGGTGCGCGGCGATAACTTCTTCGCTGAACAGGGCTCTCCACCTGCTGTCAGCAGCGGGCGCGATGCTGAGTGGGGACAATCCGTACCCCTCGGCGTCGGGGTCGAGCTGGAACATGGAGGTGCTCATTAGCTGCTCACGAACGCGGCCCGCAGCCACCTCGGCCCGGTCGCGTTCGGGCGTGTGCGCCAGAAAGCCGAACACCTCGCTCAGCGCGTGCACGTCATCGGGAAGCCGGTCGCTTTCGATCTGGCTCCAGCACCAAGCGGCAGCCTCGTCCACCCACGGATGCCTCGCCCCTAGCTGGTGAAGCAGGCCGACCAGCCCGGCCGTCGGGTTCACCGAGGGCACATAGGTCCAGTCGGTCCAGTGCTCAGCTCGCGGATAGTCCTCGATGACGGGAAATGCCAGCGGCACCGCGCCGCCGCTGTCGGCTGCGGCGGCGATCTTCGCGAGATAGTCGCAGGCGCCGCGGACTAGCTCCTCGTCCCTGGTGCCGGCCGTGACGAGCGCCTGGAGTGCCATCTCGACGTCGATGGGCAGGCTGGCCGGGCACCGCTTGTCGGGCTCGAGGCCGTGCCCGAAGCCGCCGTCGTCATTGCGGTAGCCCCTGATCGCGTCGATAACGCCCGTGGCCGGCGCGCCCTCGAAGCGGGTGGCGTACAGCCGGCGCTCGAGCAGCCGGCCCTGTCGGAGGATGAAGTCTCGTGCTGATGCGAATTGTGCGTCCATGCGGTCACGTTATGCAGCGCCGAGCGGCGCTGTCTTGAACAGATCGGACGGTGTCCGGCCGGCGAGCTGGCGCGACTCCCTGGTCAGGTGCGCCTGGTCCGAATATCCGGCGAGCGCGGCAACCGTGGCTAGTGAGCCGGCGTCGCGAGCAAGCCGCCTGGCTCGCTGGAAGCGCAAGACACGCTCCAGCATCTTGGGCCCGTACCCGACGGCGGCGCGGCAATGCCGGTGCAGGCGTCGTTCGCCCACTGACATGACCTGACTGGCGAGCTGGACGACCCCGCCGGCGTCCGGCTGCTTCCTGAGAATGCCGACCAGCTCGTCGACGATCGGGTCGGACGCGGGCGCACGGCAGGCGCGGTCGGCCATCACCTCGTCGAGCAGACCAGCAGCGTCTTCCGGGCTCGGCGCCGCCGCAAGCCGGTCGGCGAGGTCCGCCGCCGCGGCCTCGCCCCACAGATCACTGAGCAGCACCCGGCTGTCGAGCAACTCGCTGGCGGGGACGCCGAGGAATCCCGGTGCCTGACCCGGCCAGAACCGCAGGCCGGCGTAACAGTGACCGGGACTGGGCGGCACAGGGACCGGGCCGGTATCGGGTCCGGCGACGAAGATCGCGGCGCCGTCCCAGATGACATCGATACACGCATCGGGCAAAACGAGCCCTGCGACGTCGCTCGGTCGCGACGCCCACAGGCACGCCACACTGCTGCGCGGACTGCGCAGCGCTGGCCACTCCGCGTAAGGCCGTTGCTCTGCCACGGTCCGATCCTCGCACCGGCCTCTGACAGCCAGGGCTCGCAAGCGCGTCAGCAAGTCACAGCCAGCAACTAAGCGGCCCAAATTATGGCAAGGTTTTCGAGGGATCGCGCGTTTTGGGACTTCCTGAGGCGCGGATCACGCTAGCCTTTCAGCTAGCTCGACGAGCGCAATCCCGCACGATCAATTCGGTGCTGATGTCCTGTATGCGGGATTTGCTGCGGGTCGATAGACAAACACAGAGCTTCCACCAAGCGGATCCCACGGCCGGCTACTGCCGCCGGGGCCGAAAGGGCGGGCAATGAACGACGCACAGGGCGGCGCTGACGGAGGGTCGGCCGCCGCGGGCATCGAGTGGCGAGTCAGCTCGTGGTGCGCCGCCGGCGACTGTGTTGCAGTCGGGCGGCTTCCTGACGGGCACGTGCTCGTGAAGGACACCAAGAGTCCAGATGGCCCGCAACTGCGTTTCGACGCCAGTGAGTGGCGGGCCTTCGTATCCGGCATCCGCGCCGGAGAGTTCGACTAGCCGGGCCTGACCTAAACCGTCACTGCCGACGCTCCCAGCCTGCCGGAATGCCGCCCGGCCGGGAGCGCCGGTCCGCTACCTGCCGCTAGAAACCTGATCGTCCGCCATGCAACTGCAGGTGGCGGCGTTCTGCCGGGCCGCCATCAGCATCGGCACGATGCTGACGACATCGGCCCGGCCTTCTTGATGTCCGGCCTTCCACGCCGCGATTTCCTTGGATAGGCGGATCGAGCTGGCCTTCCACCGATCGGCTTCGGCTCGCAATTGCCGCGCTTCGGCGCGCGCCTGCGTTACCGCCGGGTCGAATATTGTCTTAGCCCGATGCCATGCGAGTCGCCAGCCGACCACACCTGCGACCATTGACCAGCCAATGATGTGCACCACCGTCATGTCATTTCACCTCCCCATAGCTGCCACTTCGCATCTGGCTGATCGATTCGGCCCCTTGCATCGTCAGACCGCCGGGGTACTGTGGTCGTTAACCGAAATCCCGTTCCCGGCGCCTGGTCTGCGCGAAGGTCCGGTGCCGACGGGCGGAGACCTCAGTTGCCTGCTGGGCCGGCGGTACGCTCCGTTGGCCCAGTACGGTGACTGCGAGCAAATGGCCGTTCTGGCCGCAGGCGGGCCCCTTGAAGACCGGCCGGAACAACCCGATTGGCGTGTTACCCAGCACCTTTGCCAGCCCGCCATGCGTTGCCTCCCTTCATATTGGGGGGCATCCGGCCTCATTACGATTGTGTAGCCTGTCTACCGAAATATGCAATATGCAGTGCAGATCGCGAGTTCGTCGGCGTGGCAAACTTCCCTGGATCTGAGGCCTGGCGCTACGCTGACTCAGGATTGGCCTGGTAACCCATGTGGTCACAGAGGAGAAAGGCCAAATGGGATGCCTGAACTCGGTAGTCCATCGGTCCGTCGGCGGCGGCTCGCCGCGGAGTTGCGTCGGCTCCGCGAAGAACGCAACCTCACTGGCGAGGATGTGGCCGAGTCGCTTGGCTGGTCAGCGTCGAAGCTCAGCCGGATCGAGCTGGCCAGGACGGGCATCAAGGCCGCCGACTTGTCGAGGCTACTTGGCGCGTACGGCGTTTCCGCAGATCACCGGACCGAGTTGCTCGGGCTTGTAGAAAGATCGCGCAGCAGGGACTGGTGGCGCACCTACTCCGATGCGCTGCCCGAGAAGTTCGTGACACTGATCGGCCTGGAATCCGACGCCACATCCATCTCGACGTGGAGTCCCGAGCTGGTGCCCGGGTTGCTCCAGACCCAGGACTACGCCCGCGCGGCGATCAGCGCACACACTGCGGCGACCGATTCCATCTCGCCGAGCGAGATTGAGCGCCGGGTACAAACCCGGCTGCGGCGCCAGCATCTGCTGACCGCACCGGACCCTACGCCGTTCGTGTCCGTGCTGGACGAATCCGTGTTGCTGCGCCACCTGCAGAGCCCTCAGGTCATGCGCGACCAGTTGGGGCACCTCATCGAGGTGTCCCAACTGCCGCACATCAGCCTGCATGTTCTGCCGCTGGCGGGTCCGCATCCGATTGGATCGGGCGCGTTCATCCTGCTCAAGTTCGCGCCAATACCAGAGATCGGGCCGGTGTCCGACATCGTCTATCTCGAGCAGCTGAGCGGCAGCGCGCTCTACATCGATGACGACACCGAAACCCATCACTACACACTCGGCTTCGGCCACCTGCTGGCCGAGGCCCTCGATGCCGACGCGTCGAGGGATCTCATCGCCCGGGTGGTGGATGAGCACTGGACGGATTTAACAGCGGTCAGGCCGCGCGGCGTGCCAGGTGACACAAGCCGCGGCAAAGATGTGGCGTCCGCCGCCCGCGCCCGGTGAGATAGGGCAGCGTGACAGAACTGCGGACCCTGCACACCGCAGACCTCGGCGCCCGGATGCTGTCGCAGATCCGCGGCCTGATGGACGCGGCCTTTGACGGCGTCTCCGACGACACATACGAGAACGTGCTTGGCGGCATCCACACGCTGGTCATCGAGGACGGCGAGCTGATCGGCCATGCCAGCGTCGTCCAGCGCCGGATGCTGCACGGCGGCCTGGCGCTGCGCACCGGATACATCGAGGGCGTAGCGGTGCGTGCTGACCGGCGCCGGCGCGGCCACGGCGACGCGATGATGGTGGTGCTCGAGCGGATCGTGCGTTCTGGCTACCAGCTCGGCGCGCTCGGCGCGAGCGCGGACGGCAGCCGCTTGTACAGCTCCCGTGGCTGGCAGCTATGGCGCGGGCCGGTCTCGGCGATGACACCCGACGGTATCCGGCCGACGCCGCACGTCACGGTGTACGTGCTTGCCACATCGGTGCCGGTTGACGTCACTGCTGATATCACTTGCGACTGGCGGCCCGCTTCTTTGTGGTGACCGCAGGTCGGGCCGAGGTTTGCGGCTGAGCCTGGGCGCCGTCTTCAGTCGCCTGGCGCGTTCGCGCGGGATCGGTGATCCGCCATTTGAATTCGATCTCCAGCTCGACCTCGTTGCCTTCGACCTCGACCTCGAGTTCCGCGCGCACGCGGTCGGGGATGTCGATGCTGACCGTGGCCGGCGCGAACGGGAGTTCGGCCTCATGCCCGTCGGCGAACGCAGCCGAGAGCTGTGACAGCCACCGCACAGCGTCCTCGCGGCTGATGGACTCCTTCCGTTCAACCTTTACGTCCGCCATAGCGAAACTCCTTCCCCCCGCCGGATGAGAAAGCCATCATCGTCCGCTGCGCGAAGATCCACATCACACGCGCGGGGTGAACGGTGGCCAGCGCCCGGGCAGCTCGATTTGAGCATCGGGCCACCGGCGCCCGCGCACCTGAGCTATATCTCTGACATGACCGGATTCGGCCGCTCAGTTGCCGCGCCGGGACGAATCCTTGTCGCCGGCGACTGGCACGGCAACCGCCACTGGGCGGTGAACGTGATCCGCCGCATCCCGCAGGTCCTGGCCGGTGAGGAACGGCCGCTTATCCTGCACCTCGGCGACTTCGGGATCTGGCCGGGTGATGACGGACGGCGCTACCTAGGTACGGTGAGTGCGGCTCTCGCCGAGCAAGGCGCCGAACTCTGGTTCGTTGACGGCAATCACGAGGACTTCACTCAGCTCAGATCGCTGGGGCGCGGGATGCTCCCCGACGGCCGTGTTCCCGTGCTGCCGGGGATCTACCATCTGCCGCGCGGCTATCGCTGGGGATGGCACGGCCGGCGCTGGCTTGCCTGCGGCGGCGGAGTCAGCCTGGACCGAGCAAGCCGGCGTGAAGGCCGGGACTGGTGGCCGCAGGAAGAGATCACCGATGGACAGCAAGCCGCGCTGATCGGGGCCGGCGTTGCGGACGTCATGGTGTGCCATGACTGCCCCGCAGCAGTAGCTCACAATTTCCCGCGGCCGCCCGCGGAGTGGGACCCGGCAGACCTTCGCCGCAATGAAACACACCGGGCCAGGCTGCAGCGCATCACCGATGCCGTCCGGCCGCGCTACCTGATGCATGGCCACCTGCACCGTGCGTATCAGCGGGATTGCCACTTCGGCTTCGGCCCGGTGCAGGTCACCGGTCTCGCCACCGACGGCACGCTCGCGAACTTCGCCATTCTCGATGTGGTATCGATGGCTTGGTGGCCTTCTCGCCGCAGGATGCTGCGCAGGAAGGCCCTGGCCTGATGCACCTCAATAGTGCCGACAGCCCTGAAGCCGTTGCCTCGGACCCTCAGTTGTCCGCGCGGCCTGGGACCCGGACCGACCAGCCCGCGGACTGCCACAACTGCCTGTCGAGGGTGCATCGCGCGTCGATCATCACCGGTCGGGCCACCACCGCGGCAAGCGCGGCGGGATCAAGGGCCCGGTAGTCCGGCCACTCAGTCAGGTGAAGCAAGAGATCCGCGCCCGATGCTGCCTCCGGCACCGAGGACGCATAGCGCAGGCCAGGCTTAACCCGAGCGGCATTCGCCATGGCCACAGGGTCGTGTGCCGTTACAACAGCGCCTTCCTGAGATAGCCGCTCGCACACGTCGAGGCTGGGTGAGTCGCGGATGTCGTCGCTATTCGGTTTGAACGCCACGCCCAGCACGGTCACCGACTTCCCTAGCAAAGGTGCCTCCGGCGGCCTCGCGCGCCATCCGAACTACGAGCGCCCGCCGGCTCAGATTGATGGCTGCGACTTCGGCGAGAAGCGCCGCTACTGAGGCCACGCCGAATTCCACGGCAGTGGCCCGGAAAGCGCTGACGTCCTTGGGCAGGCAGCCACCACCGAAACCGAGGCCGGGCGCGAGGCAGCGTCTGCCGATCCGCTCGTCGCGGCCAATGGCGTCAGCGAGCTTCAGAACATCACCACCGGCCGCCTCGCAGGCATCAGCCATGGCATTGATGAAGGAGATCTTGGTAGCCAGGAATGCGGCTAACATGTCTGCTCAGCATTTGGCCGGGTTTGTTTGGTTTGATATCCGTCAGCCTGGGAGCTACATCCACCAGGACTGGCGGATCGAGACCCACCGGCCCGCGATGGTGGCATACCGCCAGGCGGTCCAGCGATACGCGAGTCCAGTGAAATGACGGCTGGAGCGAGCGCAATAGCGTGACGATGGCTAGGGGTGGAGCAGCACCTTGCCGACGTTTCGCCGTTCATGCAGGAAGCGATGCGCATCGGCAGCGGCCTCCAGCGGAAACACGCGATCAATGTGCGGCCGGATGGAACCCTGCTCGCACAGGGCCACGAGGTGGCCGAGCCACTGCCGGAAGATAGCGGCCGGCGCGCCGAGGTGGCACCCGATGAAGCCGGTCGAGTTCTCGAGCAGCGGGAGCAGCGAGTCTCGGGCCGATGCCGCTGATTCGATATCTGGCGCGGAATGGTCGTCCCTGACGGCCGAGGACAGGCCATAGCCGACCACCCTCCCGCCGTAGCCGAGGACGGCGATGCTCCGGGCGAAGGTGTCTTCGCCAAGGCTGTCCAGCACAACGTCCACCCCGTGCGGATGGCTCGCCCGGATGGCCGCGGCCCAGTCTTCCGTCCGGTAGTCGATCACCTGGTCCACGCCCTGGGCCCGGAGATAGTCGTGCTTGGCGCCGCTGGCTGTGCCGATCAGGTACGTGCCTGCGATGAGGCGGGCAAGCTGGACGGCCGCGGTGCCGACCCCGCCCGCCGCGGCATGGATCAAGATCACTTCGCCGGTCCGCACGCGAGCGCAATGATGCAGGGCCGCATACGCGGTGCCGTAGTTCAGGGTCAGCGCTGCGGCCGCCTCGTCACTGACGCCTGCCGGGAGGGGGATAACGTGCGTGGCATCCACCAGAACCTGTTCGGCATACGCGCCCAACTGGTAGAGCGGCGCGGCGATCACGCGCTGACCTGGTTTAAGGTCGCCGCTGTCCGGGCCGGCCGCCTCGACCGTGCCGACGGCTTCGACCCCAGGGATGACCGGATGCTCGGCCGGCAGCATGCGAGCGAAGAGGTCAGTGAAGTTGACGCCGATCGTCGTTGCCCGCACGACGACCTGCCCCACCTGCGGCGTCGGCTCAGGAACCTGCACCAACTGGAGCACGTCAGGCCCGCCAGGCTTAGCGATCTGAATAGCGCGCACGTTCCCTCCCTGAGCCGCATCGGGCGGCATGGTTCTGATTAGTAACTAGGGCTACTATCGGAACCACATCGCGCCAGCCGCGCAAGAAGGCACTTTGATGTGCCTCGGTCACCTGGAGGAAACCGTGCAGGCCACCGGCCCAGAGGCCGCAGATCATGGTGACAGCTGTCTCGCCCGCGAGATCCTCGACCGGATCGGTGACAAATGGTCCGTCTATGTCATTGACGCGCTCGCCGCTGGTACCAGGCGGTTCAGCGAACTGCGCCGCGACGTCGACGGCGTCAGCCAGCGGATGCTGACCGTCACGCTACGGGGGCTCGAGCGGGACGGGATGATCGTGCGCCATGTGTACCCCGTCATCCCGCCGCGCGTGGAGTACTCGCTCACGCCGCTTGGCGGCTCGCTGCTGGCGATCGTCGAGGCGCTGGTGGCGTGGAGCGCTGATCACATCAACGACGTCGAACGGGCTCGCGACCGCTACGACACCAGCCAGCGTGCAGGGTTGCCGGTGTCCTCCTCAGCGTGACCGGTGCACCGCTCGAGCCGGGAGTCGGACAGTCAGCACGGTGTGGCCGGGCCGCGAATCGATCGTGATGCTGCCGCCGTGGCGCTCGGTGACAATGCGGCGGGCGATGTCTAGCCCTAGGCCGGTGCCCTGGCCAGCTTCTTTCGTCGTGTAGAACGGCTCGAACGCTCGCTCGACCACGTGCGGCGGCATTCCCACGCCTGTGTCGATGACCTCGATCACGACATGGTCCTGGTCGGCCCGCGTGCAGAGCCGGAGCGTGCCCTGCCCCCCCATCGCCTCGATGGCATTGTCGATGAGGTTGGTCCATACCTGGTTGAGCTCGCCCGCGTAAGCGTCGATGGCGGGCACGTCGGTGCTGTAGCCGCGCACAACGGTGACCCCATCGCGAAGCTTGTGGCCGAGCATCACAAGGGTGCTCTCCAGACCTTCGGTGACGTCGATGTGCTGCATGGCCGCGCGATCCATCTGCGAATAGGACTTGACGGCGCTGACGAGCGCAGAGATTCGCCGGCTTGACTCCTTAATCTCTGCCAGCAAGGTGGTGGCTGAGACAGTGCTGGCCACCAGCTCCAGTCCGGGCTCGAGCGCGGCCCTGCCGAGAACCCCGGCGGCACGCTCGCACCAGGCAACATCGACTCCGGCCGCAGCCAGCAGCGGCGCAATGGCCCACTCCCGGCCGACGCCGTGGCTGGCCATCCACGACGCCAGGGCATCCTCCAGGTCAGATAGTTCGAGCGCGTCCGGCGCCACCGGCGGCGGCGTGATCTCCTGCCGCAGCGAATCGAGCGCCGCGAACTGCTGGGGTGAGATCTGCTGGGCCGCGATCCGGCTGAGCGACGACAGCAACATCTCGCAGGCATTGTCCAGTGCGTCGACTGCCCGCGACGTGGCGGCCGCCGGGTTGTTGATCTCGTGCGCAAGACCTGCGGCGAGCGTGCCCAGCGTGATCAGCGACTCGCGCTGACGCGCCGTCGCCTCGATCGACCGCGCGGTGTGGTACAGCCCCTGGATGAAGTGCCCGCCGAAAGCAAACCAGCGGTTCATCAGCTCGCGCAGCACGCCTGCTGGCACTCGCAGCACCCGCGCGGGAGTCGCGACGTGACCGGTGGCCAGGTAGACCCCTTGTTCATCCCACGCGCGGAATCCGCCCGCCCAGCGCCCAGGTACGTCCATCTTCGCGACGACGGTCTCCTCACGACCGACGTACCGCTCCAGATCGATGACTCCGTCGAGGAGCACCCACCAGAAGTCAGCCTGGTCTCCCTCACGGAAGAGCTGAACGCCGGGCTGGGCAGTGACTTCTTCACCGCCCTCGATCAGCTCCGCCAGCTGCTCATCGGTCAGGCTCTCAAACAGCCTCAATGAGCGCAGCTCCTCGATGGCCAGACTCATGAGCAGAGCCTACGCTGACGCATCAGTAGCACCACTCTTCGCATGAGCAGATAAATGCCCGTCAATCACGCGACGGAGTTCATGCTGAATAAGTCTCTATACATCAAATGAACCTTGTTTAATGACTAAGCGCCCTACTAGGCTCCACCGCAACACGCACGGTGCTGGTCAGCTGAACCAAGGATGGCCCGTATGCAGCGGTTGCGTTACGTCATGATTGTCTTCGCGACGGTGATCGCGGGATCGGTTGCGCTCGCACCTCCCGCGACGGCCGTGACCGCTGGTGTATTTCCGCGGCTCGCACGGCCTGGAGCGGTCACTCCGTCCGCCGGCGGGAGCAACGATTACCTGAACGGCGACTCATGCCCGAGCAGCACGTTCTGCATGGCAGTTGGCGCTTTTAACCTCAACGGCCATTCGCCGGGCCTGTCGGAGATGCTGAGCGGGGGCAACTGGCTCGCCGTAGCCGTGCCGAGCCCGGCGCGTGGGGTCAACATCTTCGCTAACGAGGTTTCCTGCGCGTCCCCGGTAAGGTGCCTGTTCGTCGGAGAACACTGGGCGGGCAAACATGGTCCTGCCATGAATCTCGCTGAGGCCTGGAATGGCTCTTCCTGGCGAACCGTCACAACCAGCGGACCCGTTGGCGCGGCAATCTCCGGTCTCGATGACGTGGCCTGCCCGAATATCAGCTTCTGCATGGCAGTGGGATTTGCCGGATCGGCCAGCCACTACCAGGACGCGGCATACAGATGGAACAGCGTCGCTGGCTGGCGGCGGATCACAATTCCGAGGCCCGGCCATGCCCGCAATAGCGTCCTGAACGGGCTAGCTTGCTTCAGTTCAGCGAATTGCATGGCCGTGGGTGACTATACGAACGCATCGGGCCGGAACCTGCCATTCGCGGCTCACTGGCATAACGGGCGCTGGACCCTGCTGACCACTCCTGCTGTCCGCAAGCAGTTGCTGACGACGTTCCAGGCGATCGACTGCCCGACGGCGACGAAGTGCGTCGCGGTCGGCAACACCGAGGACAACACGGCCGGCAAGTTCTTCCACGCCTTCGCCGAAGTGTGGCGAGGCGGCAGGTGGCGGGTGTCGACGCTGCGCCGGCCGCCGTCGGTCATGACCAGCGCGTCGTGTCCGGCATGGAACCGCTGTTTCGCCTCCGGCTACACCTTCCCTCCCGGAGCTACGTTCGCGCACCCGTTGATCGAGACCTGGGACGGCCGGACCTGGACGACCCAGCGCCCCGAGGAGACGCCCGCACCTCGTTCTGGCGCCAGCCTCCAGCATGTGTCCTGCGTCACCCGGACTCTTTGTGAAGCGGTGGGCTTCAGCTTCGCGCCCAGCGGCTCGCTTAGTGATCAGACACTCGCCGAGATCTGGAACGGGCATCGCTGGATAGTTCAGGCCACGCCCAACCCGTAGCTCATGACGCCGGGCGATACTGGGTCAATGACTGAGCACGCTCACGGCACCGAGCCAGTGTTCGACGCGAGCTTCTGGGACGAGCGGTACCGGTCCGCGCAGCGGGTCTGGAGCGGTCAGCCGAACCCGCAACTGGTCGCCGAGGTGGCCGGAATGAAGCCGGGCCGGGCGTTGGACGTGGGGTGCGGCGAGGGCGCAGATGCCATCTGGCTCGCCACCAACGGCTGGGACGTGGTGGCTGCCGATATCTCCGGGGTCGCGATAGCGCGCGGCGAGGAGCACGCCCGTGACACGGCCCCGGCGTCGGCGGAACGGATCGAATGGCGGCGAGCCGACTTGATCTCGCAGCCGCCGGAACCCGACACCTATGACCTCGTGACGGCGCAGTTCATGCAGCTGCCGGCGCAGCCGCGGGCCCGCCTCTTCGCCTCACTGGCCGCGGCGGTCCGGGCCGGCGGAACATTGCTTATCGTCGGACACCATCCGTCGGACCTCGGCTCCGGTGTGCCGCGCCCGCCCATGCCCGAGGTCTTCTATACCGCTGATGACATCGCGCAGTTGCTTGACAACCACTGGAACATCGAGGCCCAACAGGCCCGTCCCCGGCCTGCCACGACCCCGGACGGCGCCGAGGTCACGATCCACGATGCGGTCCTGGTGGCGACCCGGCGATAGGCGACTACCGCGCCGGAGTCTCGATCGCCGGTCCGGCCTCGGCAGCCATGGGCGTCTGCAACGGGAAGTGACATGCCGCTAGATGCTTGTTCGGGCTGAACGGGCGCAGTGGCGGCTCCACCTCCGCACAGATCTCCTGGGCGAGCGGGCAGCGGGTGCGGAACCGGCAGCCCGACGGCGGAGTGAGCGCGCTTGGCAGTTCGCCGCGAACGCCTGACTTCGCCTTCGAATGCTCGGCCACCGGATCAGCAACCGGAGCCGAGTCAATCAGGCCCTGCGTGTAGGGATGCGCCGGCGTCAGGTAGACCTCGTCGGCGGGGCCGACCTCGACCAGCTTCCCCAGGTACATGACGCCGATGTGGCTGGACAGATAACGGACCACAGCGAGGTCGTGGGAGATGAAAAGGTAGGTGAGCCCCATCTTGCGCTGCAGGTCGCGCATCATGTTCAGCACCTGGGCCTGGATCGACACATCCAGTGCGCTGACCGGCTCGTCGGCGACGATCAGTTCAGGTTGCAGCATTAGCGCCCTGGCGAATCCGAGCCGCTGCCGCTGCCCGCCGGAGAATTCATGCGGGTACCGATCCACCGCGGCCTTGGACAGTCCGACGTTCTCGAGCATGTCCGCTACTTGCTGCTGCTGGTCGCGCCGGCTTCCGATGCCCTGCACCACCAGCGGCTCGCGCAGGATCGCACCGGCCCGCATCCGCGGGTCCAGGCTGGCATAGGAGTCCTGGAACATGTACTGGATCCGGCGGCGCATCCGCCGGTATGCCCGGCCGGAAACCTTGGCCAGGTCCGCCCCCTCGAAACTGATCGCTCCCGAGGTGGGCTTTTCCAGTCCGACGAGCAGCCGGCCGATCGTCGTCTTGCCGCACCCTGACTCGCCTACCAGCCCGAACGTCTCGCCGCGCCGGATGTCGAGTGTCACGTCGGCGACCGCGCTGACCGAGCCGACCCGGCGCTGCATGACGCCTGCGGTCACCGGAAAGTCCTTGACCAGATCCTTGGTCGACAGCACCACGTCGCCTGGCACCGAGGCAAAGGATTCATCAGGGACGCCAGGTGGCGCGGTGTCGGCAAGATCCGAGGCGCGAGCGCCTCGCTCGGATATGCCGACCGGGAAGAAGCACGCGTAGCGATGGTCAGGGGTCTCCCCCATCAGGCCAGGCTCTTCGGCGCGGCAGCGATCCTGGGCATAGCGGCACCGCGCCGCGAACCGGCAACCTCCGGGCGGGCGCATCAGGTCCGGCGGAGCCCCCGGTATCGAGTAGAGGCGCTCCCTGGTCTCAGCAGCCTTGTCAGGCAGTGCCTGGAACAGCGCCTCGGTGTATGGGTGCCGCGGGTTCGCGAACAGCGTCCTGGTGTCCGTGGTCTCGACGATCTTGCCCGCGTACATAACCGCCACCCGGTTCGCGCGGCCAGCGATCACGCCAAGGTCATGGGTAACCAGGACGACCGACATCTGGAGCCGCTGGCGCAGGTCATCGATCAGCTCGAGGATCTGCTTCTGGATCGTCACATCCAAGGCTGTCGTCGGCTCGTCGGCGATCAGCAGCTTCGGCTCGCATGCGAGTGCCATCGCGATCATGACGCGCTGCCGCATGCCGCCGGAGAACTGGTGCGGGTACTCGTTCAGCCGCTCCCTTGGCTTGGGCAAGCCGACCAGATCGAGCACCTCGGCCGCCCGGTCCAGCGCCTGCTCTTTCGAGACGTCGCGGTGCAACAGGACCGCCTCGGCGATCTGCTTGCCAACCGTCATCGTCGGATTCAGCGACGTGAGCGGATCCTGGAAGATCATCCCGATCTCGTTGCCGCGAACCTTGCGCATCTGATCCTCGGACGTGTTGCTGATCTGCTGCCCGTCGAGGAAAATCCTGCCTTCCGCGATCGTGCCGCCGACCGGAAGCAAGCCCATGATCGACAATGCTGTCATCGTCTTGCCGCAGCCGGACTCACCGACGATTCCCAGGGTCTCGCCGGGATCGACGTAGAGATTCACGCCGTCTACCGGGCGCACGGTGCCGTGACGGAGCTTGATGTTGGTGTGCAGGTTTTCGATCTCCAGTACCGGAGCCACGAATCCTCCTCGTTTCTACCGGCGCTGCAGCCGGCTCTCGAAGGCGTCGCGCAACGCGTCTCCGATGAAGTTGAACGCGATGCAGGTGAGGATGATCGCCACCCCGGCCGGGTAGATCAGCCACCAGTAGCTCTGCGAACTCTGCAGGTACTGAAGACCGCCAGAGAGCATTGATCCCCAGTCGGTCGCGGGGGGCTGAACGCCGAGTCCCAGGAACCCAAGGCCGGCGAGGATGATGATCGAGTCGGCCACAGCGAACGTCGCCTGGACGATGATCGTGCCGATCGCGTTCGGCACGATGTGCCTGACGATTGCCCGGCGGTTGCCGCCGCCCAGGACCTTGACCGCCTGCACGTATTCCCTTGTTCGCAGGGTCAGCGTCTCGCCGCGCACCAGCCGGGCCACGCCCAGCCAGTAGAAGACGGCGATGACGAAGACCATGACCGGCTTGTTCGGGTGGAAGATCACCGACAGGATGATCAGCACCGTGATGTAAGGGATCGACAGGCCGGCGTCGACCAGCCGCATCATCACCGAGTCGGTGAAGCCGCCGATGAATCCGGAGAGCGCCCCGTACAGCGTGCCGAACAAGACCGCGACGACAGCAGCGGCGACGCCAACCTCGATCGACGTCTGCCCGCCGACCATGAGCCTGCCGAGAACGTCGTACCCCACGCTGTCGCAGCCGAGCAAGTGCTGCCCTGAGGGCCTGCACAGCACGTCGCCGAGGTTCGTGTGGGACTGGTCAGTGTGGTAGATCAGCGGGCCGATGAAGCAGAACAAGACGATCAGCACGATCATGATCAGGCTGGCCAGCGCGAGCTTGTTCTCCGCGAAGACTTCCCAGCCACGGCGCAGCAGGCTACGTGACTTTTGCGCGGGGGGAAGGCCAAGCTCGGCGGCTTCCTCGTCGGTGAGCTCTGCTGCGACATCGGGCCGCGCCAGGTCCGGTTCAGCGAGGTCGGGCAGAGCCGAACCCTGTGGCGGTGGTACGTAGGTCGACATCAGCTGTACCTCACTCTCGGGTCGAGGATCGCGTAGCCGATATCGGCCAGCAGGTTCCCGAGGATGGTCGCCACAGTCGCGAGCACCGTGAACCCGAGAAGTACCTCGTAGTCCACGTTGAGCGCGGCGTTGTAGAACGCCAGCCCCATGCCGGGATAGTTGAACACCACCTCGATGAAGATCGCCCCGGCGACCAAGGTCGGCAACGAGAGCCCGAGCAGGGTAACGATCGAGATCAGCGAGTTCCTGAAGATGTGCCCCCACAGAATCCGGCGCTCGCCCGCGCCTTTAGCGCGTGCCGTCCGCACATAGTCCTGCACCAGGTTATCCATGACTGATGAGCGCATATATCGGCTCCACAGCGCGTACAGCACGAAGGCGTACGCGGTAACCGGCAGCACGAGAGCGCGGGGTTGGGACAGTACGCCAGTCCAGGTCGATGATTGCGGGGCAAACGGCGGGAAGACGTGAGTGTCGACCGCGAACCACTCGACGAGCAGCAGGCCGACGAAGAATGTGGGTGTCGCGTACCCGAGGAACGACACGCCAGTCAGCACGTAGTCGCCGACGGTATAGCGCTTGACTGCCTGGTACATCCCTAGCGGGATCCCGAACAGCAGCGAGACGATCGTGCCCAGCCCCACCAGCACGATGGTCTTGGGCAGGTCCTGGCCGATCAGGCTGGCGACGGACTGATTGAGCTTCACAGAGAAGCCGAAGTTGCCCTGGAAGAACTGGCCGACCCACTTCACGTACTGCAGGTAGAAGGGCTGGTCGAAGCCATAGAGGTGGTTGTAGTAAGCGACCTGGGCAGTGGTGGCCCTCGGTCCGAGGATGGCGCGGATCGGGCCACCAGGGAACAGTTGGACCAGCGCGAGGGTGATCACGGTCACGATGAACAGGACAAGGATCGCCTGTGCAATGCGCCTGATCAGATATCCGAGCATCGAGCCACTACCTTTCGCCCAGCCTGGCACCCCCCGGCAGCGGTCATCACGATCATGCTAAGTCGCGTGCTTACCGGCGGTACACCAGGGGTTACCGGCAGTTACGAAGCCGACTGCCGTCCCGCGGATGCGCGGGACGGCGGCCGACTCCTTTGCGGTTACTTGGTGAACTGCCAGTACTCAGGCAGCAAGGTGAAGAGCGCGTTGTACCTGACGTGCTGCAACGTGCTCTTACTCGCGATGATCTCGTACGGGTTCGGGCTCGGCACCCAGATGTACGGCAGCTGCTTGGTCGTGAACGTGGCGAAGTTGTGGAAATCCGAGATGCTGCTGTTGGTGTGGGTCAAGTGGATCAGCTTGTCCATCTGCGGGTTGGTGTAGTTACCCGAGTTGGACCCTGCACCCGTCGCGAACAGCGGCTCGCCGGTGGGCTCGAAGCCCGGTCCGTCGTAAGCCCAGCCGCCATAGGCGAACACCTGGATGTTGCACTTCGGCCCCATCGGCGCGCAAGGAGCGCTCTCGCCGATGATCGTGTTGAAGGACTGGCCGACCAGGTTGATGTCGATCCCGGCCTTCGACGCGTCAGACTTGATCGCCTGCCACATCGATGTCGCCGCAGCCACGCCCGTCGAGTAGTTGAACGTGAACTTGGCTTGCTGGCCCTTCTTGATGCCCGTACCGCACTTCGCCGGGTCCTGGCAGGTCATGACCCCGCCCGACATCGACCATCCGTGGCTGGTCAGCAGCGACTTCGCCTTGGAGATGCTGAACGGGTACGGTCCCTGCCCGGCGTTGGTCTTCTGGATGGGCGGAGCGTACGGGTTCGGGATCGTGGTCGGCGCCGGCCCCGAAGTCGGGGTGGCATAACCACGCCAGATCGCCTTGGAGATCCCCGGCTGGTCGATGACAGACTGGAGTGCCTGCCGCATGTACAGCTGGCGGACCATGAATCCGATCTGCGGGTTGTTGAAGTTCGGCTGGGCGTACTGAATGCCGTAGTTGTAGAACGGCTGCAGCGTCCAGCCGCTGCCCAGCGGGTTAGTCGGCGGCAAAGCCGCGTTTGGCGACTTCTGCGGGAGGTCCTGCGTGGGGATGTTACCCACATCGACCTGCCCAGTCTTCAGCGCCGTGTACTCGGCTGAGTCACTGGTGAACGGGACGAACTTGATCGAGTCCAGCTTCGGCTTCACCGGCCCTGAATATGCCTTGTTCGGCACCATCGTGACGTGGCCGTCGGTGCTGAAGCTTTGCAGCTTCCACGGCCCGTTCACGACCTTCCAGAGCGGGCTGGAGTCGTAGTTGCTGGCCTGCTTCGACTGCGCCGTCAGGAACGTGTAGACCGCCTTGCACTTGGCCCAGTTGTCGGCCGCGCTGTCGGTGGTGCATCCGCCGCTGCCAGCCTTGGCACCCAGCTTGGTGACGTCCCACGCCATCGGCATCGGGTTGAGCTCAGCCAGCTGGTTGTAGGTAAACCACAGGCTGGAGTAAGGCCGGTTGAGCTGCATGACCACCGTGTTCGGGCCGGTCGCCTTGTAGGACACGACGTTGTCCGGCAGCAGCCCCTTGGAGTAGGCGTACCAGTTCGCCTTCTCTGCCTTGGTCATGTTCAGGAAGAAGATCAGGCTCTTGGCGTCGACGGTCTCACCGTTCGACCACTTCCAGCCCTTCATGTTGATCGTCACCGTCTTGCCGCTGTTGCTGTACGTCGGCTTGTTAGCGGGCGAGAGCGGATAGTTGATCAACACATCTGTGTTGGTGTTGTCACCAAACATGTAGAGCGGCCGGAACATCAGCCATTGGAACTGCTGTGTGTTGTACACGCTCGCATTGGTGATCGCGTAGAACGGGAAGATCCAGTTGTAGGTGATCCCCGCGGGAAGCGCTACTGATGCTGTGCCCCCTTTGACAGGCTTGCCGCCCGAGCTGCCCGGAGGCGCTGCACTCGAACTGCAGGCCGCGGCCACCATAGCTACGGCGACACCCGCGACAGCCAGGGCTAGATATCCCCTGTGCGGACGGCCCCGAAGGAACCGCTTTATATCCATAAAACTCTTAACTCCCCTTGTCCGATTGCCCCTTGAGTACATACATGCCCCCCAGTTGCGTCGTCACCAGCGCGAGGCAGCGCGATGATGCCGCACCCGCAGAGGTACCGATCTCCTAGCCACGCTAGGTGTCGCAATGTTGCTGTCTGAAACAAGAAGCGTCACAGTTTGCTATCGACCAATGTCAGAACGTACACGTTTGAGAGGGCTGGCCCGCGCGGACGGGAACGTTCATTTCGTCCATGTTCGCGAGGTTGCATCCACGGCGGGCTTGCCCGCAATCAAGCCTCTGACCAGCGCTTATGGAACCGCCGTGGCATCAACGTGAGCAAATCTCGATGAAACAGCCAGCCGGTCAGGTCGGCTTCAGCGCCCAGCCGCTCTGCTGTCGGTACGGTCATAGCCGTGATTCTGCTACTCCTGGTCTCCGGCGGCGTCGCGGTCATGGTCATCTTGTGGACGGTCGTCTGGCGACTCCAGCGCTGATGGGATCCGCCTGAGCCGCTCAAATAAGGTCTCGCTGTATTGGCAGGCACTCAAATTCGGCAATGCCCTCGGTGACATTTCTTTCTTCCCGGAATCGGGCTCTTGATGTGGCTTGACTTAACCATCCACAATGGATGCAGGGGAGGAAAGGATCACAGCATGCGCCGATACTCCGGATATCAGGCTGCGATAGCGAAAGCGCCCATCGTGCTCACGGCCGTGCTGGGCCTGATCGGTGTCGGGGGCTGTCAGCGCCCGCCAGGGAACTTGTCTGATCCCGCTGATTTCAAGACTGCGGTTCATGCGCTGAAAACCGATCTCACGAAGGTCCGTCACGACCTCAAGCGTGAGCTAAGGAAGGTGCACAGGGGCGCTACCGGCCATCGTGGAGAGCCCCGGTGCTACAACCTCAGGAACAACGTCAATTTCGTCGCATTGAAGACGATACGCAACTTTGTTCAGGGCACAGTCAAAGCCGACCGCGATAACGTGCAGACAGATATAAATCATATCAGACGCGATCGAACGGACTTCAAGAAGGACCTGGCTGACTTCCTCAATGACGGGGTGTCCAGGCCGGCCGGTGCTCGCCATGCTATCGAGCAGATAACCGGGAGAATCATCCTCGCAAGGTCGACGGCGAATCAGCTGATCAGGGCGATTAACAGGGTCGTCCGCGAAGCCTATGGACGAGGGAACGGCCTTGCTGCTCATGGATGCATCGGGGACGGGCCGGGAAGCCAGATGCCCCAGGTCGCGCTGGTCACCTGAATTGCGCCCAGTTCGCGCTGCCTGCGTTGTCTACATCGCTGTAGTGGCAACGCCAGGCAAGGAGAGCCGACATGGGAAAGATCATTATCAGCGAGAACGTCTCGGTCGACGGAGTCGTCCAGGACCCGACCGGCGAGGAAGGCTTCAAGTTCGGCGGCTGGTTCATGCAGATCGGCGATAAGGACCGCGAAGAGTGGGCCAAGGTCGAGCTTGCGGAGGCGCTGCGTGCCGAGGCCCTGCTGCTGGGACGGCGCAGCGATGAGTATTTCGGCAGCCGCTGGCTGTCCCGCAGCGGCGAGTGGGCAGACAGGTTGAACGCCATGCCCAAATATGTTGTGTCGTCCACCATCGAAGCGCCCGTCTGGAGCAACTCGACGGTGCTGACCGGCGACGTTGTAACCGAAGTCGCCAAGCTAAAGCACGAGCTGGAGGGCGAGATCGTCGTCTACGGCAGCGCCCAGCTCGCGCACACGCTGATAGAGCACGACGTCGTCGACGAGGTGCGGCTGATGATCTATCCGGTCGCACTCGGAACAGGCGAGCGCCTCTTCGGGGTGACCAGCGATAAGAAGGCAATGCGGCTAGTCGACATGAAGACTGTTGGCGACAGCCTCGCCCTGCTGACCTACGGGCTCGTCCGCGACGCCTAGCCGCAACTGCGCAGGACAGGCCGGAACCGGGTGCCGGTAGAAGTTCGGCGTCTGGTCGAAGTTGTCGTAGTAGCGATGGAAGACAGGAGTTGCCGATGCCGCGGCCGGGGGCACGATCCAGGTCCAGTCCGCTGGGCATGCCCGGCCGTGGCGTTCTTCGCGCGCAAGGTGTTGCAGGAAACGAACCGACTCGGTGTGGTGATCGGCGATGGTGACACCCGCGGCGGTGAACGAATGCAGCACCGCGAGGTTGAGCTCGGTGAGTGCCTTGTCCTTCCACAGGGTCCGTTCGTCTCCGGTTGACAGCCCCATCTGGCTGGCGATGACAGGCAGCTGGTTGTAGCGGCTGACATCGCCGAAGTCGCGCGACCCGATCTCGGTGCACATGTACCAGCCGTTGAACGGAGCGGCTGGATAGCGGACGCCGCCGATTTCTAGGTACATGTCGCTGATGACAGGCACCGCATACCAGCGCAACCCGAGCTCGGCGAACCAGCCGAGCTGCGGGTGGGTGATAGCAATCTCGAGCACGTCGCCGGCTGGCACGTCGTGCAGGGTGGGGCAGGCGCCGGCTTCCTGGACGACGAGGGGCAGGAGATCGAAGCGGCCGGGCGCCCGCCGCGGTGACCACCCGAGCTCGCGCGCGAGGCTGGTGAGGTCCGCGTTAGCGGGATCACCAATGATGGCGTGGTCCGAGCCCACGTGCCCGGCGTACCTGACGAGCTGGGAGCTCAGGATCCGCGGGCCGGGACGGCCGGGCGCGTCCGGCGCGAACACTGTGATCATCGGGCGAATCCTGCCGCAGTTCGTCGCCTCACGCAGATGCGCGATCGCCTCGGCGGCCACGTCGGGTGCCGTGCTCACTTCACGGCGATCCCGCACGCGCAAGCTGTTCCAGTACAGCCTGCCGATGCACCGCGCGCTGTTGCGCCAGGCGACCCGAGCGCCGAACTCGAGCTCAGCTCTGGTGTGCCGGTAGGTGCCCGTCGCGCCGATCTCGCGGCGCACTCGGCGCATCCGCGCGTCGGGAGGACCGAGGCAGTTCTCGCCATGGAAATCAGTGATGAACCGCTCGGCGTCGGCGAGCAACCTGTCAACTGGAGCCACGCCGTCATCGTCTGCCGTTGACCATGACGCCGGCCTTGCACTCGCCTTGACGGCCGCGTTGCATCGCAGGTCAAGACGGTGCGCGGGTGCCTAGCCCTGCGTCGCGACGAACGCCTGCCGGTGCCCGGCACTTGCCAGCCGATGAGCACGAAACCGAATCGACGAACGCATTGCCGCCGGAGTTCAGCGCGCCGATGCCAGGCACCTGTGAGGAGGTGCGCCAGGTCCCGTTCACCTGGCTGACCACGAAGGCCTGCATCCGCTTAGGGCAAGGGCGCCGAGCGGCACGTCGAGGCTAGCGCAATTCGTTGAAACCATCAGGAATGCGGACTATTTGCCGACAGGGACAATGAAGGTGAGAAAGACGGGTCGTGCCCGCCACACTGGCGACCAGGAGGCAATGAGTTGTCCGATTACGAGCCGTTCGACCTGACTGACCTGTGCAACGCCGGATTGGAGACCGTGGCCGAGGGACGCCGTCCGCCGATTGGCAACCAGATGATCCACGGCCTGCCGTTCCTGATCGGCGACCCAGCCAACTCCGAGGCTCCGTGCTTTATTCGCGTCATGCCCGGCGAGTCGGTTACCGTTCCCGTCGACCGGACAGCTGACCACGTCGTCGTGGCACATTGCCGCCTCGAGTCGGGCGCCGGCGACTGGCTAGCTCCTGGTCGGGTGGTGGCTGAGTACGAATTCCGCCTCGCCGACACCGATCCGGGCGAGGCGGCGGTTCCGATCCGCGAGCGGCTCGAGATCGCGGCGCGACCAGGCGACGCCTGGGAT
>DATELR010000158.1:0-6115 GCA_035276345.1 Streptosporangiaceae bacterium | reverse complement strand
TCGACACCTCGCAGGGCCTTGTCGTCCTGGCCGCGACCAACCGCCCGGAGGTGCTCGATCCTGCGCTACTGCGGCCTGGCAGGTTCGACAGGCAGATCACGATCCCGTTGCCGAACCAGGAGGAGCGGGCCGCCATCCTCGCCGTGCACTGCCGCGACAAGAAGCTAGCGCCCGATGTTGACCTGCAAGTGGTGTCGAGGGGAACGCCGGGATTCTCCGGCGCGGACCTGGCGAACCTGGCGAACGAGGCTGCGATCTTCGCGGTTCGCCACAACCGCGATGTGATTACCGGGGCGGACTTCGACGATGCGAGGGACCGGATTCTGCTCGGCAGGCGCGAGGGCTCTAACGTCCTGCTGCCCGAGGAGAAACACTCGGTTGCGGTGCACGAGGCCGGTCACGCGATAGTCGCCGCCTTGTCCGCGCACGCTGACCCGGTCGCGAAGGTGACCATTCTGCCGGCCGGGCAGGCGCTGGGTGCGACACAGCAGCTTCCGCTGATCGAGCGGCATTTGTACGGCGAGGACTACTTGCATGATTCGCTCGCGGTCCGCCTCGGCGGGCGGGCCGCCGAGCTGGTAGAACTCGGTCAGGGATCAACAGGCGCGGCGAACGACCTGTCGACGGCGACCGACATGGCGCTCAGGATGGTGCGCGAGTTCGGCCTGTCGGACAAGCTCGGCCCGGTCGGTTATCCGCAGGGCGGCTCGGTATTTCTTGGCGGCGGCGGGAACGGCCTGTCGAGCAGGCCATACGCCGAATCGACGCAGGCACTGATCGACGCCGAGGTTTCCAGGTTGCTGCGTGAGGCCGAGAACACGGCGGTCGACCTGATCAGAGCGCACCGCGACATGCTCGCCGAGCTCGTCGAGCTGCTGCTCGAGCACGAAACCGTCGACGGGTCTGAGGTCTACCGGATCGTCGGCCGGCCGGTGCCCGAGCATCGCGCTCCTGAAGAGATCGCCATTGCGCCCCGGGCGAAGGCGCTGACCTTCGGGGCCCAGGTTGATAAGCAGCAGCCCGCTTCCCGCAGCGACAACTAGGTGCGCGCGACGGCTTGACGTAGAGGAGTCATCCGGTGGAGCTGCTCGTCCTTCCTGGCGGCGCTGTCCGCTCCGTGCTCAGCTATCCGCGCTGTGCGGACGCCATGCGCGAGGCGCTGGCTGCACGGGCGCGCGGCGAGGTGTTCCAGCCGTTGCGGTCGATGCTGAAACCCGAAGGCGCGGCCGGCATGATGGCGCTGATGCCGTCCTACCAGCCGGGCAGCGGTTACGGCCTCAAGGCGATCAACGTCACTCCTGGCAATCCGGCGGTCGGCCTGGACAGCCATCAGGGCATCGTGCTGCTCTCTGAAGCCGAGTCCGGGCAGCCGATCGCAGTGCTCAATGCCTCGGCGGTGACCGAAATCAGGACCGCAGCCGTCTCCGCCGTCGCGACCGAGCAGCTCGCGGTGCCAGGAGCGGACGTACTCGCGATCGTCGGGACGGGCGTCCAGGCAAGATCGCACTTGATGGCGATCGCCGCGATCTGGCCGCTCGCCGAGATCAGAATCGCAGGTTCAGCCCCGGCGAGAGCAGCGAAGTTTGCGGCCGACGTGGCCCCTGCGGCGCTGGCCGAGGTCCGCGCTTCCGGCGTCAGGGTGACCGCCTGTGACTCCACCAGGGCCGCGGTCGAAGGCGCGCACATCGTCGTGACGGCGACGGGCTCGGCCACCCCGGTGCTCGAGACGGAGTGGCTGGCACCTGGCACGCATGTCAACGCTGTCGGAGCCTGCCTGCCGCACACGAGGGAGCTTGATACCGCGACGGTCGCCCGTGCCGCTTTCTATGCCGACAGCCGCGAGTCGGTGCTGGCCGAGTCGGGTGACTACTTGCTCGCGGCCGCTGACGGCGCCATCGGACCCGAGCACATCCGCGCCGAGATCGGCGATCTGCTGGCCGGTACGGCTCCCGACCAGGGCAGGCGAAACCCGGCTGAGATCACGATATTCGAGTCGCTTGGCTTGGCGATCGAGGACCTGGCGGCCGCTATGGCCGCCTATCATGCGGCGCGTGAGACCGGCGCGGGCAACTGGATAGAATTCGACTGAGAACGGCCGTTGTCCGCCTTACTTTCCGATATTTACCGTTGCCGTGAAATGGCCCTCATGCCATTCTTTACGCCATGGGCAAGCACACCGCGCTATACGTCGCCGTGTTCTCGACGATTGCGATCTTCATCGGCTGGCACTATGCCCTTTACCGCGGATTCGCCTCTGAACTGGCCACCCGGCTGCGGCAAGTCCCCGCATTGCGCAGTGGCCGCGACCGGCACTTCTCCACGCTCACTTTGTTCGCGGTGATCTTCGCCGTTGTGCTGTACATCCTCGCGACCAGGCATCATCACCACTAGCAGGGCCGGCGGGCAGACGGCAGGAACCGGTAGCCGACGGCGCGCGTCTCAGTCGCGAGCACACGCAGACTGGGAGAGTGCCATGAATCTTGTCGTGAAGCCTACCTACAGGCCGATCTTGCTCGGCATCGCAGCCGCAGGGCTCATCATCGGGGCATTCTTCCTCGGCTCGGCCAGGTCTCCCGCAGGGACCAGCGGAGCGGTGGCCGGAGCAAGCACATCCGGAGCGGGATATGGCTCTGGTGGCGTAGCGCTGACCGCGTCCGAGGCAGGAGGAAAGATCACGGTCACGGGCACGGGAACGGTCACGGGAACGCCAGATGAGCTTGTTCTGTCGATGGGCGTGCAGACCAATGCCTCATCAGTATCAGTTGCACTCCGCCAGGCAAACGAGGCAGCCAGCCGCGTGATCCGCTCGCTAAAGGCGGGCGGCGTTCGCGCAGCGGACATCCAGACCTCTGGCCTATCCATCGCGCCCAGCTACTCTGACGGCAGCCAGATCCCCGTCGGCTACGGCGTGAGCGAGCAGCTCAACGCGACTCTGCGCGACCTGGCGAAGGCCGGCAGCCAGATTCAGGCCGCTGCTACGGCGGGCGGCAACGCCACCACCGTCAGCGGAGTCTCACTGAATCTCGCTGACACCAGCCGGCTGCTAGCTCGCGCCCGTGCCGCAGCGGTCCATGACGCTGCGGCCAAGGCTAGTCAGTTCGCCCGCGGCCTCGGCCGGTCGCTGGGCACCGTGCTCAGCGTCTCCGACCAGAGTCAGGTCTTCCCGTACCCCGAGTTCAGCGCTGCCGCCGGAGCGAAGGCATCGGGCTCGACGGTCCCTGTCTCGCCGGGCTCGCAGCAGGTCAGCGTGCAGATCACCGTGATCTACGCGATCGCCTGAGCGGCGGGAGACTGATAGCCTGACGCCATGTCATTGCCGAACCGCGACTGGTGGCGCCGCCGTTAGGCGGGCCTTGTCCGACGTTCAGCAATCCAAGGCGACCGCCCGGCATCCGGCGGTCGCCTTCGCGCATCCGCGTCGATCCGGGCCTGGATAGGCAGGACAGCGTCATGCTAGATCCGAGCGTTGACTACAGCGCGGACTTCGGTGACCAGCCGGCAAGCGGGCTGAGCCGGTTTGTGACGGCCGGCGGAATCGAGGTCACCAGGACGGTGACGCGCTTCGACCCGGCCGCGCTCACCGAGATCACCGCGCAGATCGATGCGCGGCGAGGCGGCACCTTCAGTTCGGGAATGGAGTATCCGGGCCGGTACAGCCGCTGGCACATCGGCTACGTCGACCCCTGCATCGAGTTCGCCGCGCATGGCAGGGAACTGACGGCGACCGCGCTCAACGAGCGAGGATCCGTGCTCATCCCGGCGATCGCAGCAGCGCTGGAGCGCGCCGGCCAGGTGACAGGCCCGGCCCGCGCTGACAGGTGCCGGGTGCTCATCGCTGAACCGAGCGGGGTCGTGCCCGAGGAGGAGCGAAGCAGGCGCCCGACGGTATTCAGCGGGGTCAGGCAGGTCATCGACCTGTTCGCGGGGCCCGACAAGCACCTGGGGCTGTACGGTGCGTTCGGCTACGACCTGGCGTTCCAGTTTGAGCCCATCAGGTTCAAGCCTGACCCCAGTCGATCCTCACAGCGCGACCTGGTTCTCCACCTGCCCGACCAGATCTATGTGATCGACAGGAAGCGCGAGACGGCCCTCTGTTACTCCTATGACTTCGCCGCTGAGGCCCGCTCGACGCTCGGACTCGACCGCGCTACGCCGGTATCGGCTCTGGCCAGCGGAGCCGGGACTAACGGCCGGCGTCCAGTTGAGCTGCCGGATGATCCTGCCCCCGGCAGCTACGCCAGCGTCGTCGAGGCGGCCAGGGAGCGCTTCGCGGCCGGCGATCTGTTCGAAGTGGTACCGAGCCATGAGTTCTGGGCCCGCTGCGCCTCACCTGCCGCCTTCTACGAACGGCTGCGCCGGCGTAACCCTGCGCCGTACGAGTTCTTCCTGAACCTCGGCGACGGCGAATACCTGGTCGGCGCTTCGCCAGAGATGTACGTACGGGTCACCGGCGACCGGGTGGAGACATGCCCAATCGCCGGCACCGTACCGCGCGGCGCTGATCCGCTGGCCGACGCCACGAACATCAGGGATCTGCTGACGTCGGCTAAAGACGAGTCTGAGCTCACGATGTGCACCGACGTGGACAGGAACGACAAGTCGCGGATCTGCGTGCCGGGTACGGTGCGGGTGATCGGGCGGCGCCAGATCGAGCTCTATAGCCGAGTGATCCATACCGTTGACCACGTCGAAGGCCGGCTCCGGCCCGGATTCGACGCGCTCGACGCGTTCCTCACGCACATGTGGGCGGTGACCGTCACCGGGGCGCCGAAGACATGGGCAATGCAGTTCATTGAAGACCACGAGGCCAGCGCGCGGCGCTGGTACGGCGGCGCTGTCGGCGTTCTCGGGTTCGACGGGTCCATTAACACCGGGCTGACGCTCCGCACAGCGCACATTCGCGATGGACTCGCCTGTGTCCGGACCGGAGCGACGCTGTTGTTCGACTCGGACCCGGCTGCCGAGGAACTGGAGACCAGGCTGAAGGCCAAGGCGCTGCTGGAGGTTCTCGCCGAGGCCGACACGACTCTAGGCGCTGGCGCGGCTTCTCAGCATGAGGAGCCCGGCTTCGCCGCGCTCGGTGATGGCGCTGCCGGCAGTGACCTCGACCTGCCAGGGGCCCGGCTGCGGGTGCTGCTGGTTGACCACCAGGACTCGTTCGTGCACACGCTGGCCGGCTACTTCGCTGAGCAGGGCGCGGCAGTCACGACTCTCCGGGCCGGCTTCGACCCGCGGCTGCTCGATCAGTACGCACCCGACCTTGTCGTCTTGTCACCAGGACCTGGCCGCCCCGGCGACTTTGGCTGCTCCAGGCTGCTGTCGGAACTCGACGCCCGCGGGTTGGCTGCCTTCGGGGTCTGCCTCGGGCTGCAGGCCATGATTGAGCATGCCGGCGGAACCCTGAGACTGCTTACCGCGCCCGCGCACGGCAGGGCAGGACAGGTCAGGGTGACCGGCGGCGACTTGCTCGATGGGCTGCCACCAGTGTTCGCGGCCGGGCGGTACCACTCTCTGCACGCCACCGCTGACGAGGTCAAGGGCAGCTTCGCCGTCACGGCGGTGACTTCCGATCCGGCAGCGGTGCCGGCTGGCGAACTCGTGATGGCGATCGAGGACAACGCTGCCGGGCGGTGGGCCGTTCAGTTCCACCCGGAGTCGATCCTTTCGGCCGACGGCGGTGCCGGGCGCATCGTCATCGCCAATGTGCTCAGGCTCTGCCGTGCCTATCAAATGGCGTCGCTATCGGCCGCGAGATGATCGTTATCGGTTCGTGATTTGAGGAAATGGTGAACCGTTATAGCGTCAAGGGCGGTTCAGCCACGTCAATCGCTGCAGACTAAAGGCGTGCCGTCAATTCGGACTGCTATTTTCATTCCGGCGGGAAGGGATAAGGACACGACAAGCTCGATCTCCAGCGGCGGCGCCTTCACCAACACCTGGCTCCGCTCTAGCTAGATCCCAGACGCTGCCCCGGCGGCCTGGTCCGCCGGGGCAGTTCGCTGTCCTGGCACGCCTGCACTGTCGGCCCGCACCGGTAGGGTGCCAGGTCATGAGGAACGTGCAACCCGAGGTCTTCCTGGTCGCCAGGCCCCAGCTGGACTATGACGCCGTCGCC
>DATELR010000157.1:0-6327 GCA_035276345.1 Streptosporangiaceae bacterium | reverse complement strand
CTGGGAGTGCTGCGTGCCCGTCCCACCCGAAGGGGTGACTCCGCCGGTTGGCTGTGACGCCGTGCACGCTGCCACGAAAGGTGCCGCTGCGATGAGCGCGGCCACGCCGCATGCCCGGCCGACTGCCAGGAAGGATCGGTTCATCACGGGCCCTTCATGCCTGGGAAAGTGACTATAGCTATGACGTCGCCAGGGCCAGAATGGTTGGGCCTGAGGTCTGATGCCCGATTATTACTGCCGAGAGCCTGTTTGCGCGATCATCCGCTGACGTCATCTGGCGGACAAGGAACCGCATATCCAGGGACCGATGGCCAGCGTATCCCTACGATGACCGAATCCTCCTCCGCGAACCACGAGTGGTTGACGCCTTGGAAGACGACATAGGCGCCGCGCTCGGCGAGCAGGACGCTCTGCTCCGGGAAGTCGATCCTGAACCGCCCGCTGACCAGCACGATCACCGTGCTGCGAGTCTCGCCGGTAACCCACTGCTCTCTCTGGTCGCCGCGAGCATGGACGCCCCATTTGATCTCGACCTCGCCGGTGTGCCTGATGTCGCCTGGCGGCATGAAATGGCCGAGCAGCCAGCCGCGATTCGAAGGCGCATCTTTCGGCGCTGACCCCGCATAGATCGTTCCGGACATAAGCCTTGACGCTAGCAACAACGACCAGCCTGAAGCGCCGTCAACTAGTGAGCGACAGGGAGCCAGTCAGGGCAGCACCCCAGGCTCGTGCACGCTCGAGCTCGCCGTCCCGGAGCGTGTTCCGCTTGGTCACCAGGAAGCTCTCTGGTTCGGCCATCAGCTCGTAACCGGACCGCCGCAATGCCCTGCCTATGCCCGTGGAAGCGCGGCCGGTGAAGACCGGAGGTCCCGCCAGCCTGGTGTCGAAGGCGGCGGCCAGTGCATGACCTCTGCGGTTGCCTAGCTTGGGGAGCCACTCGCGCAGTCCGTCTCGCAGCGCGTCTGGCTCGAGTCTCAGTCCGCGGTCTTGTTCTGCTTGCTTAGCCGCCGCCTTGCGGGTTGATGCGCGGGCCATGCCGTGCACGTGAGTGGGGCCGCCGACCACGATCAAGTCGGCGTCGCTGATCTCCGCCGGGCCAGCCTGCGTGACGGGAAGGACGACCACGTTGATCTTCCCGGCCAGCCCCGCTGCGATTTCACGTGCGACGGCGTGAGTATTGCCGAACATCGATTCATAGATGACCACGGCCCGCATGACCGGCCCCCTTTCGTTCCGTGCCTTGCTCTGAACCCAACACTCGCCCGGCTGCTGGCGTCCGGACAGGGCCGAAGGTCACCTGGGAGCCCGCCAACTGGCAGGCCCGCTCGGCTACCGGGATAAGTTGGTCTGGTTATGGTCGATATCGCCTCCCTCTGCGTGTTCTGCGGGTCTTCCACGCCTCCTGACCCTCGGTATCGCGAAACTGCCAGGGCGCTGGGGAAGCTCGCCGCAGCCCGCGGCGTCGGATTGGTCTACGGCGGCGGCCGGACCGGCCTGATGGGCGAGCTCGCTGACGCCGCGCTAGGTGCTGGCGGCAAGGTCGTCGGCGTTATACCTACCGGACTGTTCGACCGTGAGATCGCCCACACCGAGCTCACCAAGCTGCACGAGGTGGCGACCATGCATGAGCGCAAGCAGCTCATGTACGACCTGGCCGACGCCTTCGTCGCGATGCCCGGCGGCCTGGGAACGCTGGAAGAGCTCGCCGAGGTGACCACCTGGTCACAGCTGGGCCTGCACGCCAAGCCTGTGGTCCTGCTCGACGTCGACGGGTTCTGGCACCCGCTGGTGGCGCAACTGGACCGCATGGTCGCTGTCGGCCTGCTCAAGCCGTCGAACCGCGCGCTGATTCAGCTGGCCGGGTCCCCGGACGACGCCTTGGCATCACTCAGATCCGCCAGGCCGGTCCGTGAGGAGAAGTGGATCACGCCGGGCGAGCGGTAAATATCGCCAATAAGGGAAGCCTTAATCGATGGTCGCGGCGGTCCGGGGGCCGAACTAGAGTCGGGATCATCAGAAGCACTGGCGTCAGCCTGCGGAGGTGAAAGGGTGACCAGCCGGAAGGTGGACCGGGTTCCGGACCGCGAGGCCGAGCACGACGAAGCCATCGAGGTGCTGCGCGGTGTGTGGACCTCAAGCGGCCAGTCAAGTGCCGAGCTGGAAGAGCTCTTCGGGCCCGCTAAGTCCTGTAAGAACATGCAAAACGTAGGTTTCGATGATTTCGCCGGGTCTGGCGGCGATCTCCGCTCGGCATGGCGCGCCACGCTTGAGCGTGAAGGCAAGCTCAGCGAGCAACAGGGCAGCGTCAAGGACCTGGTCCTCGATCCCGCCACCCGCGGCGACCGCTAACCGGCCGGGACTTTATGGACCGCCCTGAGACGGTCGGCGACCTGACCGGCGCGCTTCGCGTGGGCGGTTATATCGCGGACCGGGGACTCGCCACGGCGCTGTTCGTCGCGATCAGGATGCATCGACCTGTGCTGCTGGAAGGCGAGGTCGGCGTCGGCAAAACCGAGGTCGCCAAGGTTCTCGCCGCCATCTACGGCCGCACGCTGATCAGGCTGCAGTGCTACGAGGGCATCGACGTCAATCAGGCCCTCTACGAATGGGACTACGCCAGGCAGATGCTGCACATCAGGGCGTTGTCCGAGCATCAGGTCGCCGATCCCGATTCCGTCGACAAGCTCTTCGGGCCGAAGTTCCTGCTGGAGAGGCCGCTGCTGGCCGCAGTGAAGGCCGGCGAACAGGCAGTACTGCTCGTCGACGAAATCGACCGTGCGGATGATGAGTTCGAGGCGTTTCTGCTCGAGGTGCTGTCGGATTTCCAGATCAGCATCCCCGAGGTGGGCACGATCAAGGCAGACAGCCCGCCGCTGGTGATCCTCACCTCGAACCGGACCAGGGAACTGCACGATGCGCTGAAGCGGCGTTGCCTGTATCACTGGATCGGCTATCCGCCGGCGGAGCGCGAGGTCGAGATCGTCCTTCTCAAAGAACCGGGAGTCGGGCCTGCGCTCACGCGCAAGGTAGTTGCGGCGGTGAACCGGCTACGGGAGCTAGACCTCGCCAAACCGCCTGGCGTTGCGGAGACCATCGACTGGGCGAAGACCCTGCATTTCCTGGGTGAGACCGATCTGAACCCCGAAGTGGCCAGCGACACGCTCGGCGCGGTTGTGAAGGAACGTGATGACCTCGAGCTCGTCCGCGAGAATCTCGCAGACGTAACCGCCGGTGGCTGAGCGGGTCAGCACCGAGCAGGACAGGATCGTCAGCCTCCTGACCAGGTTCGGCCGCGAGCTCAGGACCGCAGGCGTCGCGGTCGGCTCCGGCGACATCGTCGGCTATTGCGCGGCCATGACCGAACTCGACCCGGCCGACCTGGTCGACGTGTACTGGGCTGGCAGATGCGTCCTGGTCAGCCGCCGCGATGACATCGCGATCTATGACCGCGTGTTCCGCAGTTTCTTCCTCGGCGAAGACGACCCGGCGGCGGAGGTGTTGCGGCTCAACGCAGATGCGGCCAGCCAGAGTAGCCAGTCCGCTCTGATCGTTCCGGCTAACGAACCCGGCGGCGACGAGGAGCGCGAGGAGGCGGTTCTGGGCCTGATGGCCTCCGACGCCGAGACAATCAGGCATAAAGCATTCGCCGCCTGCACGCCTGAGGAGCTAGCGGCGGTACGCCGGATCATGGCCAGGATCCGGCTGACGCCGCCCAGGCGGCGCACGAGGCGCACCGCTCCTGCTCGCCGCGGATCAGCCATCGACCTGCGCAGGATGGCAAGGCAGTCCATGCGGACGCACGGTGAACCCGCCGAGCTTTACTGGCGCGATCGCAAGCTAAGGCTGCGCCCGCTGATCTTGATCTTGGATGTCTCTGGGTCGATGGCTGATTATTCTCGCAACCTGCTGCAGTTCGCCTATTCGGCCAAACGTGCGGCTGGCAAGGTCGAGGTGTTCTGCTTCGGGACCCGGCTCACGAGGATCACGAGGGAGCTCGATCATCGCAAGCCGGATGAGGCGCTTGCGTCGGCAGCCAGGACAGTCTTCGACTGGGAGGGCGGGACCAGGATCGGCGCCTCGCTGGACACGTTCGTCAAGGAATGGGGGCGCCGCGGGCTGTGTCGCGGCGGCATCGTGGTGATCTGCTCGGACGGCCTGGACCGCGGCGATCCCGGCGTGCTATCAGCCGCCATGGAGCGCTTGTCCAGGCTCAGCTACCGGATCGTCTGGCTCAATCCGCACAAGGGCAACGACCCGGCGTTCCGGCCGAGCACGCTCGGCATGATGGTAGCCGCGCCGCACATCGACCTGCTGCTGTCCGGCCATGATCTGAGCAGCCTCGAGGAGTTCGCTAATGTCCTGCCTGCTCTGAATTAGGCAGGCGCCGGCCGCTGAACTAGATTCGGCCAGAACGGCCGGAACGGAGGTGGTCATGAAGTGGAGCGTGGGCATCCAGGCCGACTGCGACCGGGTGCTGTCCCGCGAGGAAGTCGTCGAGCTCGCCGACGCCGTCGCAGGCTATAACGGCATCGCCACCGGCATCGGCACGAGCCGCTACGGCGCCCAGCTGGTCGTCGACGCCCCGAGCCGTGAGGCCGCGATCGACGCCGCCACCAGGCAGTTCGTGGCGGCCGCAGCCCAGGCGGGATTGCCACAGGGAGAGATCGTCAGGACCGAGGCGATCAGCGAAGAGGAAGACGAGGCGCCCGACCGATGATCAGGCTTGGTTCGGCGGCCGGCTATCCGTTCGAAGGCCCGAGACTGCTCGCGGGCTGGACGCCGGCCGCGACCGCGGCCGTCTTCGCAATCTTGTATCGCCCCGAGCCCGAAGCGCGGCCCGGACGCTACGCGGTGAGCTATGTCGGCCAGAGCGACGACCTCTCGGCGGAGCGGTTTCCTTTCAAGAATCCGCGCGCCGCCTGCTGGATACGCAGGGCCGGCGACAAGTGGAGGGTCTATATCGCGACCTATGAGGTGCCGGGCGGAGGCCGTCCGCATCGCGAGCAAATCGCCCGCGAGTTGGTAGCGGTCTACCGGCCCGGCTGCAACTCACAGCAATACGACCATTCGTGGAAGGACGAGTGGATCGGCGATTACGATGCGCCCACCACGAATTCGGTAACCAGGCGAGGTCCTGACCAGGCCTGACCTAGCGGCCTTCGGCCCTTAGGGGAACCGCGATACTGCCCGGCGGAAGGCCGCATCCTTGGCCGGCTTGCCGCCCAGCGTCCACGCAGCCCTCCTGTTCTGGTCGAACCACACCAGCCCGGCCAGATGCCATCGCCAGATCCCCCGGAACAGGCCGGCTATCTGCCTGCCCTGGATGGAGCTGTCGGCGACGCCCGTCTCAGCCAGATAGATCGGCTTGTGCGTGACCCGCCTGATGTTCCGCAACTGGAAGCTGAGGACCTTGTCGAAGGACTGGCCTGGCATGAAGTAACCGTCGATGCCGATCCAGTCGACGTATTTGTTTCCCGGGAACCACATGCTCGCTGGCCAGGCGTTCTTGCCTCCCCTGTAGCGAACGTGCTCGTGGCTCGGATCCCACGAGCGGATCACGTTGGTGACATGCTCGGCCGCGAAGATGTTGAAGAAATGGCGCCAGGCCGTCTTGAAGGCATGCGGCGACGTGTCGGGCAGCCCCCAGTGGTACCACCAGCCGTTCATCTCATGACCCAATGACAGCACTACATGGCAGCCGAAGGCTTTGACCTGCCGGGCGTATGTCCTGATGGACCTGTCGTAAGCGCCGGCCGCGAGCTTGGCCATGCTGATATTGCGCGGGTTGAGCTGGATCAGCGGCAGCTCATGCATGTGCACGATCTGCCCAGCCTCCCGAGCGTTGAATGGCCCGGGGAACGGGTTGTAGAACTCGACGAGTCGCAGATGCGAGCCTGCATAGCTCCGGAACGCGGAGACCTTGGCACCAAAGTCGCCGTTGGCCGCGATCCCGGCAAATGGCTCGGGGATCTGACCCTTGCAGGGCCTGTTCACGCGCGGGTACGAGGTCAGGATGGTCCGACGGTGGTGCGGGGGAGATGAGGTCACAGGCGACGGATGATGTGTCCCGCGCTTGCTCCCTGTCCCGCGTTTGTTCCCCGACCTGCGGGACGACGCCTTTGAACTCGCCTTCGGCGAGGGACTGTGAGTCGCGGATGTCGCGGACGTCGTGGTCCTGCTTGGCTTTGCGGGGTGCGAATCGGCTGCTGACTTCACCGAAGCGCACGCGCTGACGGTCAGGAGTGAAATGGTCACGGCCACGATCAGCTTCATAAGGCTCCTCGTCGCAGGAATCGGCTGAGCTGCTCTTTGTAGTGGGCTGCGTCG
>DATELR010000156.1:0-105917 GCA_035276345.1 Streptosporangiaceae bacterium | reverse complement strand
TGAGCGCAACAACGTCTGCGCGTGCGCCGTGTTCTCGGGGACCCACACCGGTGCCGGCGGGCCAGTACCTCCGACTGGCAAGAGCATCAGCACCGACTACGTCTACCTGATGGAATTCGAGAACGGCAAGATCAGCCACATGACCAAGGTCTGGAACGCGGGCTGGGCCCTGAAGGAACTCGGCTGGAGCTAGCAACCGCCGGCGCGCCAGAGCACGAAGCCGCCGGCGCGCCAGAGCACGAAGCCGCCCGCTCGCCAGAGCACGAAGCCGCCCGCTCGCCGGAGCACGAAGCCGCAGGGTATCTGCGAAGCCGCAGGTGCGGGTACGACGCCTACGGCTTCGTGGATGCCTTCTGCCTTCACTGACGAAGCCGAATAGCTGCCGCGTATAGTCCTGAACGAGGGGTTTGCGAAGTCAAGGGGCCCGAGTGAAGCGAGGTCAGGTACACAGATGAGCGGCATCTTCCCGATCGATCCGCAGGCGGCGCTGCAGCCAGACGCTGCGAACGCAGGCGAGTACTACGTGAACCACTTCACCGGGTCGCATCCTGGCCTGTTCGCTGGCGTCTGGTCGGCCGACGAGCAGGAGACCGTCATCGACTCCTACCCGGTGGACGAGGTCTGCGTGGTACTGGCCGGGACCATCACACTGACGGCTGCCGACGGGCAGGTCAGTGTTTTTAAGTCGGGCGACTCGTTCGCCATTCGCAAGGGCACGGCGCTGACCTGGGCCAACTCGCCAGACGTACGCAAAATCTACGTCATACTCGAGCACGCCGAGCCCAGCTCGCCGCCGGCCGGCTGAGGCCGGACGCGACAGGCAGCGGATACGCGAGGTGGGTCTACGCCTACCTCAGATGTAGGCCGCAGGCCATTACGCTGACCGATTCCATCCGCGACGATTGGCTGTAGCTGCCGCCGGTCAGGCGGTATTCAGCCGACGGGAGCGGCCGTGTACTGGACGGTTATCACGATCGCCTGGATCGCGGCCTGGTGTGCCGCGCTGATCTGGTTCGTTGTCCTTGTCATTCGCCGGCTCCGATCAGCCCAGCAGAAATCAGCGCCGTGGTGGGAACGCATCGGCCAATTGGTCATCGACGGCGTGGCCTTGCCGGTACTGCTGCTGAACGCTGGCCTTACTGGCGCATGGGTGCCGCTCCTCGCGGTCGGGATCGCCCTGACGCTGTGGAGCTTCGCGCCGCGCTGGATCGGCTCGCTGGTCATCCCGGCGACGTTGCTCGGAGTCGCGTTCAACGGTTTCCTGTTGGTGCGCGACTACGCCAGAGGCCTCATGTGGGTAACCGGATACGGTTTCAACGTCCAGGCGTATGGAGCGCGGTTTACCCACTTGGTGCTCCTCCAGGCCTGTGCCTTTGTCGCCGCGGCGCTCTGGCTGGGCTGGCGACGGCTAGACCGGCAGTCCTGGCTATACCGGCGGGTGCTCTTCGTTCCAGGCCGAGACGGAGAACCGGGCCGGCCGCGATGGGGACTTGTGCTCTTGCCTCTGGTCGGGGTCCTGGTAGAACTGCTCGGCCGGACGTACTGGCTCGGCTTTACCTGGTGGAGCGCGGGAGTGACCTTCGTCGTCACCATGGCCGCGCTCGTGCTGGTGAGCCGGGCCCCAGCCGTCGCGGCCGACCTCGCCATCGCCGGAGTGATCTTGCTCGGCCTGTACGGCGTCGCGCTGGCCGCGTGGTGGCCCATGTCTGTGCCGCTGCCGTCGCCCTACACCACGGACGTGCGCTTTGTCGCAGTCGTAGTGAACACCCGCGGCTCGGCGTTGCTGGCTGGCATGGAGGGCCTGGCGCTGGTTGGCTTCGGGCTGTGGCTGATCCCGCGCGCCATCGACGACCGCACGAGGCTGTTGCTCAGGTCCGCGGCGGACCTGGACCTGACGGCGAGGGTGGCGCGACTAACGCGCAGCAGGGCTGACGCCGTCGACACCGCGTCGGCGCAACTGCGCAGGCTCGAGCGTGACCTGCACGACGGCGCGCAGGCGCGGCTGGTCGCCCTGGGGATGAGCCTGCGAGCTGCGGAGCGGATGATCCCGAACCGCCCTGAGGCGGCAGCCGCGCTCGTCGCCGAGGCGAGGGAGACGTCGCTGAAGGTGCTCGATGAGTTGCGCTCGCTCGTGCGGGGCATCTGCCCGCCCGTGCTGGCCGACCGCGGCCTGGCCGACGCGGTGCGCGCGCTCGCGCTGGACACCCCGCTGCGAATAGATGTCGACGTCGACCTCGCGGGCAGGCCGCCGCTGCCAGTCGAGACGGCCTGCTACTTCGCGGTCGCTGAGGCGCTTGCCAATGCGGTAAAGCACGCCGGCGCGCGATCGGTCGCGATCAGGATCGAGCACCGGGACGGCACCCTGCGCATTACGGTCGTCGACGACGGGATCGGCGGAGCTGACCCGCGGAACGGTTCTGGCCTAGCGGGCCTGGAGCGGCGGCTCGGTACATTCGACGGAGTCCTTGCGGTGAACAGCCCCACGGGCGGACCGACGATCGTCGCCATCGAGGTGCCATGCGCGTTGTCCTCGCAGAAGATCTCTACCTACTCAGGGACGGCCTGACCAGGCTCCTGCAGGCCCACGGCATCGACGTCGTCGCGGCGGTCGGCTCCGGCACCGAGCTGCTCGACGTGCTCCTGGCTCAGAGGCCCGACGTGGCCGTGATCGACGTCAGGCTGCCACCAACCTTCACCGACGAAGGCCTCAGGGTGGCGCTCGAGGCCAGGCAACAGATCCCCGGCCTGCCGGTGCTGGTCCTGTCCCAGTACGTCGAGCAGCTCTATGCCAGGGAGTTGCTGTCCGACCAGGCTGGCAGCGTCGGGTACCTGCTTAAGGATCGCGTCTTCAGCGACGAGGCGTTCGTCGAGGCCCTTCGGAACGTCGCTGGCGGCGGGACCGTGCTCGACCCCGAGGTCATCGCCAAGCTGCTGCGCCGGCGCGCTGCAGACGAGCCGATCACCACCCTGTCACCCAGGGAACGGGAGGTCCTTGAGCTGATGGCCCAGGGCCGGTCCAACGCGGCGATCGCGCAACGCCTGTTCGTCTCGGAGAAGGCGGTCAGCAAGCACAGCACGAGCATCTTCGGCAAGCTCGGCCTGGAGCCCTCAGACGACGACAACCGCCGCGTCCTGGCCGTCCTCGCATACCTGAACTCGTGAGACGAGAACGGAAACGCCTGTACCTAACCGGCGAGCAGGCGCTCGGTTTCTTGGCCGGTCGGGAGGTCCTCGCCGGTCGCGCTGATCGCGTGGCCCGCCAGTACGCGCAGCGCGTCGGGCGCGAGATGCACCTGCACCGGAGTGCCCTGCCCGAGCTTGAGCCGATCGTCACCGTCGTTCTGGATGAGAGCCTGGACCTGCTCGCCCGGCGCTAGTCGCAGCATGATCTGTGTCGACGAACCCAAGTACACGAGCCTCTCGACCATGCCAGGCACGCGATTCGGGCCGGTAGGTCGCTCGCTTTCCACCCGAGCGGAGCCAGAATCTGACTCGAATGGCTCGATCCTGACCCGCTCGGGCCTGATCACCGCGTGCGCATGGTCCGGCGCATTCTCGCCGCCGAAATCGGCTGTGAGCACGAACTCACCAAGCTTGATCTTGCACTGAGATCCTGGCCCGCGTTCGATCACGTCGACCTCCATCAGGTTCGAAATCCCGAGGAAATCGGCAACGTAGGTATCGGTCGGTGCGTCGTAGATCTCCTGTGGCCCGCCCATCTGCACGATCTTCCCTGACCGCATGACAGCGAGGCGATCCGACATCGTCAGCGCCTCCTCCTGGTCGTGCGTCACGTAAAGGAAGGTAATCCCGACTCGCTCCTGTAGCGCCTTCAGCTCGACCTTGAGCGAGCGGCGTAGCTTGGCGTCCAGCGCACCGAGCGGCTCGTCGAGCAGTAGCACGGCCGGATCGAGCACCAGAGCCCTGGCCAAGGCGACCCGCTGTTGTTGCCCGCCAGATAGCTGTCCAGGCCGCCGCTTCTCGTACGAGGTCATGTGAACAAGTTCGAGCGCATCGCCCACGCGCTGCCGCAGAGTTGACTTGTCGACACCACGATTGCGGAGTCCGAAGGCCACGTTCTCGGAGACGTTGAGGAACGGGAACAGGGCGTAGCTCTGGAAGACCGTGTTGACGTTGCGCTTGTGGGCGGCCAGATTCGTCACGTCTACACCGTCAAGCAGCACCTGGCCGGCCGTGGGCTCCTCGAACCCTGCAATCAGCCGAAGCGTAGTGGTCTTGCCGCAGCCGGATGGCCCCAGCAAGGAGAAGAACTCGCCGCTGGATATGACGAGACTGACATCGTCGACGGCCATCTCCACAAAGCGCTTGCTAAGAGATACGAGCTCAATATGTCCACCGGACATCGGAGTCACCGCCCTGTTCCCAACTGCGCAGCGGCAGCCGCCAGCCGTACCCTGGTGCCCGGCGTCCACTGGAAGCCCAGACGATCAGCTATATAGAGCATGCAAAGCTCATATGCACTTATAGGATCCACGACCGGATCTTCTAGCGCAATCTGGATTGCCAGCCCGTCTACCAAAGCGTTGACGCAAATCGAGAACGGGTGCGGATCGATTTCGGCAAATTCGCCAGCTTCCTGGCCAGCCATCACCACGGAGACGACCAGCTCCCGCCAGCGGACATCGAATTCCTGACGCACGTTCGCGACGTCCTGGTTCCTAGCGGCCTGAGCCCAGAAATCCAGCCACAACCTCCAAGCGCTTTCCGGGTCGGGCTCCGGATCAGGCAGCAGATTCATCGCCACGAACTCTTCAATGCGTTCGGCCGCAGTCGCGAGCTTGTCCATCCGCCGCTTGCCGTCCGCGTACCACCTGTCCTCGTAATACCTGATCGCCTCGGTGAGAAGGTTTTCTTTCGTCTTGAAGTAGTAGATGACCAGTGCAGGACTGAGGCCGATCCGTTCGGCAATGTCAGCGATCCTGGTCTCGGCGAATCCGCGCTCCGAAATGACCTCCAGCGCAGCCTGGAGCATCTGCCCGCGTCGCTGATCAGCGATGCCGGGCATGGCATGGACGCCGCCTAGCCTCTCTGTCATCCGCAAAACCTCCGGACCTCTTGTCGTAACCGTAGCAAATTTCTAGACTGAACATTCAGTCAGTCTCTCAGGATTACCACCCTGAGGGGGCGCAGGCCCGCCTGACGGCGAGATCCAGGGCCAGGAAGGACACAGCGGACATGGCCGCAACATACGACGCCATCGTCATCGGCGGAGGGCACAACGGCCTTGTGGCCGCCGCCTACCTTGCACGCGCAGGCGCGCGGACGGTCGTGCTCGAAAGCCGGCATAAGACGGGCGGCGCGGCGACCACAGAATCCCCATGGCCAGAAGCTCCTGAATTTAAAGTGACGCGGCTGTCGTACGTAATGAGCCTGATGCCGCCGACCATTATTAACGATCTCAAGCTAGCGAGTCACGGCTACAAGGTCTACCCGATGGGCCCGTATTACCAGGCATTTCCCGAAGGCGGCTCGATCAAGCTCTTCGCAGATGACGCGAAGCGAAACTACGAATCCATAGCAAAGTGGTCGAAGAGAGATGCCGAGGCGATGCCCGCCTGGGATGCCTGGCTCGAAGGCGTTGCCGACGTGCTGGGCCCGATGCTGCTGGTGGCCCCGCCGAACATCGGCTCACGCAAGCCAAGGGACCTGGCCGGCACCCTCAAGCTCGCCTGGCGAAACCGCGGCCTCAAGGTCAGGACCATCGCCGACGCGACCCGGCTGATGACCATGTCGATCGCCGACCTGCTCGATGACTGGTTCGAGTCTTCGCAGGTCAAGGGGGCGCTCGCGGTCAACGGCGTGATCGGAACGTGGGCAGGACCATACGAACCGGGCACCGCATACGTGATGGCTCATCACTCGATCGGCGACATCGGCGACGGCCACCTGGGCAACTGGGGCTTCCAGGAGGGCGGCATGGGCGCCGTGTCGAGCGCGATCGAGGCAGCAGCCCGCGGATACGGCGCCGAGGTCAGGGTCAACGCGCCGGTGAGCCAGGTACTGGTTGAAAATGGCCGCGCGGTCGGTGTCGCACTCGAGAACGGCGACGAGATCAGGGCCAGCACCGTGGTGTCGACGCTGCACCCGCGCACCGCGTTCCTTGACCACATCGGCGAGAAGAACCTGCCGACGGACTTCGCGAGGGACATCAAGCACTGGAAGACCCGCAGCGGCGTCGTCAAGATCAACCTCGCGCTTTCCGAGCTGCCGAACTTCACAGCGGATCCCGGCACCGAACTCGGCGAGCACCACACAGGATCGGTCGAGATGGCACCGTCGATGGAGTTCATCGAGCGCGCGTTCCTCGACGCGAGGGAGGGCAAGCCCGCGGTCCGGCCGTTCAGCGACGGCGTGATCCCGACGGCGTTCGACAAGACACTCTGCCCAGACGGCACGCACATCATGTCGCTGTTCACCCAGTGGGTGCCGGCCGACTGGAATCTCGAGCCGCACACTTCAGAACTCGAGGCATACGCGGATCGCATGATCGAGCTCTACGACGAGGTGGCGCCCAACTTCAAGGCCTCGATCCTGCACCGCGACGTCGTCGGCCCTTACCAGATGGAGCAGGAGTACGGCCTGATCGGCGGGAACATCTTCCACGGCGAGCTCTCGCTCGAGCAGCTCTTCCACATGCGTCCGGCGCCCGGGTACGCGGACTACCGGACGCCGATCGGCGGCCTGTACTACGGCAGCTCGGCGACGCATGCGGGCGGCGGCGTCTGCGGCATCCCAGGCTGGCAGGCCGCGCGCGCAGCGCTAGCCGACCGTAAGGTCACCAAGTCGGCGAAAGGCCAGCGTGCGGCGCGCTAGGGATCGACGGGGACAGCGGCGGGCATGACGACAGACATACATTCGCAACAGCCCGCGCAGCCGCATCACCCGACTGAGCGCAGCGCGCTCCTGGCGATGCTCGAAGCGCGCCGCGTGGCGATCGTCGGCGCGTCGAAGCGAGAGGGCAGCTTCGGGGAACGGATGCTGGCCGAGGCCCGGAAGTCGTCCGCCAGGCCGGTCATCTACCCGGTGAACCCCCGGTACACCGAGATCAACGGTCTCCCCTGCTACCCGTCGCTGACTGACCTGCCCAAGCCTGCCGACCTCGTGTTGCTCGGAGTGCCGGACGCGGCAGTGGAAGAGCAACTCGCGCTGGCAGCCTCGTGCGGAGCCCGGGCAGGCGTCATCTTCGGCAACGCGCACGAGGACCCGGGCACTGCCAGGGCGGCGGAGCCGCGTCCGAGCCTGCGGCAGCGACTCGCCGCGATCGCGACCTCAGCAGGGATGGAGCTGTGCGGCGCCGGCTGCATGGGCTTCGCGAACGTGAGCCACGGGCTGCGCGCGATGGGCTACGTCGAACCCGACCCGCTCCCGGCCGGGCCGGTCGCGCTTGTGACGCATTCGGGTTCGGTGTTCTCGACCATGCTGCGGTCCCGGCGCGCGTTCGGCTTCACACTCGCTGTTTCCTCGGGCCAGGAACTCGTCACTGCGGCTCCGTCCTACCTGTCTTACGCGCTGGATGTGCCTGACACGAAGGTAATCGGGCTGATCCTGGAAGCGATGCGGCAGCCAGCTGAGTTGCGGAAAGTGCTCGCCCGCGCGGCCGAACGCGACGTACCGGTCGTACTCCTGACCGCCGGCGGCTCCGAGAGCGGCCGGGCCATGGTCGCCGCCCACTCCGGAGCGCTTGCGGGCTCGGACGGCGGATGGGAAGCGCTCGTCCGGCACTATGGCGTCCACCGGGTCAGCGATCTGGCCGAGATGGCCGACGCGCTCGAACTGTTCGCGCTGCGGGTCACCCGCCGCGGCTGGCGTGCGCCCGGCGCCCTCAGGGCCGGCCATGGCATCGCGACCGTGCACGACTCCGGCCTCGAACGCGCTCACACTGCCGATGTCGCCGATGAGGTAGGCGTACCGTTTGCCGCGATCAGCGACACGACGAAGGCCAAGCTCGAGGAGCTACTCGATCCCGGGCTGCTTGCCACGAACCCGCTCGACGTCTGGGGAACCGGGGCGGAGACCCGCGAGCTCTTCGCCGGATCGCTGACCGCGCTTGCTGAAGACGAATCGGTCGATGCCGTCGCGCTCGCCGTCGACCTGATCACCGAACTCGACGGTGACACGGCTTATCAGCTGGCCGTCCTCGATACGGCCAGCGAGACCGACAAGCCGGTCGTCGTGCTCAGCAACCTGCCTGGTGCGATCGATCCGCAGACGGCGGTACTGCTGCGCTCCAGCGGCATACCGGTGCTTGAGGGCCTGCGGTCGGGGCTGCGTGCGCTGCGGCATCTGCTTGAACACGCCAGCAGGCCGGTGTGGCGCGAACCAGTGTCGCCGACGCTCGATCAGGGACGGCGCGACCGCGCCAGACGGCTCCTCAGCCTGAGCCGCGAGACTGGCGAAGCACAGCTCGCCCTGCTGCGCGAGTACGGCATCCCGGCAGTTCGCGCGGAGCGCGTGATCGACGCCGACCAGGCGCTCGCCGCTGCGGCGAGGATCGGATATCCGGTCGTGATTAAGACCGACCAGCCCGGCATTGCCCACAAGTCTGACGCGGGCGGCGTGATCCTCGGCATCGGCTTCCCCGGCGACGTCACGGCCGCTTATGCGGATCTCACGGCTCGGCTCGGCCCGGCGGCCCTGGTCTGCGAATCCGTGCCGCCCGGCGTCGAGCTGGCGCTGGGCCTGGTCAGCGACCCCGACCTTGGCCCGTTGATCGTGCTCGGTGCCGGAGGAACCCTTGTCGAGCTGATCGCGGATCGGGTGGTGGCCTTGCCGCCCTTGTCAGACGAACAGGCGGCCGGCCTGCTCGCCGAGCTTAAGATCGCGCCATTGCTGGCAGGTGCCCGCGGCGCCGCGGCCGCCGACGCGGCCGCTGTGACCCGCGCAATCACCGGGCTGGCCGAGCTCGCCTACGAGCTCGGCCAGGACATCGAGGCCCTCGACATCAACCCGTTGATCTGCGGCCCGGACGGCGCCACCGCTGTAGACGCCCTCGTCATCGGCCGCCAGTCAGGCCGGTCGCTGGAATAGCTAGGACGGCGCGGCGGGAATGACCGGGCCTGTCTGATCTGCTTCCAGGTTTCCGGCCTGAGCGTCGCCGACGCATATCGCGCCGCCGCCGAGAGACCGCACGACGACCTGGCTGACGCTTCCCTTGATCGATGCAAAGGCCGTATGCAGGCCTGGCTTCACTGCCACGTCCCTGGTTCCGCCTGGGTAGCTCACGGACACGTAGCCTGGCGACGAGGAGAACCAGACGTAGCCGATCCTGACGACCCCCGTCTTGCTGGGCGACGAGCCCTGGAAGTGCACGACCGTCCTGCCGTTCTTGTTCGGCAAGCACTTCTGCCCTGCTTGCAGCGGTTCGCTCGCGACACCGCGGACTTTCGCCTGATAGAGCCTGCCATCGGGACCGAACATGTGCAGGCCATCGATGGTTCCTCCCGGGTGCTTGAGCCACCGCAGTTTGCCGGGCGCGAGGTCACCGATCACGATCGACTGCAAGGCATACGAGCCAAATAGCCCTTCGACCATGTCCCCTGACACCGCCGAGTCCATCACGGCCGTACCGTGCGGAGCCTGCTTGATCGCCGCCGACGCATTCGCGATGTAGTCGGCGGCGGGTTTGCCCGATGTCACGTTCTTGTAGGCCTGGACTGACCAGATCGATCCGAACAGGACGACGGCGACCAAGCCCGCGGCGACTTCAAGTGACTGCTGGGCGGTGCGCGCCCGGAGGCCGTGCGCCCGGCGTGTATTCGGCTTCCGCGTTTGATCAGTGGCCAGCGGCCAGAACGCCAGGCCCATGCCGATCGCCAGCACAGGCACCGCATCGGCGACATACCTGGTTTCCGTGCCGAGCACATCGGCCGAGAACGCGCCGATCCTGCTGAAAATCACCGGGAGCATGTCAGCGATCACCACCCAGCCGATCACCAGAGCCCATGCCCGCCAGGCGACCGGGCGCCGCCAGATGCTGATGACGATCACGGCGACCGCGACGAACAGCCCGATCCATATGAGCGCGAAGGGAGGCGCGGCGAAAGCGTACGACCCGCCAGGTACCGCCAGCCACTGCCAGGGGCCGCCGAGTGCCCCGGGCACAAAGGAATCCTTCAGCAGCCCCGACACGAACGTCCCGACGGCGCCCGCCGAGTTCGGTGGGCTCGGATGCGTCGTCGATGTGTGCAAGGACTGCGCGAGCACCACCAGATAGGCCGCCATCAGCACGGCGTAGATCACCCAGGCGCGCCAGCACCTGACCAGCGCCCGCACCATGTCCCCGAGCCAGGTCCGCCGGGGCGCCGCCAGGAATCCACCCGTCAGTAGCAGCAGCAGAACGGGGACGACCAGGCCCTTTTCAAAGAACACCAGTCCCACGGCCACCCAGATCGCCGCAGCGGCCAGATGCTTGACGCGCCGGGTCCGCACGTAGCAGATGTGGGCGTGCACGGCCATCAGCAACGCAAGCTGCAAGGGCACCGATTCAAGCGCGGACGACCATTCGCCAAGGTCAGGCATGGCGAGCGGGCAGATGGCGTAAATCAGCAGCGGGACCAGGATGGCGGGCCGGGTGCCGAACAACATGCGCAGCAGCCGCAACATGGCGAGGTTCGCGGCGGCGACGAACGCGAGGCTGATCGCCGATGCCAGACCCCAGTTGTAGAGCGACGTCCGCACCATGACCCAGGCGATGACGCGGAGACCGATGATCAGGTGACCCGCGCCGATATAGGTGACGTACCGCCAGTTGAACGGAGACTGGATAGCAAGATCGAGGTCGTGGAAGTCGTCCTGGCGGAAGTACAGATGGCTCAGGAACTGCGCCTTCCAGACGATCTCCACGACGATGAGAACGATCGCCGCCACGACCACGCGATTGGTCCTGAACCAGTCCACCGTCGACCGGAGATCGGCCCAGGCAAAGTCACGCTCGGCGGCGTCGTCGTAGAGCGCGATCTCCTTGGCAGACACGGGCCGATCGACCTCCTCGCCAGCCTGGCTCACGGGTGGGTTCTCGCTCTCACGCTTGGCCCTTCTGCGACCTCGAAGGGCGTGCGGATCCTGCCTCGGCGTCGCCGACGCAGATCTTGTTACCAGCCAGCCCGCTGATCGTCACCCTGGCCGCAGATCCGCTGACCGGCAGGAATGCCGTATGCAGGCCAGGCCGGACAACCAGCTGCTTGGTTGCCCCGCCGTAGGTCACGGAGATCGCGCCTGGCGCGTGCCCGCCCCAGATATATCCGATGCGCAGCACAGTCGTCAGGTACGGCGCCTTGTGCCAGAAGTTCATGACGATCTTGCCGTGCCGCGCCGGCCAGCAGGCATTAGGCGGAGCCTGCCGCCCGGTGGACGCGCCGTAGACCCAGACCGAATGCAGCTTGCCATCGAGGCCGAAAATTCGAAGCCCGTCGAGAGTGCCGCGCGGCTGGCTGATCCAGCGGAGCTTGCCAGGCATGATGGCGCCTACGACGGCATGTGCGCCATTGGCAGCGTCTTTGACCTGGTCGGGGACCGGGCTGTCGAGCACGAGCGTGCCCCGCGGCGCACTGGCGACGGCGCGCTGAACACTGGCGATGTACCGTGCCGCGGGCTGCCCGGACGTCGCTGACTGGTACGAACTCGCTGACCAGATCGAGCCCACGACGAGCACGCCGAAAACCCCGCTGATCGCGGTTCGCCATGCGCGTTCCAGGCCGGCTCGACCCGACTGCGCAGCAAATGGCGCCGGCGTAGCCGGCCGCTCTTGGCGCGCGCTCACCTGCCGGCGGTCGGCAACCGGCAGGAAGGCCAGGCCGATGCATATCGCGAGCACAGGCATCGCGTCCGAGACGTAGCGCGTATCGAGCGCGAGCAGCACCGGATACCAGTTCAGCCTCGCGATGATGATGGGAGCCATGTCGGCCAGGAGGATCCAGGCAGCGAACGTCACCCAGGCGCGCCACGCAATCCGGCGACGCAAGATCGTGCCGATCACGACCGCCACGACAACGATCAGCGCTATCCAGATCAGCGGATCCGGCGGAGCTGCAAGCGCATAAGCGTGCCCAGGCAGCGGCAACCATTCCCACGGTCCGCCGATCGCGCCCGGCAGCAGCGAGTTCTTGAGCAAGCCCCAGCCAAAGGTCAGCACCGCCGACGTACTGGGTACCTGGGGCTGGCTACTCGAGGTTTGCAGCGAGATGATCAGCACGACCAGATCACCGATGAACAGCAGCGCATAGCTGGCCCAGGCGCGCCAGTAACCCAGCAGGGCACGGCGCATGCCAGCAAGCCACGAACCGCCGCCGCTCAGGAACGCGGACGTGACCGCGAACAGCAGGACAGGTACAACCAGGCCCTTCTCAAAGACCAGCATCCCGAACACCACCCACGCGATCGCGGCGATGAGATGCCGTGCTCGGCGGGTCCGCACATAGTGGATGTGCGAATTCAGCGCCATGAAGACAGCGAGTTGCAGTGGCACCGACTCAAGCGCCACCGTCCACCAGCCGAGGGCCGCGATACCGAGCGGCGTCAGCAGATAGACAGCCAGCGGAGCCAGGATCGCCGGACGCTCGCCGAACAGCGTGCGCAGGACAAGGAACGCGGCCAGTCCGGCCGCCGCGAGGAATGCCAAGGCCACGGCAGCGGCCAGCGTCCAGTGGTAGAGCGATATTCGTGCGAGCACCCAGACGATCGCACGCTCGCCCATCATCACGTGACCTGTGCCCACATAGGTCAGGTAATGCCAGTTGAACGGCGAGGTAATGGCGAAATCGAGATCAAAGAAGTCCTGCCGGTAAAAGTACATGTGGCTCAGAAACTGAGCTCGCCATGCGACTTGACCGGCAATCAGCAAAAGCGCTACGAGAAGAACCGGGCGCTTGCGATCCAGCCACCTAAATGCGGGACGTAGATCTGCCCAGGTGTCAGGTTCGCTCCGCTCGGACCTGGGCACGACGGTGCGCCGCTGGTCCGCATGCTGGAGGTCACGACCGGGCTGGCTCACGTGCGCATCCTAGTAGCTATTGTCACGATTAGAGCCTTGTTACGCCGATAGTTACCAGCTCAGCACGCGACTGCCTAGTCGCCGAAACGCATGAATTCCCAAATATAGCGATGCTCACGTACATCTCCGCGCTCGTTCGGTCTATGCTCTCGCTGACCGATGCAGCGAGCGGCCGGAAAGCAGGACTACGATGCGTCGAACCGCACTGACTCTGGCCGTCGCAGGCGCCGTCATCGGGATGGGACTGAGTGCTCTGCCGGCGGCGGCGCAAAGCCAGGTCACGGCAGTTTCGAAGGCGCACTCAGGGCGATCAGCGTCCGGTCCGACCGCGGCTCAGCGGGCGGCGCTGCAGCGGGCCAAGCACCTCATGGCACTGCGGCATCAGCACGGCTCGATCGTGGGACTCGTGCGCGGTCCGAGCGGCGCTCCGGAGGCCAACGTTTGCGTGGTCGCGAGCGGCCCGCGGGCCACCCGCCGGGCTTACACCAGGCCAGACGGGCGATTCGCCATCCAGGGCCTGCCCAAGGGCGCCTATCGCGTGGAGTACCGCGGCTGCTCTCCGGTCAGCCGGTTCACCGGCCAGTGGTACGGCGGCCTGACCCGTAATTCGGCCAAGCAGGTCCTGATCACCGGGTCAGCTGCACCGGTGGTACTTGCTCCGGTCAAGCTGGCCATGATCTCGCCGCAGTTCCTCCGCTCGCCAGTTCGCCAGCCACAGTTCAGTGCGGCGCAGCGGACGGACAAGATTATCCGCGAGCTGATGTCGGGCAATCAGGTACAGGCTCCGCCGAGTGCTGCCAAGGTCGCTCATATTTCCGGCCGCGTGACGAACAAGTCAGGGCACCCGGTCGGCGGGGTCTGTGTTCTGTTTACGAACCCGCGTAACAAGTTCGCGTACGGGCCGGCTGTCAGGACCTCAAGGACCGGCACGTACCGGATCAGGATCAGACCTGGCAAGTACGTCGTGGACTTCCTGCCGCTCTGCGCACGCAAGGTGAACCTTGCCCCGCAACTGTGGAAGGCAGCAGGTTCGGTCAAGAAGGCGACCGTCCTGCACGTCAAAGCACATCAGAGCATCACCCATATCGATGCGGCGCTCGCCGCTGGCGCGGTGATCACGGGCCGCGTGCACACACGCAAGAACCCGCATCCATCGTTTGCGGGCATGTGCGCGGAGGCCGAGGGCACCAATGGGCAGCGTTTGTTCCTCGGGGAAGGCATCACGCGCAAGGACGGGACGTTCCGGCTGCCGAGCCTGGCGACCGGCCGCTATCACCTGTTCTTCTTCGCTGGCTGCACCAGAAACGGGTCGCCTTATCTGCCGCTCGAGTTGCACCGGCTCATCTCGGTGACGAACGGCAAGGTCACCTCTGGCGTGACGGCAGTGCTGAGGCTCGGCGGCATGATCTCGGGGACCGTCAAAGACTCGGCAGGAACCAAGCTGGCCGGCATCTGCGTGGACGCGTTTAACGAGCACGGTCCCGGGTTCGGTGAGGCCACGACAGCGGCCAACGGAACCTACCGGCTGCTCGGGCTGCCCACCGGAAACTATGAGGTGGACTTCCGCCCCGGCTGCGGCAACCGCAAGCCGTACGCTTTCCTCGTCTATCCCAGCGCTGTCCCTGTCCGCGAAGGGAAAGACACGCCGCACATCGACGCGGTCATGCAGCTCGACGGATCGCTGTCAGGAACCGTCACGAACTCGCACGGACAGCCGCTGGGCGGCATCTGCGTGGTGGCCGAGAGCAGCTCATTCGGCTTCGCCTTCGCGCGGACGCACGCTGATGGCACGTATCAAGCGAAGCGAGTGCCGCCTGGCAACTACGACGTCGAGTTCATCCCTGGCGGCCAGATCTCCGACTGCGGCAACAAAGGCAACTACCTGCCAGTGGACGTCAACGCCACGGTCACCAGCAACGCAAATACGACCCTGGATGCCAAGCTTCCGACCGGCGGCATCATCAAGGGCGTCGCGCGCGACCCGCACGGGAAGCCGATCGCCGGGATGTGCGTGTTCTCGACCTCACAGTTCGGCGGTCAGACCAAGACCAGCAGCAACGGCTCGTACAAGCTCCAGCAGCTTTCCAGCGGCGACTATTTCGTCGGATTCGAGGGCGGATGCGGAAACCGCGGCAGCATAGCTCCGCTGGCATACAAGTCCGATCCGACCTTCTACGGGCCGACCAACATTCCTGTCACCGCCGGCAAGACGACTAGTGGGATCAACGTCAGGCTGCGTCCCGGCGGCACGATCAGCGGCCGCGTCACCAACCAGTCCGGCCAACCGGTCAGCGGCGTCTGCCTGATCGCGGAGCCCTTCACCGGCGGCGGAGTCGGATTCTTCTACTTCATCGTCGAACGCGGCGGGCGGTATAGCTTGAACAACCTCGCGCCCGGTCAGTACGCGCTCGAGTTCTTCGGCCTGAGCGCCAAACACAGATTCTGCGGTCCTTCGCCGTACGCGGATCAGCAGTTCTTCCGCCAAGGCAACGGCGCGCCGCTCGACCTGATCTCCGTGCCCGGTGGCAAAACCACCGTCGGAGTCGACGCCAGGCTCACGTTGGCCGGCAAGATCAGCGGCGTCGTGCTGAGCAAGGCAGGCAAGCCGGTACCGAATATCTGCGTGATAGCGACCAACCCGCGTACCGGCGCGACCACCACCGGGTTCAGCCGGCGTAACGGCCACTACAACGTCGGCTCACTCACCGCCGGCCGCTACCAAGTTGAGTTCTCCAGCTGCGGCGGCGACTTTATCTTCTTCGGAATCAGGGGCCTGAACTGGGCGAACCAGTGGTACAAGGGCCACGCGTCGCAGCAGGCCGCCAACACGGTGCTCGTGCGGCCGTCCAAGACGACCGCCAACATCAACGCGTCGCTGAGCAAGGGAGCCACCATCACCGGCCAGGTCCTTTACCAGCCGAATAAGCGGCCAGTCGCGTTCACCTGCGTCTTCGCGTACACCCCGGATTTCAGCACGGTCAGCTTTGACATAACCGACCGGCGCGGCCGCTACCTGGTCGACGGTATGAGTAGCGGCCGGTACATCCTCGAGTTCGATCCTTGCTCAGGGTCAGGGCTGGCCGGTCAGATCAGGCCCGGCAGCGTGCGCGTGACGGCCGGGCACGTACTGCACAACATCAACGAGCAGATCAGGGTCGGCGGATCGGTGTCCGGGGTGACATCGGTGCGACTGCCGGGTGGCCGCGCCAAGCGCGCCCCGGGAACCTGCGTCGAGCTTCTGCCACTTACCACGACCGCGTCTGCGGCCGAAACCATCTCCGAGGGCGGGGGCAGCTATGAGATCCCCAATCTCGCGGCAGGTAAGTACCAGATCCTGGCCGGAGACCCAGCGTGCACCAGCAATTCGCCAACCACGACGGCGCGTATGTCCGGGCCGGTCTCGGTCGCATCGGGCAAGACGACCAAGGGCGCGAACGTCAGCATGCGGCTGAGCGGAACCATCACGGGCGTCGTCCGCGGGCCTGGCGGCAAGCCGCTCCCGGGCATCTGCGTCGAGGCCGTCCCGTTCCAGGGAGGCATCGGCATCCCGACTGCGACCACCCGGCGGGCCCGCGGCGATTACCGGATCGCCGACCTGCAGCCCGGCTCTTACAAGATCAAGTTCACCGCCGGCTGCGGCGCCAACGGCTTCGCGACCCGCTGGTACAAGAACGCCAGGACTGAGCTCGGCGGGAGATTCGTGCATGTCTCCGCCGCCTCGGTCACGAGCGGCATCAATCAGACCCTGCCCCGCAGCTAAGCAGCGAGAGTCAGTGCGCGCCGCCGGTTCCCGGCGGCGCGCACTGCCAACTCAGCAGAAAGGCGTTCTCGTGCTCGGCAAATCCCTGACGATCGCCGCCATGGCAGGCGTGCTCGCTAGCGGTCTTGCGGCCATCCCGGCGCAGGCCGGAACCTCGGCCCAGGCAGCTCATCAGCACGACGCCGCTAATCCGGCCGTGCCGCACCCGCTGCTCCCCGCTGCGTCGCACCTATCTGCAGTTCAGCAGGCAATGCTGTCAGCGCGCGCACACTGGCTGAGCGAGCACGCAGCCGTCCGTCAGCGCGCCGCCATTGCGGCCGACCTGCGCAGCGCCGTCGCCGCGGCCGGCCGAGCCGACGGCGTGCTGACCGGCATCGTTCGCGGACTCGACGGCCGACCGGTTGCTGGCGCGTGCATTACCGCGACCGGGCCGTCCGGCCCGGTCCTCGCCAGGAGCCGCGCCAACGGCAGATACCTCCTACCCGGCCTGCGCTCCGGCCGGTACTCCGTGAGCATCAGCAATTGCGCATCGTCCGCCAGCTCAAGGACGTACGTATGGCCACAGCTCCCCGCGAGCGTTGCGCTCGGCACAGGACAGCGGAAGGCCCTCCCCGCCGCGACGGCGATCCCAGCAAACGGCGCAGCGGCCGTGGCGCGTTCGACCGCTTCCGCCAGCCAGTCCGGCACGGGCGGCATCTCTGGCCGCGTCACGGGCCGGAGCCATCCACTGAAAGGTATCTGCGCAACAGCCGAACGGGTCGGCGGCGGGCAGGGTGAGGGTGCACTGACCTCGCAGGCAGGCAAGTACCACATAAGAGGCCTGAAGCCCGGCCGCTATCAAGTGGAGTTCAGCACTGACTTCGGAACCTGCGGCAACAAGGGAAACTGGCTGGACCAGTGGTACCCGGGCATCACCACACCGTTCCCGGCTCCCAAGGCCGCCAAAATTCGGGTGAGGGCGGGCCGCACGATGGCCGGTATCAACGCTCGGCTGAAGCTAGGCGGCGAAATCGGCGGGACGACGCGGACTAGGCACGGCCGCCGCATCAAGAACATCTGTGTGGAGGTTCAGGGACGTATTCGAGGCGGCGGTATCGATATTGGACTGGTGTCCGGACGTGACGGCCGCTACGCGGTCCACGGACTCTTTCCCGGTCGGTACACGGTCGCGTTTTCGACTATTTGCACAGACAGTTTCGTGTCGCAATGGTGGCGGCTGCGCACGTCTCAAGCACATGCGACCTCCATCACGATCAAGGGATCCAAAATCGCCCGGCACATCGACGCTGCGCTCGATCGCGGCGCGACCATCACCGGCACGGTCAGAGCCGTCAACTCCTCGGGCAGGCGATTGGCCGGGATCTGCGTCAGCGCCGACGGCCCACACGGTGACTCTGCAAGCGCATTCACCCGCAAGGACGGCACGTACCGGCTGCCGGGCCTATCCGGCGGAAGGTATGTCGTCGTCTTCGATCCCGGCTGCTCTGAGGAGAACCCGCTTAACTTCCTGCCGCAGCACCGCAGGGTCACCGTCCAGCGACCCCACACCCGCACCGGCGTGAACGCCTACTTGAAGCGAGGAGCCGGGTTCTCGGGCGTGGTCAAGGGCCCGCACGGACATCCGCTGGAAGGTGTCTGCGTGCAGGAGGTCGGCGAGCACGGCAATGGCTTTGCAGAGACCGACTTCGACGGCACCTACGCGTTCGGTGGCCTGCAGCCAGGCACGTATGTGGTCCAGTTCATGGGCTGTGACAACCAGGGAAGCGTTGCACCGCAGTACTACAACAATGAGTCCGATAGCGGCTCGGCCGATCCGATCACGCTGACAACGGGCAAGGTCACCAGAGGAATCAACGCCACGATGAGGCCCGGCGCGATCATCATGGGACTTGTCACTGACTCATCGGGCAATCCGCTTAGCAATGTCTGCGTTGGTGTCGCAGACCAGTCATTGGTGAACTTCGGCGACGTTTTCGATGCCATCGATTTCACCAGGGCCGGTAAGTACCGCGCGGTCAACCTCGCGCCCGGTCAGTACCAGGTCAGCTTCGGATGCGATAGTGGCGGCAAGTACGTCAGTCACTGGTACCGGGCAAAATCCCAGACGGAGTTCCCTGGCCTGCTGTCGATACCGTCGGGGCTCACCAGCGGGATCAACGCGGTCATGCGTCCTGGCGGCTCGGTCAGCGGACTGGTCACGAATAAAGCGGGCCATCAAGCCAGGAACACGTGCCTGTACCTAGTCAACGCCAAGACCGGCCTCCAGGTGCTCTCATCGGTGTTCGACGGCTTCGTCGACCAGGGCCGGTACAAGATCACTGGCCTTGCGGCGGGCGCCTATAAGGTCTTCTTCTACGGCTGCGGCATCGCCACTAACTACGCGAGCCAGTGGTACCACGGCCGCGCTACCGAGCGGGCGGCCGACCCCGTGCGAGTGCGGCCCTCGCACCTGACCGCCGGGATCAACGCTGTATTGGCTACCGGCGGGACCATCTCGGGACAGGTGGTCGCACGGGCGACGGGGAAGCCGGTGCGCAACGAGTGTGTTGACGCCTATGACAGCGCGACGCAAGCGTCCGGATTCGCGCAGACAGACAAGACCGGCCACTACACGATGCGCGGTCTTGCGACCGGTCGATACTTGTTGTTCTTCTCGCGGTGCTTCCGCAAGGGGCCGAACGTCATCAGCTTCACCAGGCCGGGCCTGGTCAGCGTGAAGGCGCCGCACGCGACAACCGGGATCATCACCCGCCTCGGGCCAGGCGGGAACGTCTCGGGGACGGTATCTGCCGGAATGCCACCGAAGCCGCAGATCGGCACCTGCGTGGAACTGGCTCCGCTTGATCCGGACGGCGCATACGGCTTCGGCCAGACGGGCACCGACGGGACCTACACGGCAACGGGGCTGGCTGCTGGTAAGTACCAGGTGTACTTCAATGACCCGTTCTGCTTGTTCGGCGTCCCGTCGCTCGCGTCCCAGTGGTACAGCGGCCAGCCAACGCAAGCGACCGCCGATGTCGTGACCGTAACGACGGGCGGCACGACGACGGGTATCGACGCCACACTGCAGCCATTCGGGACTATCACCGGTACCGTGACCGGCCCTGGGCAGGCAGCCGTCAGCGGTGAATGCGTTACTGCGGTGCCGGTCGGCAAAGACTTCGCTGGGTTCTTCCCGCCCGAGATCGCGATCACCACGGCGACCGGAAGCTACTCACTGCTCGAGGTCCAGCCGGGAAGGTACAAGCTGAAGTTCAGCACCGGCTGCGGCGACAGCGGGTTTAAGACGCAGTGGTGGCAGAACGCCACATCACGTGCGACTGCCACGGTCATCACGGTCGGTGCGGGCGCCGCTGTAACAGGGATCGACGCCGTGCTGACGCGGTAGCCCGTTTGCGGTGGTCCTATTCGAAGAGGACGTAGACCTTGCGGATCGTTTCGTGGATCTGCCAGCTGCCCGCCCAGCCGCGCGGGAACACCGCGATGTCGCCTGGTCCGATGTCGGTGGGCGATCCGCCGTCCGGTGTGACCGTCATCCGGCCTGACAGGATCTGCACGAACTCGTGCGTCTCGAGTTTCCAGTAGGAAGGACCTGGCGTGCATTCCCAGACGCCGGCTTCCTGGTCACCGTCTTTCCAGAAGGTCAGCCCGCTGGTAGTCATCTCGTCGCCGGTGGCCTCTTCCAGCGGGCCCCAGTCCTCGAGTTCGGCTGTCGCGGCGGCCGCGAGGTACGGGGTCGCCGGGTTGCTGTCCGTCATGGCGTTCCTTCCTGCTGGTGGGCTCAGCCCTGCGACGTCGTCTTCGCTGCGAAAGACTCCGCCTGCGTTGCATCTTCCGGAAACGGCAACGCGATCGGATCGGTCGCCAGCCGGCTCTTTCCGTGCTCGTCGAACCGGTCAAGGCCTAGGTCGCTGACATCGGTCACGGACGAGCGCCCGTGCAGAGCGACATCGGCGGCGGCCCTGGCCACGGCCGGGCCCCACATCATTCCGTGTCCGCCGGCACTAGCCACGGTGGCGCCGTCGATCGTCCGGCCGGAGACGATCGCCGGCCCGATGATCGGCAAATGGTCGGGCGTGTAGTCGATTGTGGCCGCCCAGGTGCGGCGCAATCCGAGCCCTGCCGTCACCGGCACCAGCGTGTGCAGGCGCCGCAAGATCAGCTCCAGGTACTCGGTATCTACGGATCGGGCTTCGCCTGGGGGCTCTTCAGGATTCGACATGCCGAACAGCATGCCGCCGTCCTCCGGCCGCCAGTAGAGGCCAACCGCGAGGTCGAACAGCATCGGCAGTCGCCCTGGCGCCAGGTCCGGATGCTGCTCGGTGACCGCCACCTGATGTCTTACGGCCCCGGCAGGGACGCTCACGTCGGCCAGCTTTCCGACGGCGGCGAGCTCGGGCCCGCCGGTCAGCACGACGAGGGGCGCAGCAATGGCCCCGGCGCTGGTCTCAACTCCGGCGACAGCGCCGGCCGTGACGTCCAGGCCGGTGAATGTCGTGTGTTCCAGCACGCGCACGCCGCTGGCGGCGAGCGCGTGCGCGTAGGCGGTCACGTTGCGCGGCGGATGCAGGTAGCCGTCTTCGGCGCGGTAGGTCGCACCGAGCGTGAGGCCTGGCGCCATGGCAGGGTTCATCGTGTCGAACTCGCCAGGCTCCAGCCATCGCACGTTGAGGCCGAGCGAGTTCTGCATGGCCATCCGCTCGTGCGCGGCCGCGACTTCAGGCTCGGTGAAACACGGGAGCATGTATCCCTGCGGGGTGAACCCCGAGTCGATCCCGAGCAGCTCGGCCTGACCAAGGTAAAAGCGGCGCGACCACTCGCCGAGCTGAACCGCCCACGCGGTGCCGCCCTGCGTTCTCACGATGCCCGCGGCCCTGCTGCTCGCTCCCTGGCCGAGCCGGTCCTTCTCCAGCAGAACGACTCTGCTAACGCCCGACGCCCGCAGGAAGTAGGCGCACCAGGCGCCAACCGTCCCCCCGCCAACAACGACCGCATCGGCGGATTGCACCATTGGCATGCCGCCGATGCTGGCATAGACTGAACGTTCAGTCAAGGCAGCGTCGAATTAACTGGGCGGAATCAACACGGTGGGTTGCCGCAGGCATCAGCGCTGATACCTGGCCTGAAAGGGGACCGATGTACAGCCTGTCAGAGGACGATCTGGATATCCAGGCTCGGGCGCGGGTGTTCGTCGACGAGCTGATCCCCCTGGAAGTCGGGGTTGAGCTGGCCAATGGCGAGCTGCCCGCCGAGCAGGAAGCCCAGCACACCGCGCGATCGATCGAGCTCGGCCTGTTCGCCGCGAACCTGCCGAAGGAACTGGGCGGCGGCGGCTGTACATCGCTCCAGCAGGTCTTGATCCAGGAGCAGGTCGGCCGCGTCACCAACGCGCTGGCGTGGGTCGTCGCGACGCCGCCATCCTGGCTGCCCGCCGTCGCGACCGCGGATCAGATTGAGCGATACATCAAGCCATCGGCGCGCGGCGAACGCTCGGAGTGCTACGCGATCACCGAAGAAGGCGCCGGCTCCGACGTCGATGCGATCGAGGCGACCGCGAGCCGGGACGGCGATGACTATGTGCTGAACGGCGTGAAATGGCACGTGACCTCGTTCAACGCCGCCGACTACGCGTTCTTCCAGGGCAAGCTGACCAATGGCGATCACGTCGGTGAGCACGCCATGTTCCTGGTGGACTTGCCCAGTCCCGGAGTGCGGATCGTGCGCACGCCTGCCTACATGCACACGCTCGGGCACGCGCATCAGCACCCGATCGTGGCGTTCGAGGACGTCCGGGTACCGGCGGCCCAGCTCGTCGGCGCCGAGGGCGACGGGATGACGTTCGCCTACGAGTGGTTCAGGTTCGAGCGGGTCATGGTCGCGGCTCGCTGCCTGGGTGCTGCCGAGCGGCTGATCAACGAGATGACCTCGTTCGCTGGCGAGCGCATCGTGGGAGGACGGCCGATCGCCGAGTTCGGCGCGGTTCAGGCGATGCTGGCCGACAGCCTGACCGAGCTGTTCGCGGCCAGGGCACTGACCTATGAGACGGCGCGCGGCATCGACGCGGGCCTCGACGTCAAGGTGCAGCACGCACAGTGCTCGATGGCCAAGCTCTATGCGGCCGAGATGGCCGGCCGGGTCGCCGACCGTGCGGTCCAGGTCTTCGGCGGCCGCGGTTACATGCGCGAGTACGCCGCCGAACGCTTCTTCCGCGAACTGCGGGTGGAACGGATCTGGGAGGGCACCAGCGAGGTGCAGCGCTCCATCATCGCCGACCAGATGATCAAGCGAGGGCCTGGCCGGCTCGCCTGACCGCGCGCTTGGCGCGTTACCAGGGCGGCAGGTGGCTGCCTTGCCCCCGCAGCAGCATGCCACCTGCCCGCCCCGGCCGCCCGCCCCCCGGCATCGGGGTCGGCCGCCTGGCGATGCCCGCCCCTCGGCAGGCATCGCCAGGCACGTCTAGCTGGCCAGGCTGGCCTCGATCGCGCTGACCACCTCTGGCGCCTCAGGTTCGGTCATCGGCCTGAACCTGGCGAGAACCTTGCCGTCCGGCGACAGCAGGAACTTCTCGAAGTTCCACTGGATGTCGCCAGCCTTGCCCTCAGCGTCGGCAGTCTCAGTCAACTCCGCGTACAGCGGGTGCCGATCTGGCCCGTTGACGTCGATCTTGGCGAACATCGGGAACGTGACGCCGTAGTTCACCGAGCAGAACTCGCTGATCTCGTCCGGCGTGCCAGGCTCCTGCGCGCCGAACTGATTGCACGGAAAGCCGGCCACCACCAGGCCGCGGTCCGCGAACCGCTCATAGAGCCGCTGCAAGCCCGCGTACTGCGGCGTCAGACCGCACTGCGACGCCACGTTGACGACGAGGATCGGCGAGCCGGCGAAGGCACCGAGGCTGGCGGCATCTCCGCTCAGGGTCTGTAGATCGATATCGTGCACGGTCACGTCAAGGCTCCCTGAGTTCACACTGTTGGCACGTTCACCTGGGCACCGCGGTTCACTTCTGTCACGGATTAGGCACAACAACCGCTAGCGGGCCGAGGTCGTACACCCGCGCGCACCGCGAATCAGCGGCTACCCGGGCAAAGCCGATAACAGCACTCGAGAGCCTCTTATGCCCGCTAGCCGACGAGAGCACTGCCACGCAACGCGGACTCGACTCCGGCGAGCCAGCCCCGCAGCAATCCGAGCGTCAGGTCAGGTCGCTCCGCCTGGCCCATGTGAGAGCACCCAGGAAGCACGACGAACTGCGAGCCTGGGATCCGCTCGTGGGCTTGCGCGACCGTCGCGGGCGTAACCTCGTCGAACTCGCCGCAGAACAGCAACGTCGGTGCTTCGATCGCGCCAAGATCTGCGGTGACGTCGAAGTCCTTGAGCGGCCCGATCACATGGAACTCGCTGGGCCCGTTCATCGTGTGGTAGACCTCGGGGTTCCCGTTGAGCCCATCGAAACAGCGGTCCAGCCAGTCTGGGTACGGCCGGACCCTGCACAGATGACGGTCGTAGAACGAGATCATGGCCGTCTGGTACTCGTCGCTGTCGGTCGTGCCGGCCGCCTCGTGCCGCCTGAGCACGTCGTCAACGCCAGGCGGCAGCTCAGCGCGAAGCTTGTCGAGCTCCCTCAGCCAGAACGGCACGCTGGCCGGCGACGACTCAGCCATCAAGCTCACCAGCCCGGCCGGTTTCGTGATCGCGTACGCCATGCCGAGCATGCCGCCCCAGGAATGCCCGAGCACATGACAGCGCGCCAGCCCGAGTTCCTCCCGTACTGCGGTGACCTCAGCGAGGTACAGCTCCGTTGTCCACATCGCCGGGTCGTGCGGCTCGGCGATCGCCGAATTCCCGCAGCCGAGCTGGTCGTAGCAGATGACCCGGCGGCCCTCGGCGGCGAGCTGCTGGTAAGGCTCCATGTGGTGCCAGGTCGCGCCCGGCCCGCCATGGAGGCAGAGCAGCGGGAACTTGCCCGGCTCTTCGGACTCCCCGGTCACCCGGTACCAGGTGCGGTGGCCCGCGAAGGACAGGTAACCCTCTTTGGCCGGCAGATCGTGACCCATGCCCTACTCCGCCCGTAGTCAGCGATAGAAGTACCCAAAGCCTTATTTGAACACAATCGCTCACCGCTCGTCTTGGCTCGTCAGCGGCGGGCTACAGCCGCGGGTCAACCGGTTCGGATTCCAGCGCCAGTACCGCGAAGACGCACTCATGCACCCGCCACAGCGGCTCGCCGCGTGCGATCCGGTCGAGCGCCTCGAGCCCAAGCGCATACTCGCGCGCCGCGAGGGAGCGCTTATGCCCCAGGCCACGCGCGCGAAGCCGGTCGAGATTTTCCGGCTCGGCATAGTCAGGGCCGTAAATGATGCGCAGGTACTCACGCCCGCGCACCTTCAGGCCCGGCTGGACCAGCCCGCGACGGCCGCGAACCAGGTTGACTGCCGGCTTGACGACCATTCCCTCACCGCCGTCCTCGGTGAGCTGCTCCCACCACGCCGTCGCCGCGGCCACCGAGACCGGGTCGGTCGTGTCGGTGACCATGCTGCGGGTCGCGGTGATCAGCCCGGATCCCGCCTCGGCCAGGCGGTCCGCGATGGCCAGGTGCCAGGAGTGCGGCCGGTCAGAGTAGCTCGTTCCCTCGGTCGCGAGAAGCTGGAACGGCGCGAACCGGATCCCCTCGAGCCCGTTGGTCGGCCAGCAATACCTTCGGTACGCCGCCGTAAACGCCTCGGCGTTCGCGGCGCGGGTACTGGTGCGCGCGGCAAGCGCGGCTACGTCGAGGCCTGCCTCGGCAGCCTGGCCGAGCGCAGCCACCGCGGCCGGCAGCGCGTGCCTGGCCGCCGCTCCCACTGCGCCGTACTGCGCCCTGAGCAGGTCCTCGGCCTTGGCGCTCCACGGCATCAGCTCGGCGTCGAGGAGCAGCCAGCCGGTGCCAAGCTCGTCGAAGAGGCCCGCGGTCTCAGCCGCGACACGGATCCCCGCCACGAGTTCCTCGTTCAGGTCGGGGCGGAAGAACGGCCTGCCCGTTCTGGTCCAGACCGCGCCGCTGGCCCCGCCGGGCGCGCCGAAGCGCTGGCGGGCGACGCCTGGATCGCGGCAGATCAGGGCGACGGCACGCGAGCCCATGTGCTTCTCCTCGCACACGACGGCGCCCACGCCCTCTGCGCGGTAGGCGTCGAAAGCCTGCTCGGGATGCTCAAGCAGCCCTGGCTTTGTCGAGGTCGCTACCGGGCTCATCGTGGGCGGCAGATAGAGCAGCCAGCGGGGGTCGACCGCGAACCTGCTCATCACCTCGAGCGCGGCGGCAGCGTTCTCCTCCCGCACCGTGATCCGCCCGTAGCGTGCCGCCTCCACAGTGCGGCGGCCGGTCACATCGGCGATGTCCAGCACCTCTGGATCGCGCCTGGCAGCGGACCCGTCCGGTTCAAGAGCAGTGTCAGAAGATCCGACCGCAGCGTTAGCGGGGAAGGGCCTGGCTGGCTCGTAGTAGACCCGGGCCGCAGGCACGAAGACCAGCTCTCGTTCTGGATATCGCAACGCGGTGAGCTTGCCGCCGAACACGCAACCGGTGTCGAGGCACATGGTGCCGTTCACCCACTCCGCGGCCGGCACCGGCGTGTGGCCGTACAACACCATCGCGCTGCCGCGGTAGTCGTTCGCCCACGGATACCGGACCGGCAGTCCGAACTCGTCGGTCTCGCCGGTCGTCTCCCCGTACAAGCAGAAGGTGCGCACCCGGCCGGATGCCCGACCCTGGAACCGCTCAGGCAGGCCGGCGTGGCTGACCACCAGCTTGCCGCCGTCGAGAACGTAGTGCGAGATCAGGCCGTCCAGGAACGACCCGACCTCCGCCACGAACGCTGGCGGCTCCCGCTCGAGCTGCGCGAGCGACTCGGCCAGGCCGTGCGTCACCTGGACCTTTCGGCCGCGCAATGCCCTGAGCAGCTTGTTCTCGTGATTGCCAGGAACGCAGAGCGCGTCGCCGGCCGCGACCATGCCCATGACTATCCGCAGCACACCAGGCGTGTCTGGACCGCGGTCGACGAGATCACCGACGAAGATGGCGCGACGGCCCGCCTCGTGCCGGGCCCCAGTGGGCCGCCCGGCCCCGTCCCTGCGCAGCTCGTATCCGAGATCTGCGAGCAGCCTCTCTAGCTCTTCTCTGCAGCCATGCACATCGCCGATGACGTCGAAGGGGCCGCCCTGGTCGCGCAGGTCATTGAAGAGCTTGGTCCTGGTCACCAGGACAGCGCCGACATCTACCTCCGACCGCAGGATGTGGACCCGCCTGAACCCCTCGCGCTCCAGCCCGCGCAACCCGCGGCGCAACTGATCGCGCTGCCTCCGGATTACGTGCGCGCCGAACGGCCGTTCCGGCCTCGTCGCGTTCCTGCCCACGCATACCTGCTCAGGGACGTCGAGCACGATCGCGACCGGCAGGACGTCGTGTTCCCTTGCCAGGTTCAGCAGGTGCTTGCGGCTCTCCTGCTGGACGTTGGTCGCGTCGATGACCGTGAGCCGACCTGCTGCGAGCCGCTTGCCGGCGATGTAGTGCAGGACGTCAAAGGCGTCCTTACTGGCCGACTGGTCATTCTCGTTGTCGGCGACCAGGCCGCGGCAGAAGTCGCTGGAGATGACCTCGGTCGGAATGAAGTGGGTGCGAGCAAATGTCGATTTGCCGGCACCGCTTGCGCCGATGAGCACGACCAGGCTCAGCTCAGGCACATCAACGACGCGTCCGCCAGCCGGTGCCTCCGGCTCCCGCTCGCTCACTGTGCGCCAGCAGGGGACGTCGCTGTCACGCCGGGGGCCGGCTCGTTCCGCTGACCGTCGGCGCGGGTAAAGACGGCCATCTGGGTAGGCGATCCGACCTCCGGATCATCTTGGCCCACCGGCAGAAACCGCACGTCGTAGCTGTTCTCCTCAGCGACCCGCTGTGCCCACCCGGCGAACTCCGGCCTGGTCCACTCGAAGCGGTGGTCCCGGTGCCGCATCATTCCTGGCTCAAGGAACTCGAACCGGATGTTGTACTCGCTGTTCGGCGTCGTGACAACGACGTGCTCAGGTCGGGCATCGGTGAAGACCGTCCGCTCGAGCGCCGCCAGCCGAGGCTGGTCGATGTGCTCGATCACTTCCATCAAGACGAGCGCGTCGAGCCCGGCCAGCCGCTGGTCACGGTAGGTGACCGAGGACTGGATCAGGCTGAGGCGTTCACGCCGCCGTGACGGCATCCGGTCCACGCGCAGCCGCCGCTCGGCGATCTCGAGTGCACGCGACGACACGTCCGCCGCAATCACCTCTGTGAAGGCATCATCGGCGAGCAATGCCGCGGTGAGGGCGCCCTCCCCGCAGCCCACGTCGGCGACCCGGTGCGCGTTGGCCGCGCGCAGCACAGCGAGCACTGTTCCCCTGCGCTGCTCGGCGAGCGGCGCAACCGCGTCGTCAGTTTCGTCAGTTGGCGGCCCGTCGGCTGCGCGATCCGGAACGGCGTTGTCGAATGCCTCAGGCTCGGCGTCGTCCACCTCTGCCAGCCTGACCAGCGCCGACTTGTACAGGCTAGAGCGGTGCGCCAGATACCGCCGCGTTATCAGCGGCTTTTCCGGATGCCCGCCGAGCCAGCCGGTACCGGCCCTGACCAGCTTGTCGACTTCATCGGTACTGACCCAGTAATGCTTGCCGTCGTCCAGAACCGGGAGCAGCACATACAGGTGGTTGAGGGCATCGGCTAGCCGAAGCTGGCCGGAGAGGCGCAGGTCCAGGTACCTGGAGTTGCCCCAGCCAGGAAACGTCTCGTCGAGCGCGATCGGGGTTGCGGCCACCTCCCAGCCGAGCGGCTCGAACAGACGTCGCGCGAGTTCCGGACCGCCACGGCAAGGCAGCACGGGTATCCGCAAGTCAAGCGGCATAGCGTTCGCGGCCAGTTCCGGCCTGGCGTCACACCGTCCTGACATCGCGGTCCGGTAGACGCGGGACATCGCCACTGCGAGCATGCTCGATGCGGCGTAAGGCCGGTCGTTCACGTACTGCGCCAGGCTGAAGCCGTCGCCGCCTGTCCCACGTGCTCCGTGCTTGCCGCGGACTAGGCCGACCGGGTCTACCTCAAGCAACAGGGCAGCCGTGCACCTGGTGGCCGTTGCCTCCGGGTAGAACACGTGCGCGGTCCCCCACGCGACCTCGAACGCCTGCACCCGCGCCGGGTTCTTGTGCAGCAAGTAGCCCAGATCCGTGGCCGGCCACGAACCGCCTGTCGTCGTGATCGTCATCAGCACAATTAACGATCCTGCCTGAGGAGGGCAGGACTCGCTGACTCAATTTCAGGAAGCCGCGCCTGGCGAGCCGGGCAACCGCGCGGTGAACTCTTCGAGTTGCCGCCGGTCTGGCCCGGTCGCGGATCCTGACCGGGTCACGGCGAACGCCGCAGCGGCATTCGCGACCCGGGCCGCGCTCACTGGGTCGCCGGTCAGCCGCAGCTCCGCCAGCAGCGCCCCGGTGTGCGCGTCTCCGGCTCCCGTGCTGTCCACCACCGTCACCGCCGGCGCTGGGAGGTGAATTTCGCCGCTGCCGCCATACAGGGTGCAGCCGCGCGGGCCGTCTCGCACGACGACCAGCGCGTCCGGAGCGAGCGGTGCGGCGCCAGGTTCTGGCCGGCTGGTGCCGGGCAGCAGTCCCGCCTCACGCGCGTTCAGCGTCAGCAGGCTCGTCCGGCCGAGTACCGGCGCCAGCACCGCATCCGGTATCTCGCCGGCCAGCGGGCCGGGGTCCAGCACGAGCAGGACGTCGCCGAGCTCTCCGCACCAGGCTGCGATCGCCGGACCGCTGCCCGGGTAGCACAGGTCGTAGCCGGAAACGTAGACGGCAGAGCCCGGTTCCGGGTCGACATGACCGAGGTCGGCGGGCGTCAGCTCGGCCTCCGTACCCGGGCTGGTGGCGAACGTTCGCTCGCCGTCAGGCTCAACGAAGCCGACGCAGAAGCCGCTGTCGGCGGCCGGACGCGGCATCAGGATCGGGACGTCCTCGCGCGCGAGCGCGTCCGCGATCACGGTGCCGAACGGCCCGGTTCCGACGCGGCCCGCTAGCGAGCACGGCATCCCGAGGCGGCGGGCCGCGGCAAGCACGTTGAACCCGCCGCCCGCTTGCAGGACCGCCGCAGATGCCAGCACGTCACCGCCGCGGACGGGCAGTCCCGGCACGCGCATCATCACGTCGGCGATGACGCTGCCGACCAGGATCAGCCGGCCGGGCCGCCATGCGTCGGCTATCACGGGCCCGCTGCGACCGGAATGCCCCGCTGGGCCACCTGGTCGCGAAGGCGCAGCAGCTGATCGGCGAGCTCGACCAGGCCGATTCCTGGGTTGGCCGCCAGCAACGTGTCGATCGCGGTGTCAGGGAATGCCGACATGCCATGACAGGCTCCCAGCATGGCCCCGGTCATCGCGGCTACGGTGTCGCTGTCGCCACCCAGCCCCGCGGCCGCGAGGCACGCCTGCCATGGATCCGCGGAATAGAGCCGTGCCAGCGCGAACGCTGCGGGCACGGCCTCCTGCGTGGCCACCCCGGTGCCGACCACCGAGTACACCAGGTCAAGCGGGTCTCCAGCGGCGTCCTTCATCAGGTCACGCGCCCAGGAGATCCGCGCGGCCACGTCCGCGCCAGCGACGTAGTGGCCGCGGGAGGCGCCCAGCCGGGCGGCAGCGATGCCGGTCAGCGCCGCCAGCTCTGAGTCGGCCCCGTCGACGCCCGCGCTGACGGCAGCGGCCACTGCAGCGGCGCCAGCATTGGCCACCGACGTGTCGTGGGTGACCATGCCGACGTCGGCAACCACGTCGGCGAGCTGGTCCAGCGGGTCAGGCGGCACCGCGATGCCGACTGGCGCGACCCGCATAGCCGCTCCGTTCGTGTCTCCCCACCGGCCGGACTCCCCGGCCGGCACGCCGCTGCGCACGGCCTCCAGCGCCCGGCGGGTTGATGGCCCGAGGAGATCGGCTGAGCCGACCCGCTTCATGGTCTCCTGCCAGGCGATCAGCCGGCTGGCCAGCTCCTGGTGGTCGATCCTGCCGCGTCCCTCGACCAGCAGGCTGCCCACGATGATCGCCTGGTCGGTGTCGTCGGTAACCCGTCCCGCCGCAGTGCCCGAGCTGATCTCATTCTCGGCTGGCGCGGGCACGAAGCCGGTGAGGGTTCCGATCAGCTGGCGGATCCGCTCCCTGGACAGCATTTGCGTCGGCATGCCGAGCGCGTCGCCGATGGCCAGGCCAACCAGCGCTCCCCTGGCGCGATCGGCACGCGCATCGCCCTGCTGGCCGGTCACGGTAGGTACCCGTAGCTGGTCTCCAGGCTGAAATGACGTGGGTCAAGCACGCTCGTCACCCGCTCGACCGGCTGGCCGTCGCGGCGGTACCTGGTGCAGATGCAGGCGAGGTACACGGCTCCTTGCTCAGCGCCAAGTGCATCCGCATCGGCGGCGTCCAGCTCGACAACCTCCACGCGTTCCCGCGCACCGGCCGGACGCAGGCCGAGCGCTGCCAGCGTGGCCGTCAGCGAGCCTTGGTACAGGCCATCGGTAACCACCTGCCCGAACTCGGGCAGCCAGGGAAGCCTGCTGCGTTCGAGACTGACGACCTCGCCACCCGGCAACCTGCGCCGTCGGTCGAGTGCGAGAAAGCTGGTGCCTGATACGCGCAGCTCCGCAGCCAGTTCTGGCAGCCAGACCCGCTCCATCCGCAGGACTTCCGCGGTGGTCTGCACTCCGTGCGCGGCCAGCGCCCGTGACCAGCCGAGACGTTCGTCCAGAAGGTGGCCCTCGAACGACACGAACGACCCGGCACCCGGATGTTTTTCGATCAGCCCGTCTGCCTCAAGCCGCGCCAGCGCCTGGCGGATCGTGCCACGAGACACGTCAAACCTGGCCGCAAGCTCGTGCTCGCCGGGAAGGCGGCTGCCCGGCGAGAGCGCTCCGCCGATGATCTCCGCCGCGAGCAGCGACGAGACCCGCGCGTGCTTGACCTGTACAGACATGTTCGACATCATAACGGACATCATCGCCTCACCCGGAGCAGTCCGTCAGGAGCGGTAGACATGGTGACAATGCGACGAAAGCTACGTTCTGGCACGGCCTCGTCAGGGTCGGCCGTCACGCTGGAACTCAACGGCGCGAACGTCATCGACGCGGCCGAGCGCAAGGGCCACCCGAGGACGTTGTTCTGGCCGTGGTTCGCCGCGAACGTCTCGGTGCTCGGCCTGAGCTACGGCGCCTTCCTGCTCGGGTTCGGCATCGGTTTCTGGCAGGCCGTCGTCGCGGGCTTGATCGGCATCGTGCTGTCGTTCCTGCTTGTCGGCTTTGTCTCGCTGGCCGGCAAGCGCGGTTCGGCTCCCACGATGATCCTGAGCCGGGCCGCCTTCGGCGTGCGCGGGAATGCGCTGCCCGCGGCGCTCAGCTACCTGCTGCTGGTTGGCTGGGAGATCGTACTGGTGGCGCTGGCAACGCTCGCGACGGCTACTGTCTTCGGCCGCCTTGGCTGGGGCTCAGGCAATGCCGTCAAGGTAATCGCGTTCATCGTGGTGATCGCCATCATCATCGCCAGCGGGATGCTCGGCTTCGACGTGATCATGAAGGTGCAGGCCGTCATCACGGTGCTCACGGTCGTGCTGACCGTCGGATATATCGCGCTGACCGCCAGCCACATCCACTGGCACACGGTCAGCGGGTTGCCTTCCGGCTCGGTTCAGGCCGTGATCGGAGCCACCGTGTTCGCCATCACTGGATTCGGGCTGAGCTGGACGAATTCGGCGGCAGACTATTCGCGCTACCTGCCGCGCGACGCCTCAAGCAAGGGGGTCGTCGGCTGGGCCACGTTCGGCTCGAGCGTTGCACCGATCGTGCTGATCATCGCCGGGCTGCTGCTGGCCGGCTCGAGCAGCAAGCTGAGCACCGACATCGGCAATGACCCGATCGGAGCGCTCACTACGATCCTGCCCACCTGGTACCTGGTGCTGTTCGCGATCGTGGCGATCCTGGGCATCGTCGGCGGCGCGGTTCTGGACATCTACTCATCGGGACTGGCCCTGCTGACGCTCGGCCTGCCGGTGCCACGCTGGACGGCAGCCGGGATCGACGGCGTCCTGGCCACCGCCGGCACGATCTACGTCGTGTGGTTCGCCAGCAACTTCATCGGGCCGTTCGAGGGATTCCTGATCACGCTCGGAGTGCCTATCGCCGCATGGTGCGGCGTATTCCTCAGCGACCTCATGCTGCGCCGCGCGCCCTACGCCGATGCTGGCCTCTACGATCCTCGTGGCCGTTATGGCGCAACAAACTGGGTCGCGGTCGGACTGGTCGTGATCGGCACGTTTATCGGCTGGGGCCTGGTCACCAATACGCTGGCGAGCTGGCTGTCCTGGCAGGGCTATCTGCTCGGCCCGTTCGGCCTTGGCGGGAAGCAGGGCTCATGGGCATATGCCGGGCTGGGCGTAGTGATATCGCTAGGCATCGGCTTTATCGGCTACCTGTTGCTCTCCGTCGGCCGGGTACGCCGCCAGGAACGGGCCCAGCAGGCGTAACCACAGCCGCACGGCAGGTGCAGGGATCTTTGTGGAGGTGGCGGGAATCGAACCCGCGTCCTTCAGTACATCACCAGGGCTTCTCCGGGCGCAGCCTGCTGTGCTTTTCTCAGCCCCGGCGGTCACACAGGCAAGTCGCCGACGGGCTCAGTCGCTGTTAGATGTCCCGGTTAGCCCCGCGACCGGGCTAAACGGTAGATCCTCCTAGCTGACGCCAGGCACCGGGTCGGAGGAACTCCCGGACTGACGGTCTCGATGCTCGCTTAGGCAGCGAGGGCGAGACTAGTGCGCGTTGACTTGGCACTTATCGTTTGCGGCAACAGGATTTGCGAGGTCATCACCGCAACCCTCGGCCCGCTTCCCCTGGATCAACTACCGAAGTCGAAGCCAGTCACCCCCTATTGAGTTTTCACTGATGATACTCACTAGCCCACGACAGGACATGCCCGGCGGCGCCGCCAGCGGATCCCAGCATCTTCGGACAACGTTGGACGAGGCGGCGACATTCCAGGACCGACGATCTCCTCATCGTGAGGACTTTTACGCCATATAGCCCCAAAACTCTTCACGATCATTTCTGGGCGTCCGGCGGACCTGCATGAGCGCAGAAGAAACCCCTGCGGGCGCTGGCGGTGGCCGAAGACGCGCCCGCAGGGGCTATGACCGGCAGGGTCGGGGCCGGTCCCAATGGCGCCGGGCCTCCCCCGAGATGAGGCCCGGTTCTCATCACGACGGCTGGGCCGCAACCCCCCAAGCGGCAGACCAGCCTCATTACGTAAGACGCCGGGGAGTGAGCGATTGGTTGCTCGCCGTGACAATTTTCTTACATTCGCCGGGCAGTCCCGCCCATGTACGCGCCCGCGACCCTGAGTTAGACCCTAGGTTTCCGGAGATAGCCAGTACAGCAGAACCGGGCGTCCACGCTCATCCCCCAGTTAGGGCCAGGCTAGTACGGAGCTGCTCAGGATCCAGCCGGCAGCCCCTCAGCGAAGCTGTGGGCAATCTGAACGGCGGGGTCGTAGACCGCCGCTCGGGTGACTGCCAGCACGGCGAACGCGACCCCGCCGCGGAACCCGATGAACCACACTGCCTTCAGCTTCGGATGACCTGGCAACGGAGCGTTGCCGACCGAGCCGTACAGGGTGCTCCCGGACAGGCGCGCTGCCGTGGCGACACCGGAACTGACCGTCCCAGCCATGAGCTGCTGAAGCTGGCTGATCACCGTTGACTTGAACTTGACCGGTACCTTCTCCCCCGACGTCAGGGTCGGCCCGGTCGGGCTGGTCACTATCGAAGGGTGATGCCACGATCCCGAGTCAACGACGCCTGCGGCCAGCGCCATGTCCAGCGGGCTGACCAGCACGGACCCGGTACCTACGACATCTGCGGTCGTCTGGGGCAGGTTGGTCGGCTTCTGAATCGCGCCGATAAACGGGGCGGGACGAAGTGGCAGCCGCCAGGGAACTCCGATGCCGAACTGCTGGGCCGCGGTCTGCAGTTCGGAGCCGTTCACCAGCCATGAGAGCTGGGCAAAGCCGGTGGAGCAGGCGTGCGTGAAGTCGTAGCTGAACCGAGCCGGGTTGGACTTAGCCACTGGCGGAACGTTCTGGACACCCAGCGTGAACCTGTTGCAGGGAATCCTCTTGTTAGCGTCGAGCACTCCCTGTTTGGACAGCGCCGCGGCGGTCGGCACGATCCCGAAAGCCTGACCTGGCTGGTACTGGCCGCTGAGGGGGTCGACGTCCGGTAGCCCGCCAGCCTGATGCTCGGCCACGGCAAGGATCTTGCCGGTGCTGGCCTGGACCGCGACCACTGCGCCGGAGAGGCCGAGGCCACTCAGCGCTCGCTGCGCGGCTTGCTGAACTCGCAGGTCGATGGTGGTCTTCACGGCCGTCCCGGCCCGACCCTGCCAGCGCTTCAGAATCTTGACCAGATGGCCTTTCGAATCCTGAACGACGACCTCGGTGGTCGGTGTGCCTGCGAGAGTTGCCTGGTATGTCTGCTGCAGGCCGGAAAGGCCCACGGTCGTGCCCGGCCGGTAGGGGGCACCCTCCTCGATGAGCTCCCTCGTCGCTTCGGTTCCGATCTGCCCGGTGATATCGGGCACCGCGCTTCGGAACAATCGCTTGGTGACCACCAGGTGCATCAGGTTCGGGACCCGCCCAAGCTGCCGTGACAGGTGGGCGAACCTGCGGGGCGACAGCTGGATGAGTTCAAGGAATCTGTTCGGCGGCGCGGCGCGGATCTGGCCGACCATCTGGTCGGCTTCGGACGATGCAAGCCCGGTAGCCTTAGCGAGCTTCGCTGCCGTCGCGGGGGCATCCTTCACCAGGATGGGCCGGACGCCAACCTCCACCGCCTCCGACTGGTAGATCAACGGCCGTCCCGATGAGTCCACCAGCGGCGCACGTCCTGGCACCTTCGTGAGGACGGCGAGCCGGTCGCCGACGCCAAGTCCGGGAACAACAACCGATGGCGACCACTGCACCAGCCAGCTGCTGCCGTGTCGGCGCAATGTGAGGCGACCCTCGTAGTTCCATGGCCGGCCGCCCCGTCCGAGGTCAACCTCGGCGTTGAAGTGGGCGATGGCAGTACTGCCGTGGACCCGGATCGGCCCCATGCCGAGGGTCAGGTCTGCGGCTCCAAGCTGCCTGTAGGCGTGCCCCAAGACGCGCGCCACGACCAGCTGCTGACCGGTCGTGAGCGCAGCGGCCGCCTTGTAGTCGCGGTCCTGCCAGGCCAGCAGGAAGGCCTTGACGCTCGACGTCACGGAGGTGTCGGACTGCCCTACGCCGGTGACTCCGGCGATGATCACCACGACTGCCGCACACACCATTGATCCGAGCCGGATCATGGTGCTCCGCGATTTAAAGATCTTCTTTGGCGACCGGCTGCCCGGCCGTGACGGCCCAGCTTGGCGCTGGCCGAAGGCGGGCTCGGCTCCCCGCAGGCCGGGCGCGAACCGACGAAGCGCCGGCCCGACACTGCTCAGGTTCGATGGCGGGCGGAAGCGCGAAATGCTGCCCAGCGTCGTCCTTAGCGCCTCCTGAGCGACCGGCACACGCGTCCTGACCTGACCGCCTGCGCCGCCCGGTCCTGGTCGCAAGCGCACAGGTCCGTGCGGCCGCGGTCCGATCCGCGCCCCGCCGACCTCTCGCGAAGGGATCCGCCCCGACCGCGGCGGACCGACGTCGGCAGGTTCATGCTGTGCCGATCCCGGGCCTGGCTCGCCGCGCTGGTCAGGCCCGTACAGGCGCGGGTCGAACCGCCTCGGCTCGTACCAGCCTGGTTCATCCGGGCTTGGTCTCGGCCCGAACCCGTCGGGATCCTCGAACTGGCCGGGCTCGAAGTCATCGGGCTCGTCGAACCCGCCACGCTGATATGGCAGCGGATCAAGCGGCTGCTGCTCGTACTGGCCGTCCGGGTACTGGCTGTCCGGGTATTGGACCTGCTCGGCGGGAGCCGGCTCGAACCGGTCACCGTCGGTAGTCCGCACACCAGTCCCTGCATCCGGTTGGGTTCGACCCGCCCGATGCCTGGCAGAATGGGCGCCTCGCCTAGCCATATCGGCCATCAGTCGCCATTGTGCTACCTTCGGCGTCGCATGGCACGTTCGACCTCCCGCGTGGCGTCTCTTCGTGCCAGTTCCTGCCGCTTGTCATAGGTACGCCGACCTCGGGCCAGTGCAAGTTCAACTTTTGCTTTGCCATCGGAGAAGTAAAGCGACAAAGGGATCAGCGTCAGCCCGCCTTCGGCGGTCGCCCTGGCCAGCCGGTCAATCTCCTTGCGGTGCAAGAGCAGCTTACGAACCCGCCGCGGCTCGTGGTTGGTCCATGTCCCCTGCACGTACTGCGGGATGTGCACCCCATGCAGCCATACCTCGCCGTCAGTAATAAGGCCATACCCATCGGTCAGGGTTGCCCTACCCGCTCGCAGCGATTTGACCTCGGTTCCGGTCAGCATGATTCCGGCTTCGACTACATCCTCGATGGTGTAGTCGTGCCGGGCACGTCTATTGCTGGCGACCGGCTTCCTGCCCTGCTGTGACTTGCCCGGCCGCTGCGCCTTCTTGCTTTGCGTTGCCGCCACGGTATAAGTCTGACCCCTCAGACTCGCAGGTAGCGCCTGAGCGTGAGGAATGAGGTCATCCCGCAAAGGAGCAGACCGATGAACATGGTCACGAGAACGACCTCGATAAGGTCGCTCAGCGTCAGCTGGGCATGGAACGGGAAGTAATTCTGCAACCCGTCAAGTCCGGCCTTCGCACCCGCCAGCAGCCCGACCGCCACCAGCCAGCCGAACAGGCCGGCGATCATGCCCTCGACCAGGAATGGCAGCTGGACATAGAAGTTCGACGCACCAACCAGCCGCATAATTGCGGTCTCCCTGCGCCGGTTGAACGCCGAGAGCCTGATCGTGTTGGCCACCAGCAGGATCGCGGCGATGATCAGAATGATCGCCACCACGATGACCGCGTTCCTGGCGCCGTCCAGCAGCTTGTAGAAGTTCTGCAGGATCGATGAGTCGTCGCCGACCGAGTCCACGCCAGGCATCCCATTGACCGCTGCCGTCACGGGCGCCGCGTCGGTCTGCGCGTTCTTCAGCTTGACCTGGAACGAGGCCGGGATATCTCCCGGCAGCACCGACTGGACGAACACAGGGTCATACGCGAATTCTTTTCTGAATTGCGCGAGGTTCGCTTCCTGGCTCTTGAAAGTCACGTCGACGACCTGAGGAAGCTTGCGCAGCGTGGTCTGGATCTGCGCGGTCTGGGCGGTCGTGGCCGGCCCGTTCTTCGTGCACTGCGGGCTCAGCGGATTGTTGTCGCACAGGTAGATCGAGAGCTCGACCTTGTTCTGCCAGAGCGATCTGGTGTGGTTGACCTGCTTGACGAACAGCAGGCCGGTACCGAGGAGGGAGAGGCTGATGGCGACCACGACTATCAGGGCGACCGTCATGGTGAGGTTCCGCCGGAGGCCGATCCACACCTCGCCGAACACAAACTGCGCACGCATGTAGCTGATCCCTTGTTGTCTTCGCCCGGCTGCCGGTATGCCAGCAGGCTGATGTGCCTACGACTAGTAGGCCTGGCCATAGACGCCGCGGTTTTGGTCGCGGACGACTTTGCCGTACTCAAGCTCAATGACGCGCTTACGCATGGAGTCCACGATCGCGGCGTCGTGCGTGGCCATCACGACCGTGGTGCCTGTCCTGTTGATCCGGTCAAGAACTTTCATGATCCCGATCGACGTCGCGGGATCGATGTTGCCGGTCGGCTCGTCCGCCAGCAAGATCATGGGCCGGTTGACGAACGCCCTGGCCATGGCCACCCGCTGCTGCTCGCCGCCGGAGAGCTCGTCAGGCATCCTGTCGCCTTTGCCTTCGAGCCCCACCAGGTCGATAACCTCGGGCACCACCTTGCGGATGAAACGGCGCGGCTTGCCGATCACCTCGAGCGCGAACGCGATGTTCTGGTAGACGCTCTTACCAGGAAGCAATCTGAAGTCCTGGAAGACGCAGCCAATCCGGCGCCGCAGTTGCGGCACCTTCCAGTTCGTGAGCCTGGCAAGGTCGCGCCCAGCCACGTAGATGCGCCCGTTCGTTGGCCGCTCCTCGCGGAGAATCAGCCTCAGAAAGGTTGATTTACCTGACCCAGACGGCCCGACCAGGAACACGAACTCGCCCTTCTCAACGTCGAGATCGACGCTCTCAAGGGCGGGACGGCTCTGATTCTGGTACGTCTTGGTGACGCTATCGAAGTGAATCACAGGCCCATCACAACGTTCGATGAAGAGACACCGAACCGCGATGGCGGCCCGGTTTGATCACGGGACAGTCTAGGGGGGAAACTGGTCTGGAACGTCCAACATTGTCGAACTGAGCGGACGGCACGTCCCTGGAGGGACCACGTGAGCTGCGAGCACCTGATCTGCGCACAGTGCTCAGGACCGGTCGCAGAGGCCCGGTGCCCGGTGTGTCGCGCAGCCAAGTCTGACCTGCACCATCACGGTCACGGCATCAGCGTTCCCTACGCGGTTTTGCTGCTGCTGTTGGCACTTGCGGTTGCCCTGGCGATCCAGCAGTTTGGCCACTGAGCGCGGTAACTGGGCGCGCCAGGAGCTGCCTCACAGCTAGTCGGTCATGCCCGCCACGCTCGCTCAGCGAGCCCGTAGTTTCCTTACAGACCCTGGGTGCGCAGCCAGCGAATCTCGGCTTCGATGAAATCGTCGATCTCGCCGTCCATCACCGCGCCGGTGTTGCCGGTCTCGTAACCGGTTCGCAGGTCCTTGATGTTCTGATACGGATGCAGCACGTAGTTGCGGATCTGCGTGCCCCAGCTCCGGCCGCCATCCCCGCGCAGCTCGTTCATCTTCGCCGCTTGCTCTTCGCGCTTGCGCTCGAGCAGCTTTGCCTGCAGCACCGCCATCGCGCTAGCTCGGTTCTGGATCTGACTGCGCTCGTTCTGGCAGGACACCACGATCCCGGTTGGCAGGTGGGTGATCCTGACGGCGGAGTCCGTCGTGTTCACGCCCTGGCCGCCTGGTCCGCTTGACCGGTACACGTCGACCCGCAGTTCGTCGTCGGAGACGTCGATGTGATCGGCCTGCTGAACGACTGGGATCACGTCGACACCTGCGAACGAGGTCTGACGGCGTCCCTGGTTGTCGTACTTCGAGATCCTCACCATCCGGTGCGTCCCGTGCTCGCCGCGCAGTGTCCCGTAGGCGAAAGGAGCCTTAATAGCGAACGTGGTCGACTTGATGCCGGCCTCTTCCGCGTAGGACGTGTCGTAGATCTCGGTCGGGTAGCCGTGCCGCTCAGCCCAGCGCAAGTAGATCCGCTGCAAGCCCTCGGCCCAGTCAGCGGCGTCAGCGCCGCCTGCCTGCGCGTTGATCGAGATCAGCGCCTCGCGCGAGTCGTACTCGCCGGACAGCAAGGTCCTGACCTCTAGCTGATCGATCTGGCTCTTGATCGCGCTGAGCTCGCGCAGCGCCTCCTGCATGGTCGGCTCGTCGTTCTCGCTCTCGGCGAGCTCGAACATGACAGAAATGTCATCCAGCCTGCCGTGCAAACCCTCCAGCCTGGCCAGCTCTGCGTCGAGGTAGGACAGCCTGCGGGTAACGGCCTGAGCGTTCTCCTGGTCCTGCCACAACCCGGGGTCGGCCGCTCGCTCGCGCAGATCGTCGGCCTCCTTCCGCATCCCATCCGGGTTGAGGACGGCCTCGATACTGGCGAGCTTCGAGGTAAGCTCCGAAATCTCGCTCGCGTAGTCGATTGCCATGCAGGAAGCCTACGCGAAAACCGGCACCACCCCTGATGGCGCATGGCCGAGCGCCGGCCCGCAAACCTGGTGCTGCCGCGCGCCCCTCGTGGCCTCAGTCAGGCAGCGTGCTTGACGCGACAAGCGTGCGGATCGCGCGCACCGCGACCGAGAGCGTGGCAACGGTGAACGCGTCACTCTCCCAGATCTCGACCAGGGTCTGCGACGCCCTCGCGACCGCGGCCTGGTTCCGCGCGACCCAGGCCGCCAGCCGCTGCTCCGGCGTGCCTGACTCGGTGACGGTCAGCACGTCCCTGGTGAGCGCGGCGTGCGCGGTGTAGAGGTCGTCCCGCAGCGCGTTCCTCGCCATCGTGTTCCACCGGTCATCACGCGCCAGCGCGGTGATGCGGTCCCGCAACCTGGTGATCTGCAGCCGGTCTGCCAGGTCGAAGTAGACCTCAGCGGTCTCCTCCACCGGCCGGCCGGTGCTGGCTGCGATGTCGACGATGTCGAACGCCGAGTAAGCGGGCACCATCCCGGCGACCCGCTCCGCCAGCTCATCGGGGAAGCCACGGCTGGTGAACATGTCGCGGCGTTCCTCGAAGCTGGACAGGTCGAGTCCGGCCAGCAACTTAGGCAGCCCGCCGGCCACCGTCAGCACGCCGCCTGCGAAGAAGTCGATTGTGCGCTGGATGTCGAACGGCGGCCGCCTGAAGTGCAGCAGCCACCTGGCCGCGCGTTCGGTGAGCTTGCGCGCCTCGAGCAGCGCGAGCACCTGCGCCGACGTGTCGACCAGGCCGTCCAGCGCTCGCAGCTGCAGCCAGAAGCCCGGCATGTCGAACACGTCTCGGGCGATGAGGAACGCCTCGGTGATGTGCGGTACAGATGCGCCGGTCTCCTCGTTCAGCCGGAACGTGAAGGTGATGCCCGACTTGTCGACCATCTCATTGATCACCGCGGTCGTGATGATCTCCCTGTGCAGCCGGTGCGACGGCATCAAGCTGGCGAACCGCTCCCGGAGCGGGATCGGGAAGTACCTGGTCAGCGCCCTGGCAAGGTACGGGTCATCGGGGACGTCAGAACCTAGCACCTCCTGGCCGGTGGCGATCTTGGTGTGCGCGAGCAGCACAGAGAACTCCGGCAACGTGAGACCAGAGCCTGTGGAGCGTCGCTCGGCGATGTCCTTATCCGCCGGCAGGACGTCCAGCCTGCGCTTGATCCTGCCCTCGCGCTCCAGCTTCCTGATGTACCTGGCGTGCACGTGCAGCATCTGCGCCGACTGCGCGCGCGCAGCGGCCAGCGCCCGGTTCTGGTGGTAGTTGTCGGCGAGCACCAGCCTGGCGACTTCGTCGGTCATTGACTGCAGCAGCGCGTCGCGCTCCGCCGTCGTCATCTCGCCGTCGCGCACCACCTGGTCAAGCAGGATCTTGATATTGACCTCGTGGTCCGAGGTGTCCACGCCGGCTGAGTTATCGATGAAATCGGTGTTCACCAGCCCGCCGGCCAGCGAGTACTCGATCCTGGCTTCCTGGGTCAGGCCGAGGTTGCCGCCCTCGCCGACAACCTTGGCGCGCAGCTGCGGTGCCTCAATCCTGACCGCGTCGTTGGACCGGTCGCCGACATCGGCGTTCGACTGGTTCGATGCCCGCACGTACGTGCCGATGCCGCCGTTCCAGAGCAGGTCGACGGGCGCGGCCAGGACTGCTGTGATCAGCTGATCCGGCGACAGGGCGGTGATGCCGTCCTCCAGGCCCAGAACCGCGCGCACCTGCGGCGAGACCGGGACCGACTTGGCCGAGCGCGGCCACACTCCGCCACCGCTCGAGATGAGGCCGGTGTTGTAGTCGGCCCACGATGACCGCGGCAGGTCAAACAGGCGCTGGCGCTCGGCGAAGCTGGCGGCCGGGTCGGGGTCGGGATCGAGGAAGAGATGCCGGTGGTCGAAAGCGGCGACCAGCTTGATGTGCTCCGACAGCAACATCCCGTTGCCGAAGACGTCACCGGACATGTCGCCGATCCCGATCACCGTGAAATCGGTCTTGCTGATATCGGTTCCCAGCGTCTGGAAGTGGAACTTGACCGACTCCCACGCACCGCGAGCGGTGATTCCCATCTTCTTGTGGTCGTAGCCGGCCGATCCGCCAGAGGCGAACGCGTCGCCGAGCCAGAACCCGCGCCTCAGCGCGATCTCGTTCGCGGTGTCTGAGAACGTCGCCGTCCCCTTGTCGGCCGCGACCACCAGGTACGGGTCATCGCCGTCGTGCCTGACGACCCGGTCGGGCGGCACGACCTGGCCAGCCCGCAGGTTGTCGGTCACGTCCAGCATGGCGCTGATGAAACTCCGGTAGCAGTCCCGCACCTCACCCTGGTACGCGTCGCGGTCCGACGGGTCGGGCAACTGCTTGCAGACGAAGCCGCCCTTGGCACCGGACGGCACGATCACCGAGTTCTTGACCTCCTGTGCCTTGGCGAGCCCGAGGATCTCGGTGCGGAAGTCCTCACGCCGGTCCGACCAGCGCAATCCGCCGCGAGCCACGTTCGCGAACCGGAGGTGGACGCCCTCGAACCGCGGTGAGTAGACGAACAGCTCGAACTTCGGGCGAGGGGCGGGCAGATCGGGAACCAGCGCCGCGTTCAGCTTGAACACCAGATACGGCGCTGAATCGTCGGTGTCGCTCACCTCGCGGAAGTAGTTAGTGCGCTCGGTCGCGATGATCAGGCCCAGGTACGCGCGCAGGATGCGGTCCTCGTCCAGGCTGGCCACATCGTCCAGCGCGCCGCCGACCTCCTCGAAAAGGGCTTCGCTGCGTTCGCTCTGTCCGGCGGACCTGTCGGGGTCGAAGCGCGACTCGAAGAGCCGTACCAGCTGCCGCGCGATGACCGGGTTGGAGCGCAGCACCCGGGCGATGTAGCCGGAGCTGAACGTGGTGCCGGCCTGCTGAAGGTACTTCGCGTACGCCCGCAGCACGACGACTTGCCGCCAGGTGAGGCCAGCGTCAAGCACCAGCGTGTTGAAGTCGTCGTCCTCGATCTCACCCTTCCAGAGCGCGGCGAGCGCACCCTCGAGCTGCCCTGCCACCGAGGCGAGCGAGACGTGCGGCACCTGCGTGGTACGGCCGCCAGGCCCGGACGCGGCCGCCGCCTGACGGCGCAGCCCGAAGTCATAGATCCAGAACGGGGCGCGCCCAGGGAACTCGTACGGATGCTCGTCGACCACCTCGACACCCATGTGCTGCAGCCTCGGCAGCACATCGGTCAGCGTGATCGGCGAACCGGTCCGGTGGATAGTGAGCCGCCACACCCGGCGCTGGCCACCAGGGATCTCGCTGCCGCCAGCGGGGGCTGGCACGCCACGCGCCGCGAGGTCGTGCTCGACCGGGATGCCGCCGACGTAACCCGCCGACTCCCACATCTCGAACGAGATGTCCAGCCCGGCGTTCCGCATCTGCCGGATCTTGGCCAGGTCGGAGATCGCGGCTGCGGCGGGAACGTCCGCCTTATAGGTGTCGGAGATGGCGTCAGAGAACTCCGCGAGCAAGTCTCGGCCTTCGCGTTCGCCGAGCTGAGCCACGGCCTCCCTGACCAGGTCGTCATCCCAAGACCGGACAGCGGCGGCAATGGCCTGCTCGAGCGCGGGAACGTCGGGATCGACCAGGGTCTTGCCGCGCTCGGCCCGCACAACGACGTGCAGCCTGGCGATCGGGCCCTCGTCCACGACCGCGCTGTAGTCGACCTGGGCGCCACCCAGCACCCGGCGCAGTATCTCCTGGACCGCCACCCTGACCTTCGTGTTGTACCTGTCCCTGGACAGGTAGATCAGGCACGAGACGTACCGCCCGTAGATGTCCCTGCGCACGAACAGCCTGGTCTGCATCCGCTCGCGCAGCCGCAGCACCTCGCTGGCGACCTCAGCGAGCTCGGCGACCGGTACCTGGAACAGCTCCTCGCGGGGATAGACCTCCATGAATTCAGCGACGGCCCGGCCGTCGTGGCTGTCGGCGGCGATGCCGCTCGCCTCGTAGACCTCGTTCAGCTTGCGGCGCAGGATCGGGATCCTCGTGATGCTGTCGGTATAGGCCATGTGGGTGTACAGGCCGAGGAAGCGCCACTCCCCGATCACCTTGCCGGACTCGTCGAGTCGCTTAATCCCCACATAGTCCAGGTAGCTGGACCGGTGCACGGTCGCGCGCGAGTTCGCCTTCGTCATGATCAGCCGCTGGCGCGGGTCCGTCGCGATCTTCCTGGCTTGCGCCGACAGGGTGGAGAGCCGGGTGGTATGCGACTTGTCGTGGCGCAAGATGCCAAGCCCAGTCCCTGGAACGCCATGCAGCGCGAGGCCGTCGGACTCGCTCACCAGGTCATACTCACGGAAACCGAGGAAGGTGAAGTGCGAGTCGACGAGCCAGCGGAGCAGCAGCTCGATCTCTGACGGCGACTCGGCGGCGCTGGACGGGATGACCCACCCGCCCGATTTCGGCCCGCCGCCAGTCGACGATCCCGCAGCAGGGAGTCCATGCTCGTCTGACCTGCCCTCGCCGGCTAGCTGCCGTTCGATCGCCCCGGTCGCCGCGAGCTCATCGGCGATCCGCAGTGCCATCGCGCGCATCTTCGGATAGTCATCGACCGCAAGCCTGACGTCCCACAGAGCATGCTCAAGGTCGGCGGCGATCGCCGTCGCCTTACCAGGCGCCAGCTTGGCGACCTCTATGTGTGACCACGACTCCGTGATCACGTCCGGATCGCCGACTGTGTCGGGCGGCTGGTCGCCGGGGCGGTTCTCGGTCGGCTTGATCACTTCGCGCAATGCCCCGGTGACGTCGCGCCGGACCATGAGCTGCGGATGCACGACCAGATCGGGCGCCACCTCGTGCGCGGCCAGCGTCATCGTGAGCGTGTCCACCAGGAAGGGCATGTCGTCGGTGACCACATCGATCACGTCACGGTCGGGCAGCAACGTGGCGTCGGCGCCTGGCCGCACCCGAACCGCGGCGCGGCCCTGCGGGCGCAGCGCAGCGAGCTGAGCGTGCGCGGCCGCCACCGCACCCACCCGCCTTGGCCCGGCGGCGATCAGATCCGATGAGTCGACGTGGCGGTAGTAGCAGTGCAGATAGCTGTCGCAGTCGCCAACCTTTGCAGGGGCGGCACCATCACCGAGCTGTGCGGTCGCATCGGAGAGAAGCGCCTGGCGTGCAGCGCTCTGGTGCTCAGACATCCTTCCCACTCCTTCGTGGTCCGGGGTGCTGTCGGGTCAACACCCCTTACAACTTGTCCCGCAGCTCCCAGAGCAACGGGTAATAGCGCAACGGCACCCGGCGGTGCAGGTAGGGAGCGCCGGTCGAGCCGCCCGTGCCCGACTTGGTGCCGATCTGACGTTCCACCATCTGGACGTGCCTGGCTCGCCACAGAGCCGCCACTTCGTCGTGGTTGAGCAGGCTCTCGGCGAGCTCCCACAGGTCGTCGTAAGCTGACCGGTCGCGCGCGATCGTCAGCAAGGCCTCGCAAACGCTGTCATCACAGGTCACGTCCAGACCGCGACGGCCCAGCAGGCCAAGATAGGCGTCCCACAGCGAAGGCTCGGCAAGACGACGCGACAACCGTTCCCGCTCATCGGCGGTGAGATTTCGGAATCGCGCCACAAACCGATGGTCCTTGGCGCCCGACAGGAACTCAAGCTCCCGGTACTGAACCGACTGCAAGCCACTCGCCGGGGCCAGCGTCGCGCGGAACTGAAGGAAGTCCTGCGGAGTCATCGTCTCCAGCACGTCGATCTGGCTGACCAGCAGTCGTTCGATCACCTCGGCGCGCTGCATCAGATGCCTGGCCAGCCAGGTCTCGCCCGCGTCCATGGCGTCCCTGGCCGCGACGAGCTCGTGCAGCAGCTGCTTGAACCAGAGCTCGTAGACCTGGTGGACGGTAATGAAGAGCAACTCATCGTGAGCCGGCGGATCGGCCAGCGGCACCTGTTCCGCGAGCAGGTCCGGCAGGCGCAGGTACGTGCCGTAGGTGAGCCTGCCGCCCTCCTCGCCGAAGCTCCGCCCGGACTGCGTCACCACTAGGCGCCGTCCTGCTCACCCTTGGCGGACACGTAATAGGCCAGCACCTCGGGGTTAGCTAGCGAATCAGGGTCAGCTGCCGCCTCGACCGGCGTGCCGGTGAGGATCTTGCGCACGGGGACCTCGAGTTTCTTGCCGGACAGGGTCCGCGGGACGCCGGGAACCTGGTGCATCTCGTCCGGCACGTGGCGGGGCGAAAGCTGCGAGCGGAGCATCGACCTGATCGTGGCCTGCAGCGCATCATCCAGACGCGCACCGGGCGTGAGCACCAGGTACAGCACCAGCCGTCCTTCGTTGCCGAGCGTACCCGTGTCGATGACAAGACTGTCCGCGACCTCAGGCAGTTCCTCGACAATGCGGTAGAACTCGCTCGTTCCCATCCGCACGCCGCCTCGGTTCAGCGTCGCGTCGGATCTGCCGTAGATCACGCAACCGCCGTCAGGCAGGATCATGATCCAGTCGCCGTGTCGCCAGACCCCTGGATACTGGGCGAAATAGCTTGCGTTGTACTTTTCGCCGGTCTCGTCGCCCCAGAACCCCACTGGCATCGACGGCATCGGGACCGTCAGCACCAGTTCGCCGACCTCTCCGACGACAGCTTTCCCGTCGGCGTCAAACGCCTCGACCTTGGCGCCCAGGCATGGCCCTGCGATAACCCCCCGCCGAACCGGAAGCAGCGGATTGGGCCCCACAAACCCCGTGCACATATCGGTCCCGCCAGAAAAAGACCCAAGCAGGAATGCGCGACGGGGGCGCCCCGTCGTCGTTTGTGCGACAGCAGGGTCCCCCCGTTGCTCGTCAAGATCCGGCGCCACGGCGGCGTAGACCCAGTCGAAGGCTTCTGGCGGCAGCGGGGAGCCTGTTGAGCCGATGCCGCGAAGCATCGACAGATCGAACGTCTCGCGTGGGCGCAGGCCGGCTTTCATGCTTGCGATCAGGTAGGGCGCACCAGTTCCGAAGTAGGTCACGCCTTCATCCGCGGCGAGGCGCCACAGTTCGTCGGGGCCAGGATGCACGGCGCTGCCGTCGTAGGCCACGACTGTGGCGCCGGCAAGGAGTCCGCCGACGACGAAGTTCCACATCATCCAGCCGGTCGTCGTGTACCAGAAGAAGACGTCACCTGGTCCGAGATCCATCTGGAGGCCGATCGCCTTCAGGTGCTCGAGCACGATGCCGCCGTGCCCGTGCACGATCGCCTTCGGCAGCCCGGTCGTGCCCGAGGAGTACAGCACCCAGAGCGGATGCTCGAACGGCACGTCCTCGCATTGCGTCCGAAGCCCGTCGGGCCCGGGCGCCGGGACCGGGCCGGCTAGCTCCGCCAGCGTGTCCCACAACGTCGCCGGCACCGGGAGGTCCGATCCACCTTGGTTGCCGCTGGCACCGATGTAGTCGACCATGATCACCGACTGGAGCCCAGGCAGCGCGTCCGCTATCGCCTTGACCTCGGCCTGCCGGTCGAACTTCTTCCCGCCGTAGACGTAGCCGTCAACCGCGATGAGCACCTTGGGTGCCACCTGGGCGAACCTGTCGATGACCGCGTGCGCGCCGAAGTCCGGCGAGCAGGAGGTCCAGATCGCGCCGAGGCTCGCGGTCGCGAGCAGCCCGATCAGCGCTTGCGGTGAGTTCGGCAGATATGCGGCCACGCGATCGCCGCGTTGCACGCCGAGCGCCGCCAGCGCCGCCCGCACGATCGCCACCTGCTCATCGAGCTCGGCAAACGTCAGACGGCCGCGGTGACCGGCCTCTGACCGGTAAATGATCGCGGTGCGGTCAGGGTCCGCCGTAGCCGCCCGGAGCGCGTTGCGCGTGTAGTTGAGCCTCGATCCGGAGAACCATCTGACCGCCGGCATCGGGCCGCCCTCGAGCACCGGGCCGTCCTCGCGGCCGCCGAGGACGCTGAAGTACTCCCAGATCGACGACCAGAAGTCGGCTGGCTGGGCGACGGACCAGCGCCACAGATCGTGGTATCCGGACGCTAGAGCTGACCCTTCGCCGCGGTGTTCGGCCAGCCAGCGCGCGAAGTCGGTGATCCTGGCCTGCTCGATGTCCGCCTGTGTCGGCGTCGCCAGCAGCGCCCCGTAGCCGCGGCCGCCAGGCAGCTCCTGCTCCTGCTTCGCCGGATGTTGCTGCCCCACTTCACCGCCCCTGATCGGTTGACTGGACGTTTATACCAGTATGAAAGCCTGCTCCCCTGACCTGGCCGACCTAAGCCAGAGCGCATCGTTCTTGGTCTGACTCCCCCGCATCCGGCCGCTCACCAGCTGATCGCCGCCACCAGCCGCGACGTATCGGTCAGGTCGGTGAACACGGGGTCGGCGCCCGCGTCGCGTAGCTCGCTGAGCGTCGAGCGACCGGTTGCGACGCCGAGGCACCGCACCCCGGCGACGTTCGCGGCGGCTGCGTCCCTGACCGAGTCGGCTATGTAGACCGCTGCGGCAGGCGGGACCCGGACGCCGTACTTCTCGGTGGCCATGTCCAGCGATCGCAGGATCTGGGTGCCCTTCGGGTAGACGTCCGAGCCGTAGCCGCCAATCCCAAGGTCGAGGTAGCGGTCCAGGTCAAAGGCCTGCAGCTTGACTGCCGCGTTCTGCCTGATCGTTCCGGTGATCACGGTCTGAATGACGTTGGGCAGCCTGGATACGGCGGCCAGCGCCTCGCGTGCTCCCGGCAGTGACCTGCCCTGCTCGGTCAGCTGCTCGGCGCGCGCGCCGAAGGCGGCGGCCAGCTCAGCGGTGTACTTGGCCAGCCCATCGCCGTCTTCCGGTTCGCCTGATCGCGGTGCCGCGTCGTTCAGCGCGAGCGCTTCGAAGAAGATCTCCGAATCGCTGGCGCCCGCCAGTTGCGGAAGCGCGACCAGCGGTCGCCCAGTGACCTGCCGGAACGCCTCAGCGTAGGCATCACGGGACACCCTGGCGACATCTACCAGGGTCAGGTCAATGTTCCACAGGATGAGGCGGGCTATGGGGTGCCTCCGCACGTATCGGTCCGATAGCGCGCAAAGTACTACAACCGATGCTCACCCCATGTGCGGATACCGATAGTCGGTCGGCGGGACGAACAACTCCTTGATCGTCCTTGCGTTCACCCACCGCGTCAGGTTGAAGATCGAGCCGGCTTTGTCGTTCGTGCCGCTGGCGCGGGCTCCGCCGAACGGCTGCTGGCCGACGACCGCGCCGGTTGGCTTGTCGTTGATATAGAAGTTGCCGGCCGAGAATCGCAGGGCGTCGGTGGCTGAAGCGATCGCGGCCCGGTCGGTCGCGATGATCGAACCAGTCAGCGCGTAAGGCGCTATGTCCGCCGCCTGTGCGACCACGGCGTCATAGTCCGCATCGTCGAAGACATGTACGCCGAGGATCGGGCCGAAGTACTCGGTGGTGAACAACTCGTCAGTCGGGTCCGAGGATTCGAGCACCGTCGGCCGGACGAAATACCCCTCAGTCGCGTCAGTGGTGCCGCCGGCCAGAACTGACACCGACGGCCGCGACCTGGCTCGGCCAATGGCATCGGCGTGGGTCGCGAAAGCTTTGTCGTCGATGACGGCGCCCATGAATGTGGACAGATCGGACGAGACGTCTCCCATCGTCAGCGCCTCGACGGTGGCAATGAAGTCGTCTCCCATCCGGCGCCACACACTGCGCGGGACATACGCCCGCGAGGCGGCCGAGCACTTCTGCCCCTGATACTCAAAGGCACCTCGCACCAGCGCCGTACGAAGGACATCGGGATCAGCCGACGAATGGGCGATCACGAAGTCCTTGCCACCGGTTTCGCCGACTAGCCGCGGATAGCTGCGGTACCCGGAGATGTTCTCTCCGACGGTCCGCCACAGGTGCTGGAAGGTGCCGGTTGAACCGGTGAAGTGGATACCGGCCATGTCCTGGTGCGGCAGAGCGACCCTCGACAGGGTCCGCCCGCCACCGGTCACCATATTGATCACGCCTGGAGGTAGCCCGGCGGCTTCGAGCAACCGCATCAGGAAGTGCGCGGAGAACTGCTGGGTGTGCGACGGCTTCCAGATCACGACATTGCCGAGAAGGGCTGGTGCGGTGGGCAGATTCCCGGCGATGGAGGTGAAGTTGAACGGGGTGATCGCGAGCACGAAGCCTTCTAGCGGCCGGTACTCAAGCCGGTTCCACGAGCCCGGCGCCGACGTCGGCTGCTCGCCGAGCAGCCGCCTGGCGTAGTGGACGTTGTACCGCCAGAAGTCGATCAGCTCGCAGGCGGCGTCGATCTCGGCCTGGTAGACCGACTTGGACTGGCCCAGCATGGTCGACCCGTTGATCACCGAACGCCACGGTCCCGCCAGCAGCTCGGCGGCGCGCAGGAAGATCGCTGCCCGGTCGTCGAATGAGAGCTCCCGCCAGCCAGGCGCGGCCAGCTTCGCCGCGTCGATCGCCGCGGCCACATCCTCATCGGTGGCCTCGCCAAAGCGCCCGAGCACGTGCGCGGTGTTGTGCGGCTGAACCACGTCAACCCATTCGCCGCCGCCCATCCGCTGGATGCCGCCAACGGTCATGGTGAGATCGACCGGTTCACCGGCCAGCTCTTTGATCTTGCTTTCCAGGGCCGCTCGCTCGGGGCTGCCTGATGCGTAGCTCTTAATTGGCTCGTTGGCCGGGGCGGGGACATTGGTAACGGCATCGAACACGGATGACTCCCATAGCTCGACATGGCGTACGCCGGTGTACGACGGCCGCGACACGAATCGAATGTGCTGCAGACTCCAGTCTCGTTGATCCTCATCGTTGCACGAACCACTTGTTCCTGCCGAGATGCCCGCCGACGTCCCGGCTAGCCGATCAGGTAGATGAGCTCCTGAGTCGCGTACCAGAGCAGTTCGTGACCTTCGGCGCTATCGACGACGAACTTCGCGTCGCCGTCGCCCGCGTCGGCGGCGGGCAGCGCCGCGGCAGCGGCGTCGATGTCCTGCGCCGCGTCGTCCGCGTCCACGTGACCCGACACGACATCGGAGAGCATGACCGGCAGCGTGATGCGAACCTTGCCGGGCTTGTCCAGCCCGTTGATGGTCATGATGACGTGTTCTGGCAGTTCGGCCGCGAGCACCACCCGGCGCCGGGACGCCTTCGTGTCGGTGTGCAGCATCCGCAGCGAAGCGCGGGCGGCTTGCATCATGGCCACGTACTCGAGTTCCTCAAGGTCGCCGGTCGCGTACCACTCACGCAGCGCCGGCGTCACCGCGAACCCGACGACCGGTGCGGGGCCGACCTGGCCCGCCACCAGCGCGGACCCCAGCTCCGCCAGCGTCATTGGTAGGTAGACGCGCATGAGGTTCCACTTGGCCTTACTGATAACGATTGCTGGCCCGCGCAGGCCAACCGGCCGCTGCAGGGCTACTACCGAGTCTGCCAGCCCGAAGGGGGCGATGACCCCAGAATTAACACGTGCCTAATAGCGCGCCTCCGTCACGACACTCCCAAACCGACCCGGCCAATGCCGACTTCCCACGCTTTAGGTGATCTCAAACCTGCCGAACCGGGCGCACAGCCTGAGCTCCCGCAGCGGTCAGCACATCGACGACGTGGCCGACCGCTACGTCGATGGATTCGTGTTCCCAGAACCTGACCACCGTCCATCCGGCCTGATCAAGGGCGGCGTCGGCAGCCCGGTCGCGATCCACGTTGCGGCGGAGCTTCGGTTCCCAGTACCAGGTGTTCGCGGCGGGCTGGCTGCCGTGCTCAGGGCAGCAATGCCAGAAGCAGCCGTCCACGAATACCGCGACCTTCCTGGCGGTGAACACGATGTCTGGTCGCACTCTGATCCCGCCGGCCAGATCCAGCCGGTAGTCCTTGCGGTACCGGTAGCCGAGGCCGTGCAATGCGCGCCGCAGCGCCAACTCTGGCTTGGTGTCGGTGCGGCGGTTCGCGCGCATGTTTGCCGAACGGCCAGCACTGACCGGATGCGGATACGCGCGCTTGGGCTCAGGCGCCACGTCGTCGGCCATAGCGCATCAGGCTAGCGGCAGTGAACTGCCAGCGAACTCCCTGCGGACAGACCTGGCGGAATCCTGCTAGAGAACCGGGCTGCCGTTCCTGGTCAGCAACGCGGACAGCACGGCCCTGGTCTGAACGGGATCTTCGTGGAGCACGGTCGTGAAGCCGAGTGCCTGGGCAGCGACCACGTTTCCCTCGACATCGTCGACGAACACGCAGTCGGCTGGCGCGAGCCCGAGCCGCCGCGCAGCAAGCTGGAAGATCCGTTCCTCTGGCTTGCGCATCCCGACCTCACCCGAGATCACCACGTCGTCGAAGAGACCGGCGAACAAATGGCGCGGATAGCCGTCATCGCTGCCGCCCCACGAGTTTGACAGGAGGCTGGTCCGGATTCCTGAGGAGCGAAGATCCTTGATCAACTCGAGCATCTCATCGAGGATCACCGAGGCGTCGAACATCCGCCTCAGCAGCCCGGGTGCTTCGACCGGCGTGCCGTCGATCCGTATCAGCGCGGCCGCCAGCGTCGCCTCGAACTCGGCATCGCTCACCTCGCCTCGCTCCAACGCGTGGATCGGCGACTCGGCGGCGTCTGGGCCGTAAGCGCTGCGCACCCACGGACGCATCGCCGCCATGTAGCTTTCCCGGTCGATCCGCTCGGCCTCCAGCCAAGCCGTGACGGTCTCGACGATCGGGCTCGTCACGACCCCGCCCCAGTCGAAAATGACGGCGCGCAGGTCAGCGGATAGTTCGCCCACGACCTTGATGCTAAGCGAAGTGGAGGGAGAAACGGCGAACCGGGAGTGAACAGTCTCCGCTGGGTCAACCAGCGTGTACTGGCAGAATGCACCCATGCAGCGGATAGCGGTTGTCACCGGCGCGAGCAGCGGGATCGGCGCAGCGACCGCTGAGCGGCTCGCCGGCGAGGGATATCACGTCGTTCTCGCAGCCCGACGGCTCGATCGCCTCAATGAGGTAGCGGCCAGGATTGCTGCGGCCGGCGGCAGCGCACAAGTCAGCGAAATTGACGTGAGCAACCGGCAGCAGGTCGACGCGCTCGCGACGGCGTTGCCCCGCTGCGATGTCCTGGTCGCCAATGCCGGCGGAGCACTCGGCGGCGAGCAAGTCGCCGATGCCTCCGCCGACGACTGGCTCACGATGTACCAGTCGAACGTGCTCGGCACGCTGCACACGGTGCAGGCCTTGTTGCCGAAACTGATCGAGAGCGGCGACGGCACCGTGGTGATCATGGGCTCGACCGCTGGCTTCACCGCATACGAAGGCGGCGGCGGCTATGTCGCCGCCAAGCACGGCACGCACGCGATCGCGGCCACGCTGCGCCTTGAGCTCTGCGGTCAGCCCGTCCGGGTGATGGAGATCGCACCCGGCATGGTCAAGACCGACGAGTTCGCGCTCACCAGGTACCGGGGCGACAAGGAGAAGGCGGCGGCCATCTACGCGGGCGTTCCTGAGCCGCTGACCGCTGAGGACATCGCTGACGCCGTGACCTGGGCGATCACGAGACCAGCGCATTTCAACGTGGACCTGATGGTGCTGCGACCCCGGGCACAGGCAGCGCAGCACAAGGTGTACCGCCAAACCTGACGATCAGGCCGTCTGGGTGACCTTGCTCAGGCCGCGCGGGTTGTCCGGGTCGATACCCAGTCGGCGCGACAGCTGTTCGGTCAGGAGCTGACCAGGCACGATCAGCCCGATTGGCGCCAGCCATTCAGGCAGGTCAGGCCCGGCCAGCGCGCGGCTGCTCACCGCCGCGAGATCGGCGCCGCCGCCGATCGCGTACGCGCGGGAGCCGGCGTCCGTGACGCGCTGAGCGAGGGCTACGGCCGCGGCGCGGGTCGGGCCGGAATCCGCGGCCATGATGATCGCCGGAGTCTTGGCGTCGACGACGGCAATTGGGCCGTGCTGCAGGTCGGACCAGGAGATCCCCATCGCGTGCAGGTAGCACGCTTCTTTGATCTTGAGCGCGAGTTCGAGCGCCGTCGAGTACGCGAGCCCCCTCGCCGACACCACCAGGCCATCAACGCTCGCCAGCTCCGCAACAACCTGCTCAAGCCCGTATCCGGGCGCCCCGGTGGCCACGAGCAGATCCTCGATCACGTCAGGCAGGTGTTTGAGCTGGCCGGCGTCCAGATCCGCACCCAGGCCGATTGAGAGCACCGCGAGCGCGACGAGCTGGCAGGTGAATGTCTTAGTAGCGGGAACAGCCCGTTCCTGGCCGGCCTCGGTCACCAGCGCGACATCAGCCAGCTCGGCGAGTGGCGATCCGGCGCCGTTCGTGATCCCGACGACGCTGGCGCCGCAGTCGCGGGCCCACTGCAGCGTCTCGATAATCTCTTCGGTCCGGCCGGACTGGGATAGCCCGACAGCCATCACCCCGGACAGGTCGATCCGGCTCCGGTAGGTCGTGGCAACCGACGGCGAGCCAAGACTGGCCAGCCTGCCGGTTCTGGTCTGGATCAGGTACGTGCCATAGACGGCGGCGTTGTCAGAGGTGCCGCGGGCGAAGAACAGCACCTGGCGCGCGTTCTGCGCGAACGCGGCGACCTCGGCTGTGCGCGGCAGCAGTGCCCCGATGGTGGCGCGCAGTGCGGCGGGCTGTTCGAAGATCTCGCTCCGCATGTGCGTGGAACAGCGCTGCCTGGCCGCCGAGTCCACCGCTACGCCCGCCTTTGACCACAGTGAAGAGAAGTAAGGGAAATTAGGATCTTACGGGCCATCTGGCCGGGTATCCAGACTAGCCGAGCACCGGCCCGTAAAGCCGGTCGCCGGCAACCCAGGTCGCGGCGGTCCTCAGGTCGTCATTGAGCCAGGTCAGGTCTGCTGCGGCGGTCACCTCGATGCGGCCAAGATCGGGCCGCCCGATCAGGTCTGCCGGGATCCTCGTCGCAGCCGCGACGGCATCCGGCAAGCCGATCCCGACCGCGACCATGTTGGCGATCGCCGCATCCATCCGCAGCGCCGAGCCAGCAAGCGTCCCGTCGGCGCGCACCGGGGGTGTGCCGTCCGCACCGGATACGTTGATCGGCTCGCCGCCGAGCACGTAGCGGCCACGCGACATCCCGGCGCTCGCCGCGGCGTCGGTAACCAGGAAGATCCGCTCCGGCGCCGCGCGGAAAGCGAGCCCTGCTACCGGCCCCGCGACGTGGTGCAGGTCGGCGATCAGCCCGCTGGCGAGCCGGCCGTCGGTCAGCGCCTGACCAACGACTCCTGGCTCGCGGTGATGCATCGGCCGCTGCGCATTGAACAGGTGCGTGACCAGTCGCGCTCCGGCCGTGGCTGCCGCGGCGACCTGCCCGGCCGTAGCGTCCGAATGACCGACGCTGACGATGACGCCCGCGGCCGTGAGCTGCTCGATGGCGGCCATCGCGCCGTCGACTTCTGGCGCCAGGGTGACCACCCGGATCAGGCCTGCTCCGGCGGTTAGCAGCGCACCGATCGCCTTAGGGTCGGGCTTGATGATCCAATCCAGGTTGTGCGCGCCGCGCCGGCTCGGGGCGATAAACGGGCCCTCAAGGTGCACGCCGAGCACCCTGGCACCGGCCGGACCGCGGCCGGGCTCGGTCATGGCTGGCGCGAACCCGGCCGTCGCGCGCAGCGCCGCCACTATCTGATCGATCGGACTGGTGATGAACGTTGGCAGGAAGGCAGTCGCGCCTGTCTCGGGCAGCCGGCGGACGACCTCGGCCCAGCCGGCCGGATCCGCATCGCCGAGTTCGACCCCGAAGTAGCCGTTGACTTGCAGATCGACCAAGCCAGGTACCAAGAAACCTGTGCTCAGCTCGATGTCAGGACGGCCGGGTGGCGGCCAGGACCCGACCTCGGTGATCCGCCCGCCGGTCACGATCACGTAGCCGGGAGCCAAGATCGCCTTGGCGCCCTTGGCCGTCGCGGTGGCTGGGATGATCGAGGACGCCGCGATGAGCACCCAGATAGCTTCGCATCCTGCTCGCTAGGTGTCGCGCGAGCGCTTGCTAACGGCCTATCCGTGCGCCTGGCGGGCGGGCGTCTCCGACGCGATCATTTCCGTGGCGTTGTCCTGACCTGATGCCTCCACCCAAGTAAGGAACGCCCTGATTTCGGCTGCCACCAGCTCCGGTCGTTCCATCATCGCGACGTGACCGACTCCGGACAGCACAATGACCCTGGCGGTGTGGAACGCCCGTGCGGCCTTGCCCGCCATCGCCGGGTTGACCAGCCGGTCGTGACTACCGTGCACGATGAGCGCCGGCGCGGTAATCCTCGCTGCGTCTCGCCACAACGACCACCTGCCGACCTTGAAGTACTCCCTGACAATGCTGCGGGCCGACATGATCACCGCGTGGTTGGCATAGACAAGACTGTCCCGCCTGAGCACCTCAGCGATCTCCTCGCGTCGCCTGGTCGGGTGGACCACACCAGGGTCGGTGTAGACGTCCCGCAGCACCCGGTCGGTCCTGGCCTCGGCGGGCAGCCTGCGCAGCCAGTCCATGATCACCGGCCCCACTCCGGGCACCGCGGCCAGCGCAAGCCGGATCGGCAACGGCCGTGGCCGCAAGTCAGGCAGCGCGGGCGAGACCAGCGAGAGCGATCTGACTAGATCAGGCCGCCGGGCAGCAACGCGCGTGCTGACGGTGCCGCCCATCGAGTTGCCGATCAGATGGACAGATCCAAGGTCTTGCTGCTCGATGAACTGGATGACGGCGGTTGCGTGCGCGTCGATGGAGTAATCGCCCGTCCTTGGCGGCGGCGAGTCCCCGAACCCTGGCAGATCGAGTGCTGCGCACGCCAGCATGGGCGCCGCTGGGTGACCGCGAACGGGCCTGGACAGCAGATCCATGAGGTCGGTCCAGTTGGTCGACGAGCCGCCAAGACCGTGCAGGAAGACAGCAGGCTCGGCCCCTTCGATCGCGGGCGCGGTGCGGACGAACATTCGGCCAGCAGGAACGTCGACCCAGTGACCTGGCCAATGCGGAATCGGCTCAGGCGATGGCTCGCCTGGCGGAACCGGGTCTCGTGCTGGCGGTTCGTTCATCACTCGCACCATGCCATCGCCTCGCATCCACATCCAAGACCGAGCCCGTAAACGGGCGTATACCCCCTTTAGCGGGCGTATTTCCCCGTCCTGGGCGTAGGCTCCACCTTCCGCGCTCGCCCGTCCCCTGGGCTTGCCCACCCGTCACCTTGCCTGCGGGCAGCTGCGGCAGCGGCGGTTGCCGCGCGCCAGCTCCTCAGCTGGCCTTGCGCGTCGGCTTTGCAGTGCCCGACTTGGTCCGGGTTGACCTGGCCTTACCCGATCCTTCCTTGGTTGGAACGTCCTGATCCGAATCGGACCCATCCGCGTCAGCCTTGGCTGCGCGTGATTTAGTCCCCGCGGACTTGGCCGCACCGGCCTTAGCAGAGCGACTCTTAGCGGCCCCTGCCTTCGAGCCATCCTCGATCGCCTTGGCCTTTTCCTCACCGTCGCCGACGGCCGGCGCTTGCTGCGCCGCCGCGAGGCTGGCCCGCAGCGCATCAGCAAGGCTCGTAGATGGCCCGGCGGCAACCTCAACCGGGCTCGGGGCAGTCAGCTCGTGCCCTGCGACCTTGGCCTCAACCACCTCGGTCAACGCCTCGCGATAGCCGTCGTGATGCGCATCAGGATCAAAGTCTGAGGTCATCGAATCGATCAGCGACGAAGCCATCGTCAGCTCCTGCGGCCTGACCTCGATGTCCTGTTCCAGGAAGGGGAACGAGGCCTCGCGCACCTCGTCTGGCCATAGCAAGGTCTCGAGCACAAGGACACCGTCGCGAGTACGCAGGGTTGCGAGCGACTCACGCTGGCGCAGGGCGACCTGCGCGATCGCGATCCTTCCTGACTGCTCCAGGGCATCCCTTAGCAACACGTAGGCGCGGGCGCCCGCAGCCTCCGGCTCGACGAAGTAGCTGCGGTTGAACAGAATCGGGTCGAGTTGCTCGACCGGAGCGAAATGCAGCACCTCGATAGACTTGGTGGTAGGGAGCGGCAGATCGGCGAGATCTTCGTCGTCCAGCACGACCATCTCGCCTGTTGATAGCTCGTAACCCTTAACGACATCTTCATAAGGGACTTCTTCGCCACATACGGAGCAGAATCGGCGGAACCTGATCCGGCCGCCGTCCGCCCTGTGCACCTGGCGGAAGGCAATGTCCTTCTGCTCGGTCGCGGCGTAGAGTCGCACGGGAATCATGACCAGCCCGAAGGAGATCCCGCCCTTCCACATGCTTCGCACGTCGTCTCCTTACCCCGGCGGTTCGGACACTTACAAATCCAGCGTTGCTCTACTGTAGCCATTCGGGCATATGTTCGAGCACCTTGATAAGGTCGCCTGGCTGGTCAGCAACGCGGGCGCCCAAAGGAGGTGGGTATGACCGACCGAGGTCTTGACGAGCCGGTTCCCGACGTCGTCGAGCAAAGCCAGGAAGTCGAGCCAAGCGCCGACGAGGCTGACGATTCCGATGACGCCGATCTGCTGAAGGTCATGCCACTTGAAGCCGACCCGGCCGATGTAGCTGAGCAGGCAAGCGAAGTCGAGCTCGGCGAAGACGATTACCGCTGAGCATCGGGCAATCGGCTGATGAGTCACGAAGCATCCGCCGATCGGTTGTTACCCGGCCGTAGGATGGCAGCTTGGCAGCTCACTGACCGCCGCCGATAGATATCGGAGAACTTCGTGATCGCGACGCCGCAGACGACAAAACCGGCAAGCGCCAGGTTGCCGCGCCCCGCGCGGCGCAGGCAGCTGCTGGGAGCTGCACGCGATGTATTTGTCGCGCAGGGCTATCACGCAGCGGCGATGGACGAGATCGCAGAACGAGCCGGTGTCAGCAAGCCCGTGCTCTACCAGCACTTCCCCGGCAAACTCGACTTGTACCTCGCACTGCTCGATGAGAGCGTGGCCGAACTAGTCGGCGCGGTCTCAGCCGCGCTCGCATCGACGACAGACAACAAGGAGCGCGTGCCGGCGACGTTCCGCGCGTTCTTCGACTACGTCAGCGGAGCTGGGCAAGCGTTCCGGCTGGTCTTCGAGTCCGACCTGAGCAACGAGCCGGCCGTCAGGGCTCGCCTGGACCGCGCGCTCTACGAATGCGCGGAGATGATCAGCGAATTCATCCGCGAGGACACCGGCGTATCGAACGAGGAAGCCGACCTGCTCGGCATGGCGCTCGTGGGAATGGCGCAGGTAAGCGCAAGGTACTGGCTGAGCAGCGAAGGCGCCATCGACAAGGATCTCGCCGAGGAACTACTCGCGCGACTGGCGTGGCGCGGTATCAGCGGCTGGCCGCTGGCCGACGGCATGCACGAGTAAAGGATCAACATGGAAGTCAAGATCGGCATACAAATGGGCCCGCGCGAGCTCCTCGTCGAAACCGAGTCATCGGCCGAGGAAATCACGCAGGCGCTTGCCGCGGCGATCTCAGACGGCAAGCTCTTCGTGATCACCGACAAACGCGGCGGCACGGTCATGGTGCCCGGTGACAAGATCGCCTACGTCGAGCTCGATCAGGCCGGGCCCCGGCAGATCGGATTCGGCAACCGCTGACCGATCGAGCCGAGTCAGTCGGCCAGCCCGAGCCTGCCCATGCGCTGCACGTGCGCGTCCGTTAGCTCGGCAAACATCCTGCCGATCTCCCCTAGCTGCGCGGGGGATCCGCCCGCTAGCAGCCGCGCCAACGGCTCCCGTTCGGCCGCGACCCGCTGCGCCTGGCTGAGCGCCTCGCCGACCAGCCGGCGTGCCCAGAGCGCCAGCCGGCCAGCCACTGCCGGATCTGCCGCAATGGCGTCGCGCACGCGAGTGATCGTGAATTGCGCCTGACCGGCATCGGCGAGCACGGAAAGGACCACCGATCGGCTCGGCTCGTCGAGCAGCCGCGCGGTCACGCGGAAGAAGTCGGCGGCGATCCCGTCTCCGACATACGCCTTGACCAAACCTTCGAGCCAGTCCGACGGCGCCGTCCTGGCATGGAAAGCGTCGATCGGCTCGACGAACGGCCGCATCGCCTGCTGCGGATCGACGCCTAGCCCTGCGATGTGGTCCCTGAGCAACGCGAAATGGCCGAACTGGGTCACCGCCACGGCTGCCAGATCAGCCCGGTCGGGTACTGACGGTGCCAGCGACGCATCTTCGGCCAGCCTGAAGAACGCCACAAGCGACGCATAAGACACCATGCCGAGCAGATCGACGACGCCGTCGGCAGCGGCAGCGGCCTCCGCCGAAGCGGAGCCGGCACCAACTTCACCCGCCCGCTCCTCGGCAGCGACGGCGCTGGCCTTCTCATGCTCGGTCACAACCGAAGCGTAACAACCGGCGCTGCGGGGGATCAGGCGTCGCGTCGTGGCGGATCGACGGCATGTCAACAGGCGTTGCTACACTCAGCTACGACATCGTCGTGGAATTGGAATTCCCTGCGGCGCGTTGAAATACGTAGCGCGGTACGAGAAACCGTCTAGGTCCTTCGACGCCGCGTCTGGCTCTTCCCGGTGAGTGCCCAGTAAGTACTCGATCGCCCGGTTCTCCAACAGCCGGGCGCAGAACCGCGCCGGTGAACAGCTGCGCTGCCGGTTCCCGATGAGTCAACTGCCGTCCTGCGGCGACCGAGGCTGGTCGATGTGCTAGCACGCCCGCAGGCCACCGATGGAGGCGAAAGCCCTGACTACGCAAGACCTAACTCCAGACCTGACACCAAATACAACAACCGTGGATCTCGATGCCGTTGCCCTGAGCGTGGCCGCCAGCTCCGGCGGGCCGCAGGATGCGGATCTGCCGGACGACATAGCAGGCGAGCTGGTCACCTCGGCGACATCCGAGGCCAGCGGCCCCTCATTCGAGAAGTTCGGCATCGCCGAGCCCATCTGCACGGCGCTGGCCGCGGCCGGCATCACCAGGGCGTTTCCGATTCAGGCCCTGACCCTGCCCATTGCTCTTGAGCAGCATGACGTGATCGGGCAGGCCAGAACGGGGACCGGCAAGACGCTCGCGTTCGCGATCCCGATCTTGCAGCGCCTGATCAGCACTCCCAAGGGCAAGGCAGCAGCGCCACGCGCGCTCGTCGTGGTACCGACCAGGGAGCTCGCGATCCAGGTTGCCGATGACCTGCGAACCACGGCGGCTCGTTCCGATGTCAACGTGGTGACCTTGTACGGCGGCCGCGCCTACGAGCCCCAGATCGAGGCGCTCGCCACCGTCGACGTCGTGGTCGGAACCCCCGGCCGGCTCCTGGATCTCGCCAGGCAGCGCCAGCTTGACTTGTCAGCCATCGACGTCCTCGTACTCGACGAGGCCGACCGGATGCTTGACCTGGGCTTCCTGCCCGACGTGGAGGCGATTTTGCGCCTCACGCCAACAAACCGCCAGACGATGCTCTTCTCGGCCACCATGCCATCGGAGATTGTGACGCTTGCGAGGCGGCACCTGCACCGACCAACCCACATCAGGGCCGAACAGCACGACGAACCCGCGCACGTGCCCACCACCCACCAGCACGTCTTCCGTGCCCATCACCTCGACAAGATCGAGGTGCTCGCCAGGGTGCTGCAGGCAGAAGGCCGCGGCCTGACGATCGTGTTCTGCCGGACCCGTCGCGCCTGCGACCAGGTCACCTCTGAGCTCACCGACCGCGGCTTCGCGGCCGCGGCGGTGCACGGCGACCTCGGCCAGAGTCAGCGAGAGCGAGCACTGCGCGCGTTCCGCCACGGCAAGGTCGACGTGCTGGTCGCCACCGATGTGGCCGCCCGTGGCCTGGACGTCGAGGACGTCACCCACGTGGTCAACAACGAATGCCCGGAAGATGAGAAGGCCTACCTGCACAGGATCGGCCGGACCGGCCGAGCTGGGCGGGCCGGTGTCGCGGTCACGTTCGTCGACTGGCAGGACATGGCGCGCTGGAAGCTCATCAACGACACGCTGAACCTCGGGCATCCCGACCCGCTCGAGACCTATTCGACCTCCGAGCACCTGTTCAGCGCGCTCGGGATCCCGTCGGATGCGACCGGCTCGCTCCCGTCCGCCCAGCGCGGCCGGGCCGGGCTCGAGGCAGAGGATCTCGAGGACATCGGCGAAACCGGCAAGAACCGCACGAAGCGTCATGGCACCGCCTCGCGGCGGCCGCGCGACGAACGCGGTTCTGGACGGCGATCCGGCGACGGGTCGACCGGCGGTCACCGGGCCAGCGGCGGTCCGACCAGGACCAGGCGCCGCACCAGGGGCGGCGCTCCAGTACGTGCATCCGGCCAGGCGAGCCATGACATCCAGGCGAGCACCGTCGCCGAGTCATCACCAGAAGATCGCAATCCTGGTCAGTCTGCAGAGTCCGGCCCGAGCACTGCCAGCGACAGGCCGGCCGCGCGCAGGCGCAGCAGGCGTCGCGACCGCGGCACCACGAACCCGCACGGCGCGGATGCTCAGCCGCGTTCCGCCCGTCCTGCCAGCCCAGCCGAGCAACGAGACATCCGCGCCAACTAGGACGCGTCAGGCCGGCCGACCGAAGAACCTGACGTGCCGGCTGGACGTCAGGTGTGAAGCGGTCAGGTCTAGATAGGCTGCCAAACCGTGAGCACTCCGCGCTCCCTGCGCATACCGCCTCAGGTTAAGCCGCACGTCATCCAGACGGCCCGGGGCGGCTTTGCGGCATTGAGCGGCCAGGCGCCAAGCGGGGTTAGTGACCGGCAGCCTGCCCTGCTCGTGCCCGGCTACACCGGCAGCAAAGAAGACTTCCTGTCGGTGCTCCAGTCGCTCGCGGCCGCAGGCCGCACAGTGACCGCTATCGATATGCGCGGCCAGTACCAGTCCGCAGCGGCCGCGACGCAGGCTGGCTACACCCTCGATGAGCTCGCCAGCGACCTGCTGGCGGTCGCGGCGACCATGGCGGCGGACGGCGGAGTACACCTGCTCGGCCACTCCTTCGGCGGCCTGGTCGCACGGCACGCGACGCTGGCCAGCCCGGGCGCTGTCACCTCCCTGACGCTGCTCTGCTCAGGGCCGGGAACGATCGGCGGCGAACGCGCGATGACGCTGCGCGACCTGCTCGACTACCTCGAGCCGGCCGGCACCGATGTGAACCTGCTCGGCCCGCTGATCGAGCAGGTCTGGCACGGTCAGGTCAAGCCGCAGGCGATCGCGGATGGCACGCCCACCGAGATCATTGACTTCCTGGCCGAGCGAGCCACGCTTAGCTGCCCCCTCGGCCTGGCAGAGATGGCCAAGCACCTGCTCAATTGCCCGGACCGGACGGCCGAACTCGCCGGGCTAGAACAGCTACCGAAGCTGGTCAGCTACGGCGAGGACGACGACGCCTGGCCGCCCGACGTCCAGGACCTGATGGCCAAGCGCCTCCGAGCCGAGCGGATCTGCATCCCAGGTGCCGGGCACTCTCCGGCCGTCGAGGCGCCAGAGACGACAGCTGCGATGCTGACATCGTTCTGGAACCAGGCCGAATCGGCCTCGAGGGGTAGAAGTTCGAAGCGATAAGACGTCTTACCCCGGTTAAGGTTCGGGCAGAGGTCTTATATCGGTCAAACAACGGCCATCGAACGATACTGGTTCGGGGTAAGTCGGCCGGCGACCAGACAGACCCGCCCTAATCGGGCGCGCGATGAACGCTCGCGCTATCGGCCAGCGCCGGGGCAGGCAGATTGTCGTCTAGACCGTCCCAGGGGCGCCGCTGCGCGGCTGCCGACCTGCCTTGCGGGCAGTGCGCGCGGAAGTCACACCAGCTGCACCCCGGTCCTGGCGTCGGCGGGAACACCTCGTCTCCGCGCCCGGACTCAGGATCTGACCGGTATTGCTGGTCGGCGGCTGAGCACTCTCCTGCGATGTCCTCGGCACGCCCAAGCTGGCGCTCCAGCGACGCCTGGCTGTGCTCCCAGCGCAGAACTTCCCCCGTCGGCAGGTGGTGCAGCTCCACCGCGCTGCAGGGCCGGCGCAGCACCCGCCCGGCCGCGAGGGCGTAAAGCGCGAGCGCCAGCGATGACCGCGCGTCATCGACGGACAGCCGGCTCCTGCCAGTCTTGTAGTCCACCACGACCAGCTCGCGGCCGAACGGATCCGCCCGGGCCGAGGGTCCCGCAGCCTTACCTGGCCTGTCGTCGAGCCGGTCGATCCGACCGGAAATCGCGATCAGGTCAGTCTTAGCAGCGACCGTCCGCTCGATTCCGGCCGGCTCGGATGCCGGATCGAGCCTGGCGACGTATTGCTCAACCATGGCCCGCGACCGCCGCAGGTAGTCGGCGGACTGTGCGTCATCGGCATAGCCTTCGCCGATCCAGCCGCCGGCGAGCAGATCGCCCGCTGCTTCGGGGGTCCGCTCCGCGCGCCTGAGCCGCCACCATCCGGCCAGCGCGTTGTGCACGCTGGCGCCGAGGCTGTTGTGCGCCCACGGCGGTCCCTTGGGCGGCGACGGCCGGTCCAGGTACGTCATCCGGTACCGTCGCGGACAGTCCAGCCAGGACCGCAGCCGGCTAGGCGTGCACGGGTAGAGCCGGCGCGGCATGCCTTCGAATCCAAGCTGCTGCACCATTCCATCCTGGACCTTGCCGTGGCATAACCGGACCATCGCCGCGCTGCCTTTCGCTGGCCGGCCTACTCCGATGGCTCGTCGATGAGGCCTTCCGGTCCGGCGGACACCCATGAATCGAATCGGCGCTCGGCGGTGGCAACAGTGGTCTCCTCGCCATGGCCAGCAAGGATTCTGGTGTCACCGTCCAAGGTCAGCACGCTGGCACCAATCGAGCTCACCTGGCGAGGGAAATCCTCAAAGTAGCCCTGATGCGGAACGGGTCCGCCGCCAGTCACGACGTCACCGGAGAACAGGACACCAAGCTCCTCGCAGTACAACCCGACCGACCCTGGGCTATGGCCAGGAGCGTGGATGACCTCCAACGTGACGTCGGCGACCTCGAACACGCCGCCGTTCTCCATCCGGATGTCGGGTTCCTTGCCCGAATGCGCCTCGCGCCAGGCGAGCCGGTCAGAGTCATGCAGCGCCACGGGGGCCTCATCGCGGTCTGCGACATCGAAGGCCGCGGCGACATGCCTGGCGTGACCGTGCGTGCAGATGACCGCGAGTACCTCGCGCTGGCCGACGACGGGCATGACCGTGTCCGCAGACTCACCTGGATCGATGACGATGACCTCGTCGTCATCGCCGATGATCCAGGTGTTCACCGGTCCGGCCACCCGGTCGATCCTCGCTTGCATGACGACCCCTAACCTGGCCCGTTCCTGATCATGGCCCGGACCGCGTCCACGATGAGCTGCACGGCGATCGCGGACAGCAGCAGCCCGGCGATCCTGGTCAGCAGCTCGACGCCGCTACCGCGCAGCAGCTTCAAGATGACCCCGCAAAAGCGCATGGCCAGCCAGAGCACGACAACGACAGCGACAATAGCGGCACCGAACGCGACGCCGCCGCCAACCGACCCGATGCGTTGCACGAAAAGCATGGTCGCGACGATCGCCCCTGGTCCGGCCAGCAGCGGCGTTCCCAGCGGTACGAACGCCACATTGGCCCTCGCCCGCTCGAGTTCGGTCGGCTCTGCCGACCGCCCGGTCAGCAGCTCGAGCGCCACCAGCAGCAGCAACAGACCGCCTGCCGCCTGCAGGGACGGCAGCTCAACGCCGAGATAGTCCAGGATCGAGCGGCCGAAGACCGCGAAGGCCACGATCACTCCGAGCGCGACGACAGCCGCCTGCCAGGCCAGCCTGTGCCGCTCGGTCACCGGACGGCCCGCCGTCATCGCGATAAAGACCGGCACGATTCCTGGCGGGTCGGTGATGACCAGCAACGTGACGAATACTTCCCAGAAGAACTTGACGTCAGAAACCAGCGGCGTCACCCGGTGATCACCGCGGCTCCTGAGGCTGGCCCGAGCAGAGCGTCCAGGTCGTCTTGCCCGGTCGCCTCGCAGCCGATCCGGTCACCGGTCAGCTCGCCGTGATCGTCGCTTCCCCCGGTCGCGGCGAGACCGAGATTGCGCGCGACAGTCATGAGCTGGTCCCGTTGACCCCGGTCATGGTCTGGGTGGGCGACCTCCACCCCGTCCAGGCCGGCCCGCGCCAGCTCGGCGATCAAGTCATCGGGCACCATCCAGCCGCGGGTAATCGCGTACGGATGGGCGAGCACGGCAACGCCGCCGGCGTCGTGCACGAGCGCGATCGCGTCGGCGGGATCAATCGCGTACCGGCGGGCGTGCGCGCGGCCGCCAGGACCGATCCACTGCCGCGTGAACGCCTCGTCCACCGAGTTCACCGCGCCGACCTCGATCATCGCCAGTGCGATGTGCGGGCGCCCGATGACGCCGTCGCCAGCGATGCGGGTCACCTGTTCCCAGCTCACCGGCACGCCGAGCGCGTTCAGCTTGGCGACCATGGCCTTGGCGCGGTCGATCCGGCTCGCCCTGATCGCGCGGAGCTGTGCCCCGAGCTCCTGGTGCGCAGGGTCGAACAGGTAGCAGAGCAGGTGGACGCCGTGCCCTTCGCGGCGGCACGACAGCTCCATCCCGCTGATCAGCGACAGACCGGCCGGCAGCGCCGCTGCGGCTGCCGCGATCCCCTCGACGGTGTCGTGGTCGGTCAGTGCGACCGCGTCGAGTCCAGCCGCTGCAGCGCGCACCATGACCTCAGCTGGCGGCCTCGTGCCGTCCGATTTCGAGCTGTGGCAGTGCAGATCCGCGCGCACGAGGCGACTGTAGCCGGTGCGGGCTTGCCGATCCCGCCCCGATGGCCTTAGCCAGGCTCGCCGGGAAGCCGCGGCGAGCGCGCCCCGAACGGCAGGTCGAGCTCCTGGCCTGGGTCACGCAGGTCGATCAGCCGCATCGGCTCGACTAGCAGCGTGCCTGCCGTGTCCGGCCACAGCAGAATCCATAGCCAGCTCCCCATGACCTCGCCGGCGAACGCGGCCCGGCTTGGGGCATCGATATGCCAGAGCGGGAAGTCGTGATTGCCGAAGGCAACCTGAGCGTGGGGCGAGCAATCGGGGAAGCCGTGGCCGGGGTCAGGACCCTCCAGCCCGGCGCAGTACGCGCCGAGGCCGACGCCGAGTTCCTCGCTGATCAGCAACATTTCCCCCAGTCCGCCGACCGGGTTCGGGCCGGACAATGCCACGGCGCACGCCCTGCTCCCGGTTCGCTCATCGCCAGCTGCGGCGAAACCGGTCACCAGCCAGCCGTCAGGGAGAGGCCAGGGAAGCATCACAGGCACGACCGCATTGCGGACCAGCCCGGCCAGCCCTTCCGGCGACAGGCTGCGCACCTGCCGCAGCGGCGCCACATCGCCATGCACGGCGCACCGCCAGCTGCTCGACCAGGCACTAGGGGCGGCGACCACACCTCCGCACCGGGGGCAGGTTAGGTCCGTCGCCTCCATGCCCTGCAATCTCCCGGGTCGGTCGCCGTTCGTGAGCTAGTACTAACGATGCTCATCCCGGCGAGGCGGTAAACGCCGCGCATGCCAAACCAGGCCGGCAGCACGGCCGCGGGCAGCGGCAACCGCCGCGAGCTTCCGCGTCGCCTCGTCGATCATCTCGCCGTCAAGCATGACGGCACCACGCTGCTGCGCGGACGTGGCGTGGTCATACGCCGCCAGGATCCGCTCGGCCCTGTCGTAGTCATCCTGACCTGGCGAGAACGCCGCATTCACGGGGGCGATCTGGTCAGGGTGGACGACCCACTTGCCGTCGTAGCCGATGGCAGCGACGCTTCCCGCCGCCGAGGCGAGGCCTGCGGTGTCGGCGATCGCCGCGAAGGGGCCGTCGATGGCCTGCAGGCCGGCCGCTCTGGCCGCGACCAGGATCCGCAGGTGCGCATAGTGAAAGGCATCCGCGCCGGCGTAACCCTCCGGCTGGCTTCCGATGCTCAGCGAGCGCATGCCGAGGCTGGCCATGAAATCAGCCGGGCCGAAGACAAGCGCGGCGAGCCGCGGCGACGCGCATGCGATCTGGTCAACAGCGGCGAGGCCTGCAGCGTCCTCGATCTGCGCCTCGATGCGGATGCCTCCCGGCGTCAGCCCGGCCGCGAGCTCCACCTGGTCGAGCAGCACGTCGAGCCAGGTGATCTGGCCAGCGCTGGACACCTTAGGCAGCACGACGGCATTCAGCCGGGCGCCCGAGCGCTCTATGATCTTGGTCACGTCCTGGTAGGCCCACGGCGTGGTCGCGCCGTTGATGCGAACCGCGACCAGGCGCTCGCGCGGCCAGCGATCATCAAGGGCGGCGGCAACCAGCTCGCGGGCCTGCTGCTTGGCGGCGGGCGCAACCGAGTCCTCGAGATCGAGTATGACCTCGTCAGGGGCGTGGCCGGCGGCATCGGCCGCCAGATCTCTCGCCTTGGCGAGAAATCTCTCGCTGCTTCCTGGCACGGTCAGGCAGCTGCGCCTAGCGCTCGTCATGAACAGATGATGCCTGGGCGAGCGTTCGACGTGGTATGCGGGTGCTTCTAGCATGAAGCCATGTCCAGCACTACTTCCGGCCAGCAAGGAGCCGGGCTGGTTGCCCCCACGACCGAGGCGGTCATGCAGGCGCTGGCCACCGTTCTTGATCCTGAGATCCGGCGGCCGATCACCGATCTCGGCATGGTCAAGAACGTCGACGTCGGACCTGGCGGAACGGTCAGGGTCGATGTCTGGCTGACGGTCTCCGGCTGTCCGATGCGCGAGACGATCACCCGCTCGGTCCAGGGCGCCGTCGAGAAGGTCGCCGGGGTGACCGCTGTCCGGGTCGAGCTCGACGTGATGAGCGATGATCAGCGACGCGAGCTGCAAACCACCCTGCGCGGCGGCAAGCCGGAGCGCGAGATCCCGTTCGCGAGCCCGGCGTCGCTGACGAAGGTGTACGCGGTCGCCAGCGGCAAAGGCGGCGTCGGCAAGTCGTCGGTGACCGTGAACCTCGCGGCCGCGCTGGCGGCAACTGGCCAGAAGGTTGGCCTGCTCGACGCCGATATCTACGGCCACTCGGTGCCGCGAATGCTTGGCGTCACAGCGCGGCCCACGCAGGTCGAGCAGATGATCATGCCGCCGGTGGCGCATGGCGTGAAGGCGATCTCCAGCGGCATGCTCAAGAAGGGTAATGAGCCGCTGCCGCTGCGCGGTCCGATCCTGCACAGGCTGCTTCAGCAGTTCCTCGCCGACGTCTACTGGGGCGACCTGGACGTGCTGCTCCTCGACCTGCCGCCTGGCACGGGCGACATCGCGATCTCCGCCGGGCACCTGATCCCGGGGGCTGAGCTGCTCGTCGTGACAACGCCTCAGATTGCCTCAGCCGAGGTCGCGGAGCGGGCCGGCTCGCTGGCCACGCAGCTGCATCAGCGCGTTGTCGGCGTCATCGAGAACATGGCCTACCTGCCGTGCCCGCACTGCGACGAGCGAATCGAGGTGTTCGGCAAGGGAGGCGGGCACGCGGTCGCTCAGACGCTCAGCCGTCTGACCGGCGCCGAAGTGCCTGTTCTCGGCGAAGTGCCGATCGACCTGCGTCTGCGCGAGGCCGGAGATGACGGCGTGCCGCTGGTTCTGGCCGAACCGGATGCTCCGGCGGCAGCCGAGCTGATCAGGATCGCGGAGTCGCTTGGCACCAGGTCGCGCAGTCTGGCCGGCCGGCAGCTCGGCCTGACGCCGGTCTGAGATCAGGTCGCTTCTGAGTCGTATGGCGGGACTTCGCCTGGCGTGAGCACGGCTACGGGGTCAGCGTCCGGAACATCGCCATAGGGCATCTCCGCTCCTGACGACCAGCCGTCGGATTCCTCGTCGATCGGGTCGAGCAGGTGCTTGCGGACGAACGCCCTCGGATTGAGGTCATTGAAGTCGAAGTCGCGGAACTCGGGACCGAGGCTTTCCGACAGGTCGGCGCGGGCGTTGTCGGCGAGCCGGCGCAGGTTACGGAGCGCCTGCCCGGCCTGCGCTGCCATCCTCGGCAGCTGCTCAGGCCCGAAGATCAACAGGCCGATGAACGCCAGAACGAGAATCTTGGTGATGGAGAGATCAAACACAAGCCGCCTCGCGCTCCCTGTCCTTCCGCTGACACCAGAGTAACCGGCTTTCCGGCCCGCCGGACCCGGCAGCTCAGCGGAATGGGTCGAACCAGGACCCGATCCGCCCGATGCCGCGCCTGACCCGGTCCCAGAATCCCATATCCCTTTCGTGCGGCAGCTGGATGATGACGCGAGAGACCGCCTGCGGCGGCGCGTCAGCGATGACCGTGTACACGAAGCCGCCTGCCGACCACGCCAGCCCCTGCTCGTCCAGGTCGCCGGACCTCGTCGAGTACACGGGCACGCCCCTGACGGCGACATGGTGCCAGCCGGGCAGCGCTCCTTCGAGCTCACCGCGCTGGATGAACAAGGACACCACGGAGAGCCCGTCGGAGTACGAGGCGTCCAGCACCGTGCCGGACCTAGTCGCCGCCTTGGACACGCTGGCCAGTCTCATGTTTCCGGCCAGCGTCCGCGGAACCGGCCAGCCTTCTGCGCGCAACGCGCGAATCCGGGTTGCGGTCACTCGTGAGCCTGGTGACTGCTGCGGGGAGATGTAGGACTGCCAGGCTTGCCCTTGCGTCGGCGGCACGACGCCGACGCCGCTGAGGCCGACCTCCAGGTCGATGAACGCACCTTCGCTGACCCTGCGGCCGCTCTCGTCGAACATTTCCCTCCGCAGCGGGAGGCCGGTGTCGCGGTCCAGCCAATACTGAGCGGCCAGCGTGCCGTCGTGCCGTCGCACCGCAACGATTCGCGCCGGACGATCGCTGGAGGATCCGTCGCCTGCGTACTCGACGACGTAGTTCGCGCGCAGCAGGCTCAGCATGGCCGATGAGATGTTCAGCACGCCAACCGCGCCGGCGCCTGCGGGAATGCCTCGCGCGCCCCTGCTGTCATCGGCGTCGCCGTCGGTCGCGGCCAGCTCAGGCTGGCCCGAGCGGTGCCAGACGTCGATGAGGTAGGACGATGACGCGCTACCGCTCGTCCAGGCCACTATCTGAACGCCGCGATAGGACACCATCTTGCAGGCGGCGGCCGCATCGTTCATCAGCAACAGGCCGCGGCGAACCTGAGGGTCATCGAGCGACGGCGCGTGGTACGACTGCCGGCCGCCACCAAACTGGTGCAGTGCCGCTGGCTGGCCGGCTCTGGTGCCGGGGCCAGCGAGCGAGTCGGCGAGCAGCACGAACCCGGCCAGCAAGCCGAGCACGGCTGCGACGACGAAAATGACGACCCGCGAGCGGCGCCAGTAGAGCCAGAGCATGGGGGCCTACTTGGTGCTGCGGCTCGCCGGATGTTTGCTAGGCGAGCGGTAAGGAGCGGTGGAGGTATGCGCCGCTGGACTCGCACTGGCTGACGCGACGGGAGATGGACTAGCGGACGCCGACGCGATCGATCCTGCGCTCGGCCCCGAACCGCCCGCGGATCCCGCGGGTTCGGCCAGCACCCCGAGCTGCCCCAACCCTGGGCCGCGCGGATCGAGCCTGGGCGGCGTCACCTGGTGCGCCCAGTAGTGCGTGCTGCCCGTCTGACCGCCGGCCCCGGTCGACGACGTCGAACCAGCCGGCTGTTGTCCCGCGTCGAAGCTGTGCTGCAGCAGGTAGCTGTCGACCGAAGGGGTGATCTTCGGTACCGGCGGCTCGGCCCCGACGTTTCCAAGAGCGAACGCGATCATGCCGATCGCCAGCGCGCTGGTGACTGAGCCGGTTGCGATCTTCCAGCCAGGCCGGATCTGACGAAATCCGCGGCTAGACGGCGGATCAACGGACGCATCCGACCACGACGTCGCGCCCACCCTGGCCACGTCGGCAGGTCCCTCATCGCTCGTGGCAAGCTCGATCAGCCTGCCTGCGATCGGCGCCTCGGCGCACGTGTCGCCCAGCGCCGTCAGCCGCCGCTTCAGTGCCCGCATCGCGTTAACTTCCTGCCTGCAGGCAGCGCAGCCGGCGACATGATTGAGAACCCTGTCGCGTTCGATGCCGTCAAGCTCGCCGTCGACGAGCGCAGAGAGCCAGCGTCCGAGGTGATTCACCGGGGGCCCACCTCCCTGGCGACGGCGTCCTGAACTCTGCCACTGGCGGGATCGTCGCGACGCGGCCGGCGGTGCTCGAGCGCTGCGCGCAGCTGCGCGCGGCCGCGATGGATCCTGCTGCGCACCGTCCCCAGCTTCACCCCGAGCGCGTCTGCGATCTCCTCGTAGGTGAGGCCCTCTATGTCGCACAAGACGACCGCTGCCCGGTACTCAGGCGGCAGGTCAGCCAACGCCTCGGCGATGTCGTGGTCCAGGTGACGGTCGTCAAAGGCCTGGGAAGGCGTCGGCTCAGCTCCACGGAGCCTCGCCGCTGTCTCATCCCCAAGACCTTCGAACCTGATGCGCTGCCGGCGGCGGGTGATGTCCAGGAACAAATTCGTGGTGATGCGGTGCAGCCAGCCCTCGAACGTGCCTGGCGTGTAAGTCGGCAGCGACCTGAAGACGCGGACGAAGACCTCCTGAGTGAGGTCTTCAGCATCGTGGCTGTTCCCGGTCAGCCGGTACGCCAGCCGGTACACCCGAGCAGAGTGCTCTTTGACGACGTCTTCCCAGCTTGGCGGCGTCCACTGAGCAGCCTGGTCAGGGCCAGCTTGGTCCACCGCCTCAGTCTGCATCAGCCATCCCTCGCGTGTCCTGGGAAGCGGCCGCGGGTGCCTGTCGCCATCACAAGCGATATCTCGCACCTGTTGCGGGACCGCAAACCATCAACGTCTGGCCCGCACGGCATGTTCCCGCTTGACCTCGGCTGACGCTAGGCTGCGGCGCGGAGAAGTTTTCTTGAACGTAACCGGAGGCAGCCATCTTCCGTTCAGACGTCACAGGAATAGTCGACGAATTCGTTATTGAGGACGAACCGCTTCTCCAGGCTCGTGCTCATGCGGAACGAATTGGCGGTTCCATCCCGGTGACGGCACTGACGGGTAGTGTGCTGCGATTCCTTGCCGCGGCCATCAACGCGCGCGCGGTCGTGGAGATCGGCACAGGTTGCGGGACGTCCGGCATCTGGATGTTGCGGGGCATGCGCGCGGGCTCGGTTTTGACCAGCGTCGACACCGAGCCCGAGCACCACAGGCTGGCGAGGAGCGTATTCGTGGCCGCGGGCTTCGGCTCCAGCCGGTACCGGCTGATCACCGGCCGGGCTCTCGAGGTCTTGCCCAGACTCGCCGACAGCGCATATGACCTGGTGTTCTGTGACGCCGACAAGCGCGAGTACCCGGAGTACCTCACCGCGGCGCTCCGCCTGCTGCGGCCAGGCGGAATCGTCGCTTTCGACAACGCGCTTCAGGCCGACGAGGGACCTAACGTCGCGCATCGCGATCCCGACACGCCATCGGTCGGCGAGCTGCGCCAGCTGGTCCTGGCCGACGAGAATCTGGTGCCGATTCTCGTGCCCACCGGTGAGGGACTGCTGGCGGCCGTCAAGCGGGCAGGCTGACCGGCCGTTCGCTGGCCCGTGCGGCGGAATCGGTAAGCCAGCAGAGCAGCACCCTCGTGCCGAAGCCAGTACCTCCGGCGCTTAGCTCACCTTCATCGGCTGAACTACGGGCGGCGCCCGCGATATCGAGGTGAGCCCACGCTCGCGCGCCAGCGAACTCCCTGAGGAAGAGCGCAGCCGTGATGGAGCCGGCCCCTGACCCGTTTCGCGGCACGTTCGCGATGTCGGCAACGGGCGAGTCGAGTTCGCTGCGATAGTCGTCCACGAGCGGCATCCGCCACAGCCTGTCGCCGCTTGCCTCGCCTGATGCGATCAGCCCCGCGGCGAGATCTTCGCTCGTCGAATACAACGCCGCCAGGCTTCTGCCCAGCGCGACTCTCGCCGCGCCGGTCAACGTCGCCACGTCGATGATCTGGTCAGGCTCGAGCACCGCGTCGGCGTACGCGATCGCGTCGGCGAGCACGAGCCTGCCTTCTGCGTCGGTGTTCAGCACCTCGACGGTCCGGCCGCCGAACGCCGTCAGAACGTCGCCTGGGCGGTATGCCGATCCTGACGGCATATTTTCAGCCGCCGCTACCAGCCCGGTGACCTGGTCGCGAACGCCGAGCCTGGCCAGTGCGGACATGACGGCGATGACCGCCGCACCTCCAGCCATGTCCGTCTTCATCGTTTTCATGCCGTCGTTCGGCTTCAGCGAGAGCCCGCCGCTGTCGAAAGTGATTCCCTTGCCGACCAGGACGACGTGACGCCCGGTGGCGTCGGTTGCGCTCGGCGTATAGCTCAGCTCAATCAGCCGCGGCGGGCTGTGCGAGCCTGATCCGACAGCGGTGATCCCGCCAAACCCGGCGCTGAGTAGCTCCTGATCGGTCCAGATCCTGGCGACAAGGCCGGAATCGGCGGCCAACTGGACCGCGGCATCGGCCAGCCACTCCGGCGTTTTGATTAGCGACGGGGTGTTCGTCAGGTCCCTGGCCAGCGCCACCGCGGTTGCCACCGTCGCTGCTTCCGCAATAACCTCCGCGGCCTCGCCAGCCGCGCCGGTCGCCCGCGAACCGTCTGACCCGTCAGGCGTCACGAGCAATCGCAGCTCAGCGTCCTTGGCCTGATCGCTGACGGTCGATTTTTCCGTGTACCGGTACGAGCCGAGCAGCACTCCCTCGGCGAACGCCCTGACCTGGCTGGCAGGCCGGCCCGCGACGACAGAGGTCAATGCCCGCTGGCCGGGCTGCAACATCCGGCCGAGCTCGCCACCTGCCCGGCGCAGCGCGCGCGGCGACCGGTCGCCCACGCCTAGGAAGATGATCCTGATCGTGGCCGATCCGGCCTGGGCCATCGTTTGCGCGGTCTGGCCGGCCTTCCCGGTGAGCTGTGCAGCTTTGACGAAGTCATCGGCCAGGACTGCTAGGAATTCGTCGAGGGCCTGATCAGAAGCGAATGCGCCGTCCGCCTCCACGGGGACGGCCATCAGGTCGCAGGCGTCCAGGCTGCCAGCGCCGATCGCGCGCAGGCAATCACCGGCTGCGCGCAGGCCAGCGCCGCTCAGGGGGGTAACAGTACTGATGACAGGCATCAGGCACGCTGCTCAACCAACAGCTGATTCAAGTGCGTTACCGAGCGCCTTAGCCTCATCAGGCGTCAACTCGACGACAAGCCGTCCACCGCCCTCAAGCGGCACGCGCATCACAATTCCGCGGCCCTCCTTAGTGACTTCAAGCGGACCGTCACCCGTCCGCGGCTTCATCGCCGCCATACTGTTCCCCTTCCTGCCTGCCAAGCCACATCTACATCAATCGGTACCTCTATTATCGTTCAGTTCCCTGACCTTGGTGGCAACGATCACCGTTACTCCCATCGCTCGTAAGGCTCTCCGCGTGAGACTAGGTTCGTGAACGCCAGATCGGCACTCTTCGATATATACGGCGATCACCTGCTCTCACGAGGCAAACAGGCCCCGGTGGCCGCCCTGGTGAGACTCGTCGCGCCGCTGCGGATATCGGCACCGGCCGTGCGAACCGCGGTTTCCAGGATGGCCGGGCAGGGCTGGCTCGAGCCGGTCAAGCTGCCAGGCGGCGCTGGCTACCGGCTGACGCCACGAGCCGTGCAGCGGCTTCAGGAGGCGGCGGAGCGCATCTACCGGCGGGATACGCCGCCCTGGGACGGCCGCTGGCATGTCGTGGTCGTGGAGCGGGTGGTCGAACGCGCAGCCAGGGAGCGGCTCAGGTCGGCGCTTGGTTACCTGGGGTACGCACCCTTGGGCGGCTCGACATGGATAAGCCCTAGAGCGTCGGCGGAACTGGACGCCCTCCTGGCGGCCGAGAGCCTGCGAGCCGAGTTCTTCCACGCAGCCTATGACGGGGACCCTCGCGACCTAGCCGCACGGGCGTGGGACCTCGACGGCCTCGCCGCCGGCTATCAGCAGTGGCTTGCGCGAGCACGCGAGATCGTCAGAACCCCTCACGGCGGAGGAGACGAGGCGGTTTTCGGGATGCGAAGTGAGCTCGTCCACGAGTGGCGCAAGTTCCTGTTCGTCGATCCTGGGCTGCCCGCCGAGCTGCTACCAGCTAGCTGGCCAGGAAAGGAAGCGGCCGAGCTGTTCCACGCGCAAGCCGACCGGCTGCTACCCGCCGCTGCGCGGTTCGTCGATTGCTGCCTCGCCGGTACCGGCTCAGCCGCGTCTGCTTAGTTCGCAGCCGCCAGAGATCAGGCCTCGGCGCGCGCAGCCTGCTCGTTCCCGCCCTGCGCCGCTTCCTCGCCGTCGGCTCTGGCGGCGATCAGCTCCTCGTGCACGCAGACGATCCGCTCCGCGGCCTCGACCAGGTCAGAGACCGGCAGCCGGTCGTAGCCGCCCTCGGGCTCCTGCCACCACACCACTTCGCCGCGGCACCAGACCGTGAGCTTCGTGCTGACCGACAACACCGCGAGGTCGCCTGCGGGCTCAGTGACGGGCACCAGGCCGGCTCCTAGACCACGGTCGGCCAGCGCGGCAGCCAGCTCGGCGATGGCGCGGGAGCCCCGCGGCGCTACCCGTGCGCTCGTGGCAAATTCGCTGCCTGGCGGTATCCGCAACGCGAACCAGACGGCCTTGCCCTGCACCTTCCAGGCGCCAAGCCGTCCCCTGCTCAGGTGATGGCCCCACCGGCCCGCTGAGAGCCCAGCGACCATCTGCAGGCCGCGACCGCGGACCGAGTCAGGACCTGCCGGCACGGCCGCGCCGACCGGCAGCGGCTCACCGGCGTCCCATCCGGGCTCGGAGTCGAAGATCTTGCAGACCAGTTCCCGGCCAGAGCCAAAATGACGTAGATAGACCCATATCTCGGGCATGCCGCTGACCGGCCTGCCCTGCGCGCCGAACTCGACGTTCCCGTGAGCGTTCGTCGTATTGGCGGCGAGTTCGCTCGCCATCGTGACGCCGTCGTGGATCAGGTCGCCCGGCAGGTCCGATCCGGCCACCGACTCGCGGAAGAGGCGGCGAGCAGCCCCCGCGCAGGTGTTATCGAGCGGCAGCGGCCGGACGAAGCAGCCGCCCGCATGCAGGCCTGCCTCGGCCAGCCCGATGTCGGGTCCGCTATCGCCCGCTGGGCCATCAAAGACGGGGCCGCCAGGCAGATCCGCCGCCGCGAAACTGGTCGCGCCGGGCGCCGTGGGAGCCGTAAGCTCGGATACCGGAGCAGCCAGCCAGCCCCCTGCTTGAGGGGAGCGTTTCCTGGCCGGCTGCGCGCCCGGACCCCGGTCGGCGGGTGTCAGTAACATCCTGGCCCCGCCTTCCTCAAGTTCAGCATCTGTGAAACACAGATTACGAGTCATTTGGCACTCTTCGCAATGACCCTGGCAGATATAACTCTGCGCTACATTGCCGGACACATGCTGATCTTATGCGTCCGTTTCCGGGGGATTGGTGAGGTAGGCAACGTTAGAACGATTGACGAGATTCAGCTCATGTCGCTGCGTGTACAGTGACATTGGCGGTCTTCTTGTCCAGGCTAGACCGCCAGACGCCTCGAGACAGGCGCGTACAGAGGAATCCCCCCGAGGCTCCCTCCTCGGGGGGATTCCGCTTGTTGGCCCGTCCACTCGGCATCTCGCCGGGCGGGCCGCCTGGCGGCCGCTAGATGTCGTAGCGGCCGCTCTTGATATCGGCCAGCAGCGCCGCGAATTGTGGCCGGCGCACCACGTGCACACCGTCGTCGATGCGCGCGCTGTCCCTAACGGCGACATCGTCGCCAAGATTGGCGGCTACCTCGACGCAGCCGCCGTTTGCATAGCTTGCCCTGGCCTTTCGCCAGACGGCACGAGACAGGTCAGTCATTACTACTCCAGTCGTTCAGAGAGCTGCTTCAGATACATGGCCGTGTCGCGCGGCTCGAGCGCGACGTCCACGGCCCGGTCGAAGGCCTCGATGTAATTGCTCATGTACTCGGCATCACTCACCTCCTGGATCCCGTGGTCGTGTTCGGTAAAGACCAGGCTCGCCTCGCCGCCGTCGTAGTCAAAGATCTGCACCGCGGAGAACAGCCCGGGCGGCGGGCCATCGGCGAACCGCTGCAGATGCAGATGCACGCCTGACCGCTCTCCCATCTCAGACAGGTGCAGGAGCTGATCCCGGCGCTCCGCCCGGCTTCCCCACCGGTAGAGCAGCGATGCTTCCGTGATGACCGCCTGGAGCTGCGGAAGCGTTGTCTTGTCGCGCTCGAGGATCTGCTGCCTGCGCAGCCGTGCCTCGGTCGCCCTGCGCCGCCACGCAGGCGACTTCCCGCTTGACCGCATCACCGCATCGATGTAGTCGGCGGACTGCAGGAGACCGGGAATCACGAGCGGAAGGAACACCCTGATCCTGGTCGCGTCGGCCTCGAAGCCGGGAAACTCATTGTCGAATATGTCCTGGTAGTCGCGCCACCAGGGCCGGACACGCGCCTGCAGCGCGAGCGCCTCGATCTCCCGGGTCGCGAGCTCGTCCGCTTCGTAAAAACGCAGCAGGTCGCGGATGTCGCTCATCTCAGGGCGCTTCCACTGGTTGGCCTCGAAGCGGCCGACCTTTCCCCTGCCCCAGTTGAGCATGTCGCAGACGTGGTTGGCCGTGTACCCGGCTTCGAGTCGAAGCTCGGTCAGCCTGCGGGCCAGGCGGAGCTTGGCGATGGTGGCGCCATAGGCGTCCTCGCTCATCCGGCGGCCTCCTCGTGCCCTGGTGTGGTAACCCTAGCGTGCCTTAAGTTGCGATTCACAATTCATGTCCTCAATCGTTATGTAGGCAGATTAGTGAACTGCATTAACCGATAACCAGGGATGAGATGTTTCGTCACTGTACGTAACCAATACCGCTAGAGCCGCTGGCAAGCCGCGGCACGTACGAATATCGCCCGGCGGGACGTTCGCCGTTATGCGAGGCTGACGCGCCTTAATGCCACCGGCCAGTCAAACTCACCGTGCCCTGCTCCGTCGAGGAAGCATGTCCACTCGTTCCTGTCGTAGACGAGTACGCGCCCGTCAGGGTCGTCGCTGACCCGCAGCAGCACCCAGTCAGCCTTGACTTCCTGGGCAAGCTGGCCCACTCGCTTGTCGCGCGATGCCGCAACGAACGCGACCTCGAACGAACCTGGCCCGCTGCCCGAGCGCTGCCAGTCGAGGCTCGCGAGATCAATGCCCAGCCCGGCGGCAGTCGGCTTGGCAGCAGGAGCAGACTGTTCCCTGACGCTTTCCGGCGCGCCAATCGGGACGCTCGTGACGATCGGCTTGCGCCGAGAACGTGCCTGGCCATCAGCTGCCATGAGGTCCTATCTTCCGGCGCCTGCCCGCCAACCAACCTGAGCCGATTCCGGCTTGCCGGCCACGCCATTCGGCGATGACGGCTGCCAAAACGTTGATATGGATTATATCGGGCGTCAGGTTAGGTAGGCACCACGGCGGAAACATCCGGCGAGATGGTCGTTGATGACTCCGCAAGCCTGCATCGTCGCATAAGTCGTCACGGGCCCCGTGAAGCGGAATCCGTGCTTGCGGAGGTCGGTCGACAGCGCTTTGGAGGCCTGAGTCCAGGCCGGAACGTCGTCCAGCGTCTGCGGCGGCGCGCCCTGATCGCCCGCGTATCCCCAGACCTTCTCGGCCAGGCCCTGAGGCAGATCCAGCGCGGCCCTGGCGTTGTTGATCGTCGCATCGATCTTGGCGCGGTTGCGCACGATCCCGGCGTCGGCCAGCAACCTCGCGACGTCATCAGAGCCGAACGAAGCTACTGCCTCGATGTCGAAGCCATTGAAGGCGGCGCGGAAGTTGTCTCGCTTGCGCAAGATTGTCAGCCAGGACAGCCCGGACTGGAACGCCTCGAGGCAGATCCGCTCGAACATCCCGATGTCATCTCGGACCGGGTTGCCCCACTCGTCATCGTGATAGCTGATGTATTCAGGGGGATGCAGGGACCACGGGCAGCGCAGTTGCCCGTCCGGGCCGGCCACCGGACCCCGCTCGGCCGCAGTCACGGCTGACCTCCCACGGGATCCGCATTCGCCAGCTTGCCGTCGGCGCCACCATCCGGGCCATCGCCATCCGGATCACCGCCTCGCGCATCGGCCGGCACCTCGTGGCGGTGCTGGGATCGCAGCCGCCACACCTCGTCGCGCAACCGCGCGATCTCGTCCTCCTGATCGGCGATCAGCCTGGCGGCGGCGTCGAGCGCCTCGTCTGTTGCGTGCTCTTGGTAACCGAGCAGCCCGATCGGCAGGCGCAGCCTCGCCACGTCGGCTGCGGACCTGATGCGAGGCGGGCGAACCGGCACGTCGCGCTGGCTTCGCGCGATCTCGCCGCCACGACCCATCGCCACGGCGACAACGCCGACGAGGATCGCGATAGCCGCTGCGAGCAGGACGAAGTACACAACCAGATGGTGCCATGGCAGGAGCGATGGTTACACCATCCCTCGCGGACTCAGGCGTTGACGCCGTGGTCACGCAGGACGTCGTTGAGCGTGGTCTTGTCGTGCCGATCGCCAGCCTGGAGCCGTTTGAGCACGAGCACGCACGGCATCCCGAACTCGCCGCCGGGGAAGGAGCGGCTGCGGGTCCCGCTGACGCATACCGACCAGGCAGGCGCCTCGCCGCGCGGCAGTTCCTCTCCTGACTGCACGTCGATGATGTGCGTGGTCGGCGTGAGAATCGTGCCGGCGCCGAGGACGGCTCCGGCTCGCACCCTGGCCCCGTTGACGACCATCGACCGCGAGCCGATGAACGCTTCGTCCTCGACAACGACGGGTACTGCGTTCGGCGGCTCCAGGACTCCGCCGATGCCGACTCCGCCGGACAGATGGACGTTCTTGCCGATCTGCGCGCAGGAGCCCACGGTTGCCCACGTGTCCACCATCGTGCCCGAGTCCACGAACGCGCCTATGTTGACGAAAGAAGGCATGAGCACGGCGCCTGGGGCGACGTAAGCGCCCCACCGAACGATCGAGCCCGCAACCGCCCGGACACCATCGAGCCGACCGGTCAGCGGCACCCTGTCGTGATAGCGGAAATCACCAACATCAGAGCGCTCCATAGGCAGCACGCGGAACGCCAGCAGGATGGCGCGCTTGGCCCGCTCATCGACGGCCACGGCGTCACGATCGGGATCCAGCCAGGCGACCCTGACCTGGCCAGCGTCGATCTGGTCCACCGCCGAGGTAATCGTTTTGCGAGCCGCCGCGTCATCTGGCGTCAGGCGCGCGCGGTCCTCCCATAGCTGGTCAATCTGCTCAGGTAGCGGGGAACTGACGGGCGACGCGACACGAGTCATGTCCATGCAGACGGAGCCTAGCGGTTGGTGCTTGGAGGTAGCTTCTGATGCGTGGCAGCAGCCCGATCGCGATCGCGCCGCGCCGGAGTGGCAGCGGTGCTCGTCATTCTGGTGATCATCACTGCCCTGGCGATCTCAAAGGTGAAGCACTTCAAGTTCCCGTCACCGATCAGCAGCGGCTGCCTTGTTCACGGCAACTCCTTCGATGTCCCGCTAGACCCCGGCCAGGCCAGCATCGCCGCCACCATCGCGGGCGTGGCCAGGCATCGGGCGATGCCCGTGCGGGCCGTGACGATCGCCTACGCCGCTGCCTTGCAGGAATCGGACCTGGAGAACCTCAACTACGGGGATCGCGACTCGGTCGGGGTGTTCCAGCAGCGTCCCTCAGAAGGCTGGGGAACTAGGCGCCAGCTGCTCGACCCCGTCTACGCCAGCAGCAGGTTCTTCTCTGCTCTGGCCGGAGTGCCGAACTACCGGCGGCTGCCGGTCTACCGGGCGGCTCAGGCGGTACAGCACAGCGCCGACGGCAGCGCGTACAGCCAGTACGCGCCGCAGGGCGCGGCGATGGCGGGCGGATTCAGCGGCCGGCTGCCGCACGCGGTGTGGTGCTGGTACGGGGCTAAGATCACCGGCCGGAGCCGGCTGGACTCGGCCGAGGCCGGCCTGCGCAGGACCTTCGGCAAGCTGCCGTTCAGCCACATCAGCGACCCAGCCGTCCAAGTGCGCACGCACTCGCCTGCCGATGGCTGGGCCGTCGCGGCATGGCTCGTCACCCATGCCAGCAAGTTCCGGCTCACGCAGGTCACCTATCAGGGCTTTCAATGGAGCGCGGAGCACGGCAGGAAGGGCTGGACCACCGCGAAGCGGGCCGCTCACGGCCCGGCAGCCCGCGAAGCGGTCGCGTTCGGCTGATAACCTGCGATGCCTGCGGAGTAGCCGGCATTTTGCTAGGGAGCCAGGTCAGCTTCGCGACGCCGGCCTGATCCGCGATACTTGGGTCCAGGAGCCGCAGGCCGGCGTCCTACCCGCGGCGTGAAAGAGGAGTTCGTAAGTGACGTACATCATCGCCCAGCCTTGCGTCGATGTGCTTGACCGGGCGTGCATAGATGAGTGCCCCGTCGATTGCATCTACGAGGGCGAGCGCATGCTCTATATCCACCCGGACGAGTGTGTTGACTGCGGGGCGTGCGAACCGGTGTGCCCGGTTGAGGCCATCTACTACGAAGACGACGTGCCTTCGCAGTGGAAGGAGTACTACAAGGTCAACGTCGATTTCTTCGAGGACCTTGGCTCACCTGGCGGGGCATCTAAGACTGGAAAGATCGGTAAGGACCACCCGATCGTCGCTGAGTTGCCGCCGCAAGCCGCCGAAGAGCACTGACGTACCGCGACAACGCTATGCCGGTCGCCGATGCCGCCGCCGCCCCAGGCAAGAGTGACCGGACACTGGCGGACCGGAGCCTCGCCGCCAGGCTCCCTGCCTTCCCCTGGGACCGGCTAGCTCCGGCCAAGGCACGCGCGTCCGCTCATCCGGACGGCATCGCTGATCTGTCGATCGGCACCCCGGTCGACCCTGTTCCTTCCGTCGTCATGGAAGCGCTAGCCACCGCCGCCAACTCCCCCGGTTATCCGCTCACGAAGGGCACCTCGGCGCTGCGTGCCGCGGCCGCTGACTGGCTATGGCGCCAGCACGGCGTGGCCGTAACCGAGGACGCGGTGCTGCCGGTGATCGGCACGAAGGAGCTGATCGCCTGGCTGCCGACATTCCTGGGATGTCGGACTGGCGACCGCGTCAGCTTCCCCGAGCTGGCCTACCCGACCTACGACATCGGCGCGAGGCTAGCGGGCGCCGAGGCCGTCGCGACCGACTACCCCGACCGTGCTGCCGCCGGGCCGATCCGCCTTGCGTGGCTGAACTCGCCGTCCAACCCGACGGGTCGGGTACGGCCAGCCGAGCGGATGCGGGAACTGGTTGCGTGGGCGAGGTCGGCAGGCGCCGTTCTGGCGTCCGACGAGTGCTACATCGACCTCGGATTCGAGACCGAGCCGGTGTCCTTGCTCCATCCCGGCATCTGCGATCGCAAGCACGACGGGCTGCTCGCCGTTTTCTCGTCGTCCAAGCGCTCCAACATGGCCGGTTACCGGGCCGGATTCGTAACCGGCGATCCGCAGCTGGTCGCCGCCCTGCTCGAGGTGCGTAAGCACGCCGGGATGATCGTGCCCGCGCCGGTCCAGGCCGCCATGACTGCCGCGCTCGCAGACGGCCAGCACGCGGCCGAGCAGCACGCGAGGTATGCGCGCAGGCGCGAAGTCCTCAGGCCCGCGCTCCAGCAGGCCGGCTGGGTTGTCGCGCACTCCGAGGCCGGTCTGTACCTGTGGGCTGAGCATTCGCGGTACGACTGCTGGGAGTCCGTGAGCGCGCTGAGCGAGATAGGCATCCTGGTGTCGCCGGGTGAGTTCTACGGGCCGGCCGGAATTCGCCACGTCAGGGTGGCACTTACCGCCACGGATGAGCGGATCGCCGCGGCCGCATCCCGCCTGGAGGCACTGCGCTAGCGTTGCAGTGCGGCAATCTCAGTACGCACTAGAACATCTCCGATCAAACCTGGGACCTTCCGACGGACCCTGTGCCCTGCGCAACAAATCGCCGTTTGACGCGGATCTGCGCAACGAATCGCCGGCTGTGCGCATGAGGCATCGGGGTGATTTTCGCGCGTCGGCTCCTAGGCTCGTGATGATCACTCAGCACCTGGAGGAGCTTTGTCGTCGCACGCACACATGCACCGCGAGTCGACGCATGCGCGGACATATCTCATGTGTCCGCCGGAGTACTTCACGGTGGAGTATGCGATCAATCCGTGGATGAACCCGGCCGCTCCCGTCGATCTCGCGCTCGCGAAGCGCCAGTGGGAGCAGCTCAGGGCGACCTACACGGACCTGGGCCACACGGTACGCATCATCGACCCGGAGCCCGGCCTTCCCGACATGGTCTTTGCCGCGAACGGCGCCACCGTCATCGGCGGTAATGTGCTCGGCTCGAAATTCAAGCATCGCGAGCGCCAGCGTGAAGGCGCCGCGTACATGGACTGGTTCCGCCGGTCCGGCTACCAGGTCTTCAGCCCCGTCAACGTGAACGAGGGCGAGGGCGACATCATCTATGCGGTGTCGGCGGTTATCGCCGGTTACGGATTCCGAAGCGAGCTGGCCGTCTCCGGTGAGGCGGAGGCGACTTTCGGCATGCGAGTGATCAGCGTCCGGCTGGTAGACCCGCGCTTCTACCACCTCGACACAGCCATGCTCGTTCTCGATGAGCACACGGCCGCCTACTACCCCGCTGCGTTCGATGAGGCGGGGCAGGCCGCGCTTGCCGCGCACTTCCCCGAGCTGATCGAGGCGAAGGACGCCGACGCCGAGGCGCTTGGACTCAACGGGATCAGCGACGGCCGCAACGTGGTGCTCCCTGTGCAGGCCGAAGGCCTTGCCCGCGACATCACCGCTGCGGGCTTCACCGTGGTCCCCGTCGACATGTCTGAGTTCAAGAAGGCCGGCGGCGGGCCGAAGTGCTGCACGCTCGAACTGAGGTAACCGGAGGTACCAGTGCAGGCGAACCATCTGTCGGCTGCCCAGCTCAGCGCCCAGGCTGCCGTGCACAGCGCGCATAACTACCACCCGCTGCCGGTCGTCATCGAAACGGCGGAAGGCGCCTGGGTCACCGACGTCGAAGGCCGGCGCTACCTGGACATGCTGGCTGCGTACTCGGCCATCAACTTCGGTCACCGGCATCCTCGGCTGATCGCCGCGGCCCAGCGGCAGCTCGAGCGAGTCACGCTGGTCAGCCGCGCCTTCCAGCACGACCAGTTCGGCCCGTTCTGCGCCGAGCTTGCGGCGATGGCGGGCATGGAGATGGTCCTGCCGATGAACACCGGCGCAGAGGCCGTCGAGACCGCAATCAAGACCGCCCGCAAGTGGGGCTACGAGGTCAAGGGGGTCCCCGCCAACGAGGCCGTGATCATCGCCTTTGAGGGCAACTTCCACGGCAGGACGACCACGATCGTCAGCTTCTCCACCGATCCAGATGCGCGGGACTCTTACGGTCCCTACACCCCTGGTTTCCGTGTCGTGCCCTACGGCGACCCGGAAGCGCTTGCTGCCGCCATGGACGAGCGGGTCGTCGCCGTGCTGGTGGAGCCAATCCAGGGCGAGGCCGGCGTGATCGTGCCGCCGGCCGGCTTCCTGACGAAGGTGCGCGACCTGTGTTCTCAGTGGGGCGCGCTGATGATCGCCGACGAGATCCAGTCGGGGCTGGGCCGAACCGGTACCACGTTCGCCTGCGAGCACGATGACGTCATCCCAGACATGTACGTGCTCGGTAAGGCGCTTGGCGGCGGCATCGTGCCAGTGTCGGCCGTGGTCTCCTCGGCCGAGATCCTTGGCGTGTTCAAGCCAGGTCAGCATGGCTCGACGTTCGGCGGTAACCCGCTCGGCTGCGCGATCGCCCGCGAGGTCATCGCAATGCTCAACACGGGCGAGTTCCAGGAGCGATCGGCGAAGCTCGGCACCCACATGCACGACCGGCTCAACGCCCTGCCGCCTGCTGCCGTCCGCGATGTACGCGGCCGCGGGCTGTGGGCAGGGGTCGAGTTCACCGAGCTCAGCGGCCGGGAGGTGTCAGAGCGGCTGATGTCGGCTGGCGTTCTCGCGAAGGACACCCACGGCACCACGATCAGGCTCGCGCCGCCGCTGATGATCAGCCAGGAAGATCTGGACTGGGCGATCGACCAGCTCGACGCGCTCGCCAGGTAGGTAGCCGCCGGCGCGGGCCGGCTTGCGTAGGCTCAAGGCGTGCTGCCTCGTGTGACTGCGACCCGGTACGTGACGCCGCTGCGCGAGGGCGGGTCGCTGCCAGGACTCATGGAGGCCGACGACCTCGGCACCTACGTAGTGAAGTTCCGCGGCGCCGGTCAGGGCCGGAAGGCTCTTGTCGCCGAGGTAATCAGCGCGCAGATAGCCATGGCTTGCGGCCTGCTGGTTCCCGACCTGGTCGCGGTCGACCTGGATCCCGGACTGGCATCGGGCGAGCCCGACCAGGAGATCCAGGACCTGCTGAGGGCCAGCGGCGGGCTCAATCTGGGCGTCGATTTCCTGGCTGGCGCCGTGGACTTCGACGCGGCGGCACCCGACGTCACCGGCGAACTGGCCGGCCGGATCATCTGGTTCGACGCGCTGGTCAGCAACGCTGACCGATCATGGCGCAACCCGAACATGCTGTTCTGGCGGGAAGACCTGTACCTCATCGATCACGGGGCGACGCTGACTTACCAGCACCGCTGGGACGGCGCCAGCGCAGCGGCGAGCCGCCCGTACGACGTCTCCGATCACGCCCTGGTCGGATGCGCGCCGCTGATCGACGAGGCAGACAGCGTCCTGGCCAGCCGGATCACGGCCGAGTTGCTGCAGGAAGCGGTGGCGTCGGTCCCCGATGAATGGCTTGAGGCTGAGCCAGGGCTCGATCGGCCCGCTGTCATCCGCGAGGCGCACGTCAAGCAGCTCACGGAGCGCCTGGCCAATCACGACATCTGGCTCAGCGAGATCAGGCGTACCCTCACGCAGCCGGGGCTGCCGCGCCGCGAGACTCCTGCGCGGGCCAGACCGTTCTGGCTCGACCCGTCGCCTCGCAGCCGCGGCGGAGAGCCGGCCAGCCAGGCCCGTGGACACGGTGGGGAGGTCGCGCCGTGAGCTACGAACGGCACGGATTCGAGTACGCGGTTCTCAAAGTGGTGCCCAGGGTTGACCGCGGCGAGATGATCAACGCCGGCGTGCTGCTGTATTGCCATCCGCTGAGGTTCCTCGCTGCCCGGGTGGCCCTGGACGCTGATCGCGTGCTGGCTCTTGACCCGGCCGCCGATCTCGACGGCATCGAGCGTGCGCTGGCGGCCGTGGTCCAGATCTGCGAGCAGCAGCCTGGCGCCGGATCTGCGGGCCTGCAAGACATCGGACGCCGGTTCCGGTGGCTGACGGCGCCCCGCAGCACCGTCGTCCAGCCGGGCCCCGTCCACACAGGGCTGACGTCAGACCCCGCTGCCGAAGCGGACCGGCTGCTCGCCGCCCTGGTGCTCCGGCCGCACTCCAACACCCCGAGGCCAGCGCACGACCTTCGCGATTGAGGCGGCGGGGCTGGCCGGGCTGACGAGCCGGGCAGGCATTTCCGGCCACTTACGCCCCCGATGGAATGGTTAGCTATCTCCCGTGAGCATGAGGGGTACGCGCCTGATCGGCGGTCGGTACGCACTCTTTGATGTGCTCGGCACCGGCGGCATGGCGACGGTGTGGCGGGCTAGGGATGAAGTCCTCGGCCGCGAGGTCGCCGTGAAGGTGCTGAGCCCCCAGTACGCGGCAGATCCGGCCTTCCGCATCAGATTCGAGCGTGAGGCACGGCATGTCGCCTCGCTCAGCCACCCTCGGCTGGTCACCGTCTTCGACTGCGGCGTCGACGGAACGGTGCCCTTCATCGTGATGGAGCTCGTGGCAGGCCGAACGCTGCGTCAGATCCTCGACGACGCGGGCGTGCTGCCGCCGGACGACGCAGTCACCATCGCGGCGGCTGTGTGCGAGGGCCTCGAAGCCGCGCACGCCGCCGGCGTCGTGCACCGCGATATCAAGCCCGCGAACATCGTGCTGTCCGGCGGCGAAGTTAAGCTGCTCGACTTCGGCATCGCGCGGTTGGAGGATTCCGCCGGCCGGACACGGACGCAAGCAGTGCTCGGAACCGCCGCCTACCTCTCACCTGAGCAAGCGGCCGGACGGCCGGCCGGCCCGGCGGCGGACTTGTACGCGCTCGGATGCGTCTTGTTCGAGATGCTGACCGGCACGCCGCCGTTTACAGCGGATTCGGAGGTCGGTGTCGCGTACCGCCAGGTCCACGACGACCCTGGTCCGCCGTCAGCGCGCCGGGCTGGGGTGCCCGCGCAGCTGGACTGGATCACGACGCGGCTGCTCGCCAAGAACCCCGCGGAGAGGCCTCCTGGAGCAGCAGCCGCGCGCTCCGGCCTGCTGTCGGCTCTTACTCCTGGCCGTACCGCCGCGTTCGCGCCTGTTGAAGCGGACACCGTGACCGAGGAGCCAGCCCGCAGGTCGAGGCGGCCAAGACTCAGTGAGGTCGTGCTCGGAGGCGCTCTCGCCGCAACACTCGCCCTGCTGGTGACGGTCCTGCTAACCGGCGCGGGCAATAGCTCCAACCACGCCGCCAACTCCGGCAAGCCGATCACCGCCAGCCATACCAGCCATTCCCCGCAGCCGACGCACTCGCCGACGCCGCGCCGGCACCACGCAAAGCTCCCCCCGGTTGCCGCGGCAGCCGCAGCGTTCGTCGGAGATCTGCAGGCGGGGGTTCAGTCAGGACAAGTGAGCACGCAGGCCGGGCAGAACATGTTCAACCAGCTGCAGCAGCTCTTGTTCCAATCGCCCGACCAGGATCCGGAGCGGATGCAGCAGCAGTATTCGCAACTCGTGCAGGTCTACGACCAGTACGTGCAGCGCGGCGACATCACCGGCTCGTCAGCTACCACTTTGAGCCATGCGCTCGATGCGCTCAGGACTGCGATCGGTGCGCACTAACGGGCGCTGATCAGCACCCCGACCAGCACGACTCGCTCGCTGGTCCGGTTCAGCCAGTCGTGCGGCACGCCTGGCTGCTGAACCACGCAGTCGCCAGGACGGAGCGTGATCTCGTTGCCGGCAACGACGAGCGTGACCTCGCCGCTCAGCACGGCAACGTAGTCCAGCGTCTGCGTCGCATGCGCCTCCTGGAAGCCCTCTGCCTGCTCGTCCAGGTCACCGGCAACCGCATCGCCGTCGGCGCCATCCCCTGCGGCAATCTCAACGATCCGGAAGCAGGCGCCGCCTGGCCCCGGCTCAAGCTCCCACGGCCGGGTCGACGTGTCCGACCGCGTTGTCGTGGGCGGCGTAGCGTCGCTCACCCAGATCTCAGTTGTCCGGTACCGGCCGGCATGGATCACCGTCGGCGGCTCGCCGTGGTGGATGATCGCGGGATTGCCCGCATCGTCGTACCCGGTAACCACTCTGTTCACAGGCCCTCCATTCGAAAAACAACCTTGCTACCGCCGGTAGCATAGTGGCATGGCAACAGGACCAGAACCTGGCGAAGCACCGGCGCTTAGCGCGCTCGAGCTGGCGCTCAGGCGAGCCCTCGATTCGATTCCGAGGGATCAGGTCGTCAAGACGATCATGTCTGTGCTGCCCGCCTCGGTGTTCATTCAGGACAGCGGCGGCTTGCATAGCAGCAAGGTGAGGAAGGTGAGCGTTTCCATGCCAGAGGAGCTAGCCGAGGCCGTGCGAGCACGAACTGGTGCCGGCGGCTTCAGCCGATACGTGTCTGAGGCAGTGGAGCGAGAGATCAAGCACGACATGCTTGGCGAACTGATCGAAGAACTCGAGGCAGAGTACGGCCCGGTTCCGCCCGAAGTCCGCGAGCAGACGAGGCGGGAATGGCCCGACTACGAGGAGGAATAGGCGCCCTCGTCCTTGACGCAGAGGGACTGTCCAAACTGGCCAACGGCGTGCCACGAGCGGTGTCGTTCGCGATGGACGCCCACGACTTGGGTGCGCCCGTCGTGGTTGCCGCGTCTACTCTCACCGAGGTGATCCGCGGCGGTTCAAGAGATGCGCCAGTCCACCGGGTCCTTAAGCGGGTTGAGATCTCACCTGTTGATGCCGCGACTGCTCGCGAGGCGGGCGAACTACTTGGCCGTGCCCGCCTGTCAGGTCATCGCCATGCGCTTGACGCACTCGTGGCGGCTGTAGCTATTGCGCAGCCCAGGCCGGTTGTCCTTCTCACCAGTGACTCGAAAGACATGCAGCGGCTTACCGAGGAGCCCGGTCGCCCGCGCCGCGAGCGAATCACCGTCGTCCACGTCTAGCGATGTCGGCACGCGCCGGTGACCTCAGCCGACCGCCTGGACCGCGAGAACCGTGAAAACCGCCGCGACAACGCCCGCCGCGGCGGGACCGGACACCACGAACTTGCGGAGCGACAAGTCCTGGCAGGCGGCTCGCAGGCTCACCCGAGCCGCCTGCGCGAGGACGCCGCCAGCCACGGCCAGCAGAAACGGCTCAGCGACCGCAGGCAGCTCATAGAAGCTGGTGACCACCGCTCCGACGACCGGGCTCAGGCACATGACCGCCAGCCAGCCGACCGTGCGACGCCGTGGCGCCGACGCGAGCAGCGCCCCGACGGCCAGTCCCTCGCCCAGGGCATGCACCCCCAGGGCGGCGATGACTGTCGCCGATCCCACGAGGGCCATCGCAGACCCTTCAAGGAACCGGTGCAGGGCAAGGGCCGCAGCTGCGCCCCGGCCGCCCGCGCGCTTCGTGGAGCACTGGCACGCGCACCCGCCCCTGGCGACGAAACCAGCCAGCAGGAACGCTGCGATCGCGGTCGCCGGAACCGCGATCGGCCAGATGCCGGCCGCTCGCGCCGCCGACCAAGCATCAGGGAGCACGTGAACTCCCGCGATGACCAGCAGCGCACCCGCTGCGGCGCCCAGCCAGACCTGCTGCTGGCCGGGCCGCCGCCTGGCCAGCCACACCCCGGCCACGGTGGCTGCCGCCACTAGCCCTGCCCCCGCTGCCAGGAGGCCGGGAGCGATCGCCGGAGCGTGATCGCTGGCCAGCGGCGCCACTGCCTGCAGCACCGGGCGCCCTACCCGGTGAAGCAGTACGAGTCGCTGGAAGCGTCTCCGCCCTGCAACCTGGTCTGGTGCACGCGCATCCCGCGGAACTCATCCCCGTTCGGGAAGAAGCGGGGGTCGACGGCGATACCGCCGGCCGGGTCGGCATCAATCTTGGCCATCCATGCACCTACACCTTCTGGGTACAAGATGTCGTCCCACGTGCCGTACAGGGAGTTGGTCAGGTAGACACGCCGGCCATCCCGGCTCACTTCCACCATCTGCGGTCCGCCGGACAACGCCATCTCGGGCGCCGCCGGATGAGGCTGGTTGCGCACGGCACCGCCGAGGCGAACCGAGCCCGTCTCGCGCGGTGCGAACGGGTCGCTCACGTCGTACTGCTTCAGCTCCCCCGTTCCAAAGCACGACACGTAGAGCCACTTATCGTCCACCGACAGGTCGATGTCTGAGATGAACGGCGGCACGGCCGCGAACGGCTGCAGCGCCGGAGGCAGCTGCTCAGGGTCTGCTGGCTCTGCGGGGATCGTGATGACCTTCCGCGCTGCCCACTTGTCACCGTCCTTGTGCCAGAGCCAGACCGAGCCGGAGAGATCCTCCACGCTGATCACCACGCCCGCGAAACCGAAGGTCTTAGCTGGGTCGTGGGCGGGCCGCAGTTCGAGCACCATCTGGTGCTCGTCGCCGAGGTCGATGCGTTGCTGCAGCGATCGCTTGGACATGCTCCAGAAGTTCAGGTGGTGGCCGAACTTCCGGCCGAGGAGATCTTCAGGATTAAGCCCGTTCTCGATCATGGACGGCGTACCCCACTCCGAGGTGATCACCGTGTCGTGGGCCAGATGCCACCACACGTCATAGGCGAAGAACTGGTCGCCACGCTCGAGTTCCCACGCGCTGACGACGTCGAACGTGTCGTGGTCCAGCAGCGCGACGCCGCCTGGCCCATCCTCACCGTATGCGCCCCCGAGCGCAGACATGAAGATGCCGTCCGGGCCGCAGTGCAGGGTGTGCGGGCGGGAGTATCCGGCCTTGCTCGCCAGCTCATCCGCCGTGATCTCCCTGATTACCTTGGGCGCGCGAGGATCCTGTTTCGTATCAAGGATGTACGTCCGCGACGAGCGCAGGCCCGGCACGATCAGGTACCGGCGCTCGAGCGGATCCCCGTGCCCGCCGTGACCGTTATGACACAGCGCGCTCGAGCAGGCGTTCCAGCCGAAGTGGTGGAGTTCGTTTCCGCCTGTCGGAAGCTCGGTCCAGCCGACTACCTGGCCGTAACCCGCCGACGAACCGTCGCAGTCGATCACGGCGATCCCGTCCTTGGCCTGCCCGCGCGGGTGGAACGCGGCTACGTATGCCAGCGACTCAGGTGCGGCCGAGATTGCGTCGGACGGCGTGCGGTAGAACGTCGGGTCGGTCATCTCAGTCATGCTGCCTCCTGTGGGCATATGCGGGCGCGTGTCCGGCGAGGAGCGCGGCTGCTGTGCCCGGTCGCGCAGCGCAACGTATGGTTCGGGTTGTGACCGTTCTCGCCAGTTCGCTGGACACCGGTAACCCGGGATACCTGGCCAGGCGCACGGCAATGCTGGCCAAGCTGGACGAGCTCAACGCTGAGCATGCGAGGGCGGTCGCTGGCGGCGGGCCAAAATACGTCAAGCGGCACCGTGACCGCGGCAAGCTCACCGTCCGCGAGCGGGTCGAGCTGCTGCTCGACCCCGATTCCCCCTTCCTCGAGCTTTCCCCGCTTTCCGGTTACGGAACCGGATTTCCCGTGGGCGGCAGCAACGTCACCGGAATCGGCGTCGTCAGCGGCACGGAAGCCATGATCAGCGGCAGCGACCCCACGGTCCGCGGCGGCTCGACGAACCCTTGGTCTCTCCGTAAGTCGCTGCGGGCAATGCAGATCGCGATCGAGAACCGGCTGCCCCTGATCAACCTGGTCGAGTCCGGCGGTGCCGACCTGCCGACTCAGAAGGAGATCTTCATCCCGGGCGGGCAGATCTTCCGTGACCTCAGCAGAATGTCGGCCGCGGGCATCCCCACCATCGCGCTTGTGTTCGGGAATTCGACCGCCGGCGGCGCGTACGTACCCGGGATGAGCGACTACGTGGTCATGATCGAGGGGCGGTCCAAGGTGTTCCTGGCCGGGCCGCCGCTAGTGAAGATGGCCACCGGCGAGGACTCCGACGACGAATCGCTCGGCGGCGCGAGCATGCACGCGCTGCAGTCAGGGCTCGCGGATTTCCTGGCCGAGTCCGAGCACGATGCGCTGCGCATCGGCCGCTCGATCGTTGCCCGCCTGAACTGGCGCAAGCCAGGGGCCGGACCGTCTCGCGCTCCCGCCGAGCCCGCGCTCGACCCCGAGGAACTGCTCGGCATCGTGCCTGTGGACCTCAAGGTGCCGTTCGATCCGCGTGAGGTGATCGCGAGGATCGTGGACTGCTCCGATTTCGACGAGTTCAAGCCGCTCTACGGTCCGAGCCTCGTGACCGGCTGGGCGGTCGTGCATGGCTACCCGATCGGCATCCTGGCGAACGCGCGCGGGATCTTGTTCAGCGAGGAATCCCAGAAGGCCGCCCAGTTCATCCAGCTGGCGAACCAGATCGGTGTGCCGTTGCTGTTCCTGCAGAACACAACCGGGTACATGGTCGGCGCCCGCTACGAGCAGGCCGGGATCATCAAGCACGGAGCCATGATGATCAATGCGGTATCTAACAGCCGCGTGCCGCACCTGACTGTGGTACTCGGCGCCTCGTACGGTGCTGGCAACTACGGGATGTGCGGTCGCGCCTACGACCCCAGGTTCCTGTTCAGCTGGCCGAGCGCGAAATCGGCGGTCATGGGCCCGGCTCAGCTGGCCGGAGTGCTGTCGATTGTCGGCCGGCAGGCCGCCGCGGCCCGAGGGGAGCACTACGACGAGGAAGCGGACGCGGCGATGCGGGTCGCCGTGGAAGACCAGATCGAAGCGGAATCCCAGGCGTTCTTCCTGTCCGGCCGGATGTATGACGACGGCGTGATCGACCCCCGCGATACGAGGTCCGTGCTGGGCATGTGCCTGTCGGTGATCGACGGCGCACCAGCCAGTTCGGCCAGCGGAGTCCAGGATCCGGTCACGGCAGCAGCCGGAGCGGGCCGTTACGGCGTCTTCAGGATGTGAGGGGCGCGGTGATCAGCTCCCTGCTCGTCGCCAACCGCGGTGAGATAGCGCGCCGGATCTTCCGGTCCTGCCGTGCCGCCGGGATTGGCACCGTGGCAGTCTTCTCCGATCCCGACGCCGGGTCGCCGCACGTCGCCGACGCCGATCGGGCGGTCCGGCTGCCCGGGTCACGTTCGGCGGAGACGTACCTGAACGCGGACGCGATCGTGGCAGCGGCGGGCGCCGCCGGCGCCGACGCCGTGCACCCCGGCTACGGCTTCCTCGCGGAGGACCCGGCGTTCGCGCGCCGGGTGCTCGCAGCCGGCCTGACCTGGGTTGGTCCGCCGCCAGAGGCTATGGAGGCGATGGCGCTCAAGATCGAGGCGCGTAAACGGGCCTCGGCAGCTGGTGTGCCCGTCCTGCCTGAACTCGACCCGAGCTCGGTTCAGGAGTTTCCCGTCCTGGTCAAGGCGTCGGCGGGCGGCGGCGGCCGCGGGATGCGGGCCGTGCATGCCGAAAGCGACCTGGCAGCCGCGATCGAGTCGGCGCAACGCGAAGCGCAGGCCGCCTTCGGCGACGGGACGGTGTTCTGCGAGCCGCTGCTGACCGGGGCGCGACACATCGAGGTGCAAGTGCTCGCCGACCACGCCGGCACGGTCTGGGCGCTGACCGAGCGCGACTGTTCGGTGCAGCGCCGCTACGCGAAGGTGATCGAGGAAACGCCGTCCCCGGCTGTCGGGCTGGCGCTGCGTGAACGACTGCTCGCCGCTGCCGCGGCGCTGGCGCGCGCGGTCGGTTACGTGAATGCCGGGACGGTCGAGTTCCTGGTCGCCGGCGGCGGGCCGGAGGACGGCAGGGAGTTCTACTTCCTGGAGTTCAACACCAGGCTTCAGGTCGAGCACCCCGTTACCGAGTGCGTGCACCGCATTGACCTGGTCGCGCTTCAACTGGCCGTGGCCGAGGGCAGGTCGCTGCCCGCGAATCCTCCTGCGGCGGCCGGGCACGCGATCGAGGCGCGACTGTACGCCGAAGACCCGGCCGATGGGTTCCGCCCGTCAGCCGGGATCGTGCATGATTTCGCTGTCCCCGGAACTGATGCCAGGTTCGGTCCGCCGGCGAGCACAGGCTGGCCTGCCCCGTTCCTCCGGCTCGATTCTGGGGTTGAACCAGGCTCGGCAGTTTCTGCTCACTACGACGCGATGCTCGCGAAGGCCATCGCATGGGCGCCGACCCGCGAGATCGCGGCGAGGAGGCTGGCGAGGGCGCTAGCCGGTGCGCGGATCGCTGGTCCGGCCACCAATCGGGACCTGCTCGTCAGCGTGCTCCGGCACGATGCCTTCCGTGACGGGCGAGCCGACACCTCGTGGCTGGGCACCTGCGACCTCGCCTCCCTGGTCCCGGCCGACCATGTCTGCCAGGTCAGCGCCGCTGCGGCGGCTGTCGCGCTGGCGGTGGCGAACCGGCGGGACGCGACCGCAGCGGCAAGCATTCCAGGCGGCTGGCGGAACGTCCCTAGCCAGCCGCAGCTCACGTCGTTCGACGGGCCACGCGGGCGAATCGATGTCCGCTATCACTGGACACGGGCCGGCATCACCGTGCCAGCAAGCGACTCGATGGCCGACGGCGATCTGACCGTGGCGGCGGTTTCCCCCGACCAGGTCACGCTCGACGTGTCCGGCGTCCGGCAGCGCTTTGACATCACCAGGAATGGCGATCAGGTCTGGGTCGCCTCGCCGCTCGGTTCGGTGCGGCTTACCCTGCTCGACCGGCTGCCAGGGCCGCAGCGCGCGGTCGAGTCGGGCTCGCTGATCGCGCCCATGCCCGGCAACGTGACCAGGGTCGCGGCCGCGCCGGGCGAGCGGGTCACAGCGGGTCAGATCGTCCTGGTCATTGAGGCGATGAAGATGGAGCACACGATCACGGCGCCCGCAGCAGGGACGCTCACCGAACTGCGCGTCGGACCCGGCGACCAGGTCAACGGCGGCGACGTGCTCGCGATCGTGACCACCACGGAGGCTGACGATGACGGAAGCTGACCAGGCCGTGCTCGTCCGGGCCGAAAGCTCGGCGGGGCGGCGGACCATCACCCTGGACTCGCCGCACAACGCCAACGCGCTGTCGACCGCGCTGCTCACCCAGCTGCGGACCGCTCTGGACGCTGCGATGACCGACCCCGCCGTCCGCGTCGTGGTGCTGACCGGCGCCGGAAAGGTGTTCTGCGCAGGCGCGGACCTGAAAGAGGCTCGGACCAAACCGGCAGGGGCTCCTGGCCTGATGACCGGCCTGATCGAGCTGCTGTGGGAGAGCGCCAAGCCAGTGATCTGCCGGGTCAACGGGGCTGCCAGGGCCGGCGGAATCGGCCTGGTCGCAGCCTGCGACATCGCGGTCGCGACCGAGCGGGCCAGCTTCGCGTTCTCCGAGGTGCGCATCGGCGTGGTTCCCGCCGTGATCTCGGTGCCCTGCCTGCGCCGGATGCCGTCCCGCGCGGCCGCCGAGTACTTCCTCACCGGCGAGGTCTTTGATGCCCGGCGAGCCGCCGAGATCGGCCTGCTGACGAAGGCAGTCCCGGCCGACGACCTGGACGCCGAGGTCGCGCGGTACGCGGCAATGCTGCTCCGCGGCGCGCCAGGAGCGCTCGCTGGGACCAGGGGTGTCTTGCGCGATGTCCCGGCAGAGGGATTCGCCGACGGGCTACGCATGATGGCTGAGCTGTCCGGCAGGTATTTCGGCTCGGACGAGGCCAAGGAAGGGATGGCAGCATTCGCCGCCAAGCGGGACCCCGCCTGGGTCGGCGCCGATGGCTGACGTGCCCGCCAGCGGTCCGGCCGTGCTGCGGATAGCGAACTGCAGCGGGTTTTACGGCGACCGCGTGTCTGCGGCACGCGAAATGGTCGAGGGCGGGCCCATCGACGTCCTCACCGGTGACTGGCTCGCCGAGCTCACGATGCTGCTGCTCGGCAAGGCACAGCTCAGCGGGCGACCCGGCTACGCGAGAACCTTCCTCACCCAGGTCGAGCAGGTGCTGCCGGCCTGCCTGGAACGCGGCATCAAGATCGTCTCGAATGCGGGCGGGCTCGACCCCGCCGGATGCGCCGCAGCAGTCACCGAGATCGCCCGCCGGGCAGGCCTGCGCCCTGTGGTGGCACACGTCGAAGGCGATGACCTGCTCGCCAGGGTGCCGGAGCTGACCAGGACAGGTCACCAGCTTGGCAACATCGACACCGGACAGAACCTGGCCGATGCCGGGATCACGCCGCTGACCGCCCATGCGTACCTCGGCGCGCTGCCGATCGCGCGCGGCCTTGCCGCCGGCGCCGACGTGGTGGTGACCGGCCGGGTGACCGACGCCGCGCTGGTTGTCGGGCCGGGGATGTGGCGCTTCGGCTGGACCGGCGATCACCTGGACGAGCTGGCCGGTGCCGTGGTGGCCGGCCACATACTTGAGTGCGGCTGCCAGGCCACGGGCGGTAATTACGCCTTCTTCGAGGAAGTGCCAGGCATGGCACGGGCCGGGTTCCCGCTCGCCGAGCTGGCGGCGGACGGGTCGTCGGTGATCACGAAGCATCCCGGCACAGGGGGCCAGGTCACGGTCGGAACGGTGACCGCGCAGCTGCTGTACGAGATCGGCGGGCCCGCGTATCTCAACCCGGACGTGACAGCGTTGTTCGACACCATCGACCTTCACCAGGCAGGGCCCGACCGGGTCAGGGTCAGCGGGGTCCGCGGTGCGGCGCCGCCCGCCGATCTTAAGGTCGCGCTGAATTATGCGGGCGGCTACCGCAACTCGATGATCCTCGCGCTCGAAGGCCTGGACGTCGGCGCGAAGGCGCGCCTGGCCGAGGAGGCAATCTGGGCCGGGATTGACGGCGGCAAGGGCTCGTTCGAGACCGCGGACGTCGAGCTTGCCGGATCAGATCCTGCGCTGCTGCGGATCACCGTGCTCGACCAGGACAAGGCGAAGGTCGGGAGGGCATTCTCGGCCGCCGTGGTGGAGACGGGCCTGGCCAGCTATCCGGGCTTCTACGCCCTCACTCCGCCTGGTGACGCCTCGATGTACGGCGTGTACTGGCCCACGACCGTTCCCGCTGACCTGGTGACCGCCAAGGTCGTCATTGCTGGCCGCGAAGCGTGGTCCGGCCCGGCGCGAGTCCTGCCCTCGTCCGAGCCTGGTCCGGCCGGACCGGAGCCCCGGCCGGCGGCGTCAGCCGATCAGGCTCCAGCGGGGCCCACCAGGCAGGCGCCGCTCGGGCTCGTCGCGGGCGCCAGGTCGGGCGACAAGGGCGGAAACGCGAACGTAGGCATCTGGGTCCGCACTGACGAGCAGTTCACGTGGCTGGACGGATACCTGACCGCGGAGCGACTGGCAGAGCTCGTACCCGCGCTGGCCAGTTTCCGGATCGAGCGATACCGGCTGCCGAACCTTCGGGCGCTGAACTTCGTGATTCTCGGACTGCTCGGCCGCGGCGTCGCGGCCAGCACTCGCCTTGACCCGCAGGCCAAGGCACTGGGCGAGGAAGTCAGGGCCGCGATCGCGGAGATCCCTGCTCAGTTCCTCGCCTAGCCAGCGCGCAGGTCATCTCGATCGGGCGTCAGCAAGGCCTCAGGTTCCGTCCAGCGAGCGTGGAGGTTGCGGACCTACGCTCATGCCCGGCAGACAGCCACGAGCTGACGAGTGAGCTGAGCGGAGGCCGGAACTGGTGCACGACAACGTAATCGTCTCGCATCGCGGAGCAAGGTTTGAGATCGGCCGCGGGCCCGGCTACTACGCGATCTGGCCAGCCGGTGCGGCCCAGTGGCGGCCCATTGAATGGTGGCCGGAAACTGCGGACGGCTGGAAAGCCGCGTGGGCCCGCTTCAGCGACGTCGAACCGCGGCGAGCCATTCACCAGGTGGATCAGTATCCGCCGACAGGCCAATCACCTGGTCCGGGCGCCTTCCAGCAGAGCCCGAGCCAGTCCGTTAGCCAGGGTCAACCCCTTGGCCCTGGCCAGTCCGCGAGCATCGGCCAGCCGTCACCCGCTACACCCCTTCCGGCGGGCCGGACGGCCGGGCTCACGGCTAACCTCCGGCGGGCTGGGCGGCCCGCCATCCTTGCGGCCGCCCTGCTCGTCGCGGGGGTTACGGTGGCACTTGCTGGCCTCTTCCCCGGTTACTTCGGCAACACGAGCCTGGCCGGCCATGCTTACTTGCTCGTTCCCCACTTGATCTACCTGGCTACCTGGGCGCTGAGCGCGATCCTCATCGTCGCGGGCGGAACCAGGCAACGGACCGGCGCCCTGCTGGCCGCCGGCACAAGCCTGGTGACGTTCGGGCTTTTCTTCGCCGACCTCGGCACCGGCATATCCGGCGGAGACGTCGGCGCCGGATTGATACTCAGCCTGATCGGCTGGGCTGCCTGCACGGCCGGCTCGGTGCTAGCGGTACGGATCCGAAACGCCGGCGCACCTGCCAGGCCTCGGTCGCTGGAGACCGTGCTGACACTCCTGCTCGCGGCAGCCGCGGCGCTCGGGACCGCGATAGCCTTCGCGCCGTCGTGGGACAGCTTCACGGTGCGAACGGCAGCCGGGACTTCGCAGACGGTCACGGCGGGTAACGCGTTCAGCAATCCCGGCATCGTGATCGCGGGCGACGTCATCGTGATGGTGACGGTCGTCCTTGTCGTCCTCGCCGCTGCGGCATGGAAGCCGGTCCGGCTGGGCGCGGCGCTGCTCGCAGGAGCCATCGTGCCGATGGCCGCTCAGGCCATCTCGGCGGTGATTCAGATCGGCCAGATCAACCCGGCGCTGCAGTTCGGAATCCCGCCTGCGCAGGCGGGCCGGCTGGGGATCACGGCGACAGCGGGCCTGACGCCTGCGTTCTGGGTCTTCAGCGCGTTCGTGGCCGCGATGATCCTGACAGCCGCGCTTCTGTCCAGCGCGCCTGCGCCGCCGCCACCGCCGCCCAGCCATGAGCATGCCAGCCCCGGTCAGCCGGGCGTCATTTCCCCGCCTGCCCCCGCTGTGGGCTGAAGGGCGTTCTCCAGGCGGATTGCTGACGCGGAATCACCGCGGGCCGGCCGGCTTGCGCCGGGCCCACATCGTGAAACCGGCCACCGCCCCGATGACCGCGCAGAGCGCGCCGCCGTACAAGAACACCTCGCCCGCCGTCGAAGCCGTGACGATGACGCTGCCTTCGCTGGTCCCGCTGGCCAGCACGAACGTCGCAACGAACCACCCAGCGGCTGGTACGAATGCACCGGCCGCCTGCCCGGTGCCCCATGCGCCGAACATGGCTGTGGCCAGGATGAGGGCGTCGAATCCGATCGCAGCGAGCGGATCAGGGCCGGCGGAGTAGTAGAACGCGCCAAGCAGCCCTTGCGCGATACCGAACAGGAACAGCGCCAGGTAAGTGATGGTGGTCAGGCCGCGGCTCACGGTTGGAGGCTAGTCAATTCCGGCGAACAGATCTGACTCGCGGCCGTTCACTTCGCCGCCCTGACCGCGCGGACCGGCCAGCAGGGTGTAGTACTCATGGCCGAACGCCCGCTGACCAACGCCGTCGGACAGGGCGAAGAACGGGCTGTCCACCGCGATCTGACTCGCGTGCGCGCGCATCGCCGCCAGCTTGGCGTCGAGGTAATCGCTCGCATCGATCATGGTGGTCACCTGCTCGTCGGGCACCCCGAACGGAAGGTCGTCGACGGACTCGACGGACTCGAACTCCGATCCGGCAGATCCGCCCGCCTCACGCACCAGCTCGATCCCTTCGGCCAGCACCGATTTCGGGACGGCAGTGGCGTAGAACTTGCTTACTAGTCCGTTCGACATCTCGAAGGCCCGCCACGCGACACGATGCGCCTGGATGTGATCGGGGTGGCCGTAGAAGCCGTTGGAGTCATAGGTAACCAGCACCTGCGGCCGCACATCCTCAAGGATCTCCACGAGCAGACCAGCCGCCTCATCGACATCGGCGCGCCAGAACGCGCCGTCCCAGTCATTCGACGGCGTCCCCATCATCCCTGAATCGTGCCAATGGCCAGGCCCGCCGAGGAAGCGGTGATCCTTTACGCCGAGAGCCGCGCAAGCGGCGGCTAGCTCGCCAATCCGGTACTCGCCGAGCGTGTTGTCCCGATCCCAGGCCAGGTGCGCCAGGTCCGGCGGGATGATCTCCCCGAGCTCGCCGAGCGTACAGGTGACCAGCGTGACCCCGCTTCCCTCAGCGGCGTACTTCGCCATCGTGGCGCCAGTCCCGATCGACTCGTCGTCGGGGTGAGCGTGCACGAGCATGAGCCGCCTGCCGTTGGTCTGGTCCATGCCGTGAGGATAGCCAGGCCGGTGCTCCGTTCACCGCACCGGCGCAGGCTGATACAGCGGTACCGGCGGGGGCTGGCAGGATCTACTGTCATGACCGACTCCTTCCCCCGCCAGCAGGCCAGGACCCGGCACTTCTCGCTTGGTGTCCCGCGTTCCTTCCAGATTTCCGCTGACGGCACGCGCATCGCGTTCCTGCGCAGCAAGAGCGGCAGTGACTCCATTACCTGCCTCTGGGGACTGGACCTGCCCGCTGACCCGGCCGGACCGGCCGGATCAGCCGAGCGCCTGATCGTCGATCCGGTCGCGATCGGGGCCGGGAAGGACGAGCCAGAGGAGGAACGTGCGCGCCGCGAGCGATCCCGCGAGCAGGCAGGCGGCGTTGTCGCCTTCGCCACCGACGCTGATTTCACGATGGCTGCCTTCGCGATCGCCGGAGAGGTCTACGTGGCCGGGCTGGCGCCCGACGGCGCTGGCCCGCGGACGATCGGTGCCCAGTCCCCGGCGATCGACCCGCGGCCCGATCCGTCTGGCAGGCGGGTCGCCTACGTATCCCGCGGAACACTGCGCGTCAACGATCTGGACAGCGAAACCGACGCCGAGCTGATCGGGCCTGGCGGCGTCGGGCACATTACCTACGGGCTTGCCGAGTTTGTCGCCGCGGAGGAGATGGGCAGGCAGCGCGGGTTCTGGTGGGCACCAGACGGCAGCAGCCTGCTGGTGGCGCGGGTCGACAATGCGGCCGTCAATCGATGGCATATCGGCGACCCGGCGAATCCGGATCGGCAGCCGGCCGAAATCAGGTACCCGGCAGCGGGCACACCCAACGCCGTTGTCGAGCTGCTGATCGTCAGCACCGGCGGCGGCATGATTCCGGTGCGCTGGGACTCGGCCACGTTCGGCTATCTCACTACCGTCAGCTGGGACACGGACGCGCCGCTGATCGTCGTGCAATCCAGGGACCAGCGCCGGATGCAGCTGCTGCGGGTGGACTCGCACGACGGGGCCACGACTGTGCTGCGGGATGAAACCGATCCGCACTGGCTCGACGTTGTTTCCGGCGTGCCTGCCAGGCTCTCCGACGGCAGGGTCGCGTGGACCGCCGACGCAGGCGATGCACGGCGCTTGTTCGTGGCCAGCGAGCAGGACCTGGCAAGCGGCCTGGCGGAGCCGGTCACGCCACCGGACCTTCAGGTCAGGGACGTGCTATCGGTCGACGGGGACACAGTCCTGCTGTCCGGATCGGACGCCGAGTCCACGCAGGTCGGCCTCTGGGCGTACGGGCCCGATGGGCTGCGGCGGATACCCTGCGACCGCGGCGTGCACAGCGCCGTGCGCGGCGGCGGAACGACGGTGCTGACCAGCCGCTCGCTCACGGACTACGGTGCGCGCGTCGTCGTGCTGCGCGACCGTCCGGGCAGCGAAGCTGACGTCGCTACCTCGGTGACCATCGAGTCCCTCGCTGAGCGCCCCGCACTGCCGAAGCTGCGGATCGACCTGCACAGGGCCGGACCGCGGGAACTCAACACGGCCGTGCTGCTGCCTACCTGGCACCAGCCAGGATCGGCGAAGCTGCCCGTGCTGATGGATCCCTACGGCGGTCCGCACGGCCAGCGCGTGGTTTCCGCGGCCGACGCCCATCTCACCTCCCAGTGGTTCGCGAATCAGGGCTTCGCGGTCGTCGTGGCCGACGGACGTGGCACGCCAGGACGCGGGCCGAGCTGGGACCGCGCAGTCTGGCATGACCTCGCGGGACCGGTACTCGAAGACCAGGTCGATGCGCTGGCCGCGATCGCCGAGAGCACGCCCGACATCGACCTGTCCAGGGTCGCGATCAGGGGCTGGTCTTTCGGCGGCTACTTGGCGGCGCTAGCCGTGCTGCGCAGGCCAGACGTGTTCCACGCGGCGATCGCTGGCGCGCCGGTCACCGAATGGCGGCTCTACGACACGCACTACACCGAGCGGTACCTCGGTCACCCCGACCAGGACGCGGCCGTATATGACCAGTCCTCGCTGCTCGGGGACGCGGCCAAGCTGTCCAGGCCGCTGATGATCATCCATGGCCTGGCCGATGACAACGTCACCGTCGCGCACACGCTGCGGCTGTCGTCGGCGCTGCTCGCGGCCGGCCGTCCGCATCAGGTTCTGCCACTTACTGGCGTGACGCATATGGCCTCGCAAGAGGAGGTAGCGGAGAACTTGCTCTTGCTTCAGGTTGACTTCCTGCGGCAATCACTTGGCCTTGCCGAACCCGACGTCAGCGAATGAGACACCCTCTGTCAACCTCAGGCCGCTTTGTTGAGGGCGCGGTTGCGGTTGGCGACGTGGATGGCTTCGTTGTAGGGGACGCCGAGGTGCAGGCAGTGCCAGAGGACTTCGAGCCAGCGGTTGGCCAGGGCGCGCAGCGCGGCGTGGTGGGTCTTGCCGGCGGCGATCTTGGTGTCGTAGAACTCGCGGGCCCAGGCGGAGCGGGACAGGCTGCAGAACGCCCACTGGTGGACTGCTTCGCCGAGGTAGCGGTTGTAGGCCAGGCGCCGGGCGACGATGTATTCGCTGCGGCCGGATCGCCGGGTGACCGGGGCGCGGCCTGCGTAGCATTGCAGGGCGTTCGGCGTGGCGTATTGCTCAGGGTGCTCGCCGATCTCGCCGGCGACCCGGGCGGCGAGACGATCTCCCAGGCCAGGCATGCTCAGGTAGATCTCGCCGCCCGGGAACGCCTTCCCCGGGTCCGGGTCCTTCGCGGTCTTGTCCCGGCCGGTGCGGGGTGCGCCGAGCAGCAGCTCGGCCATCCGTTTGTGCCATTCGCGCCGCTGGGCGCGGATGGCCAGCAGCTGGGCGGCCGCCAGGCGGATCGAGCCGGCCTTGGCGCGGGCCAGCTCGGGCCGGACGGCAAGCCGCGGCTCAGCACGCGCGGCGGTGACCTGGTCGGCGAACCGGCCGGCCCAGCCGTGCCGGTGCGACCGGGCGAACTCCTCGATCTCCTCGCGGGAGGCGTCGGCCAGCAGGTCAGCAGCCGGCCAGCGTTCTGGCAGCCGCAGGAACACCGCCGAGCCCAGGTCGCCGGCGGCGATGTCCAGCGCGGCGGGGAACGCGGCAAGCAGGTCGGCGCGGAGCCGGTTGCCGATCCGCCGCTCGTCGCGGGCGGCGCGCTCATCGTCGCGGGCGATCGCGCGCAGCTCGGTACCCGTCTGGCCGTGCGGGATCAGCCGGCGCAGGTCCAGGTAGGCGTCCAGGGCCAGCAGGCAGCAGATCCGCGCGTCCCCGGCGTCGTCTTTCTTCTTCGCCGGGCCGCGGCGGCGAGCCACCAGGTCCGGGTTGACCGGCAGCACCGTGAACCCCGCATCTGCCAGCGCCTCGACCAGCAAGCCGTGCCGGGTCTCCAGCACCACCCGCACCTCGGCCGGGTCAGGCTCCAGCTCCAGGCACCGGGCGATCAGCCGGTGCACTCCGGCCGGGCCGTGCTGGATCCGGAACTGCTCGATCACCCCCGCACCGGGTCTGCCAACTGCCACGTCGTGAAACGACTCGGCCCAGTCAATCCCCACGCCAAGCACGCACGCTCCTCTCGCCGGTGCCGCCAACGGACGGTGGAGGCGCTGCGCCGTGCTGATGGACCAGTCCTCGCAGGACAACACCCTCGCGGGCTTCGGGCCTCCGCCGGTCACTCCAGGGGACGCCGTCTCATGTCAGTCCTCGCGGGACAAGCGAACCAAGCGTTCCCCGGGAGCGCCCGATGACGAAAGAAGGTAGTGCCATCAGCGGACCAGCAGGTGTAGCGAGCGTCACACCCGCATCTGGCACACCCACGTCGGCATCATGATTACCGTTGGAATAAGGTTCAGTGGGCAACGCGGGCAGCGCTCGCCTTTCGTCTGGCAGGCCTGATGTCTGGCAGGCGGGGACGGCACGAAGCGCGCCAGGGTAATGACCCCCGTGCCATGACTCTGTGCGGTGACCCGGGCCGGACGGCTTCAGTCTCAGTGCGGAGGCGTGGATGACGCAGGTAACGCAAG
>DATELR010000155.1:0-3053 GCA_035276345.1 Streptosporangiaceae bacterium | reverse complement strand
CGAAGGGCAGCTGAGCCGGATCGACGATAGCGATCCCGCCCGCCGCGTCCGCGTTCTCGCCACACTCACCATGGAGCTGAACTCCGACGAGACGGCATTCCGCGGATGGAGTTATGCGAACGAAGCCCTCGACATCGCGCGGCGGCTCGGCCAGGCCGAAGAGCTCGGTATCGCCGTCAGCGCCTACCTGTTCTCGGCGGGGGAGCTCACCGACCATCTACCGCAGCTCCGCGCGGTCCTCGACGAGATGCTCCAGGACAGCCAGCGGGATCTCAGCCCGCAGGTGCAGGCGATCATGCTGGCCAGGCTGCTCACCGAACGGATCCGCTCCGGGGAGCTCGCCCGGTTCGACGCCGAGTTCGCCCATGCGTGGCGGCTGGCTGCCGACGTGCTCCACTCACCCGAGCTGCAAATCGCGCTGCGCATGGTACAAGCCTGCCGCTATTTCGTCGCCGGGGAAGTCGAGCGCGGCGCCGAACTCATGGAATCCGGCCATCAGGCCCAGCTAAACCTGGGCACCACCTGGCAGCAACCAGGCCGGTTCGTCCTGGACAGCTGCCAGATGCTGCTCACCGGCACGCTCGCCGACCACGCGGACCAGATCGCCGCTTGCCTAGCCCGGCCCGACCACCCGTCCATCCCCCACCTCGCCGCCCCGGCTGCGGCGCTGGGCTTCGCCCAGCGCGGCGACGCGGAGCAGGCGCGCGAGATCGCCGCGCGCTGGTTCGCGCCGCCGCCGTGGTCCTGGACCTGGATGCAGGCGATTGCCTACTGGGCCCAGGTCGCGGCCATGCTGGGGGTCCCCGACCCGGGCTGGCTGTACGACCGGCTCGCGCCGCATGCCGGCGAAGTGGCCATCGTCGGTATGGTCACCGACGGCGGCGGCGCGGTGGACAGCTTGCTGGCTGGGCTCGCCCTCCGCCTCGGCCGCCTCGACGAAGCCGCCGAACATGCCCGGGCCGGCCTGGCGCTAGATACCCGTGTTGGCGGCCGGATATGGATCGACCGGACCAAAGACCTCATCAACAGGATCGCTGCCGCGCGAGCCCATGCCGTTAGCCGGGATCAGATCGCAGCCGCCATGCACGGAGAAACGGCGCCCGCGGCGCGGCCCACCGGGGCGGTGACCGCCGCCCAAGACCCCTTTGAGCTGTCCGCGCGCGAGCTGGAGGTGGCCCGGCTGGTGGCCGACGGGCTGTCGAACCCAGCGATAGCTTCGGCCTTGTTCATCTCGGTGCCGACGGTCAAGACGCACGTGTCGCACATCCTCGCCAAGCTCGGCCTGGAGTCTCGCGTACAGCTCGCAAGCTGGGTCGCGGGCCACAACGCCGGCCCGGCAGCGCCAGCCCGCGGATAGCGGGCCCCGCGCCCACAATCATCCCCCGCATCGGCCTACTGGCCGATGGCATCGCGTCCGCGGGCGCGCATGATCGGGACCGTAGCCCATACCGATCGGCCCCGAGGAGTCACGATGACCACCACAGCCGCTAGCACCCGCAGCCGCCGCCGGGCGGCCATGACAACAGCCGCAGCCAGCACAACGGTCGACCAGTACGACCACGCAGCCGCAGCCACATACCTGATGAAGCATGCCGGGACGACCGCGCTTGGCGTGTTGGACGGCCATCGGTTCAACCAGCCGATCGGGTGCATCACCGAGACCGACATTGCCGCGGCGATGGCACAGGGGAAGGACTTGAACGAGACCCGGGTCCGTGACCTGATAGCCCACGGTCATGCGCCTTTTGCCCGGTCGTCAGCAAGCCAGGCGCCGTCTTGCTGAAGCTTCGCCCTGACCTGAACTGGCGGCAGGCAGCCTGCTGCGCGAGCGGGTGAGGCCGCGGCGCCGTGGAGCACGGGCCAGCGCTTGAGCAAAACGGGCATGAGCCCTACGCTGGCCACGCACACGCGATTCCAGGCTCCGGCCATCCCGCACGCGTCTCGGTAGGTGAGCTGAAAGGTGAGCGCCGGCATCCCAGAGCCGGGGGAAACAGCTTCTGACCCGGTCCCCGAAGCGGCCGCGCTCGCGGAGCCAGACGGGATCTCGACGGCCAGTGTGGCGGCCATCGAGGGCCGGCTGCGTAACGTCCTCGACCTGCGAAGCGAACAGCGCATGGACGAGCGTGCCATCGTCATTGAGCATCGCAGCCCGCTCATCTACATGCTCTGCACGGCCGCAGAGCTTGAGCACGCGCTCATGTGCGAGTACCTCTTTGCGGCCTTCTCGCTCAAACGCTCCGTCGATGAAGGGCTCACGCACGAGCAACTCGCAGCGGTCGAGCGGTGGCGTTCCACCATCCTCATGGTTGCCAAGCAGGAGATGCTCCATCTGGCCATCGCCTGCAACCTGTTGACGTCCATCGGGGTAAGCCCCCACCTGTCGCGGCCCAACCTGCCCCAACCGGCCCGGCACTATCCGAGCGGAGTGCGCCTGGAACTACTTCCGTTCGGTGAGCAGGCACTTCGCCACTTCCTGTTCCTCGAGCGGCCCGAGGGCATGGATTTGAAGGATGCCGAAGGGCTGGCCGCGATAGAACACGCGATCCCGGTCATGGGGACGGAGGAGATCGCGCCCCACCTGCAGGAATTCCAGACCGTCGGCCACCTCTACAGATCGATCGAAGCGGGCTTCCGGCACCTGGCGGAGAAGATGGGCGAGGAGAACCTCTTCCTCGGCCCGAGCGGATCACAGACCCGGGGCGAGCTGTTCGGCTGGAAGGAGCTTGGGCCAATCTCCAACACCGATGACGCGGTACGCGCCATCGAGGCGATCGTTGAGATGGGTGAAGGGCCCCGCGGCGACTGGCGCAACGCGCACTTCGGCCGCTTCCTGTCGGTGCTCAGCGAGTATCTCCAGATGAGGGAGGACGCGCCAGGCCTCGAGGTCGCACGCCCGGTGCTTCCCGTTCTCGTGCGGCCCCCCGAGACCGGCGAAGAGGCGAATCTGATAACCGACCCGGCCACCGCACGCGTTGCCGATCTGTCCAACGTCACCTACGAGGTGCTCCTTCTCCTGCTCTACCGGCTGATGAGCCACATCGACGAGTCGGCGG
>DATELR010000154.1:0-10073 GCA_035276345.1 Streptosporangiaceae bacterium | reverse complement strand
GCCGCGGTCATGCTCACCATTCGCGCCTCCCTTCAATTTGCCGTTTCTTCGATCAGTTTAACGATCGGCACCGACATTTCCTCGACCATGGGAACTGCCGTTCGAGTGTGATCGTCAGAGCACGCCAGTCACTGGCCGCCGGGAGCCACCTGACCATCCCAGAGGTGAGTGAGAGTCTTGTTCCGCTCGGCTCTCGAAAGCCCTCTGAGATCAGCCACGCCGCGCTCGGTGACCACGACGTCCACGTCGTGAGAAGGCGTCGATACCGGCCGCGAAAGCCGCCTGACCAAGGTGGGCTTCCCGTGATGCGTGGTTGGCACAGCGACGATGCTCAGACCGCCTACCGATCGGGCAGCGGCCGCGGCGTAGTCGGGATGGCCGCCGATTCCGCCAAGCGCAGAAGCTGCCGTTCCCTCGACGTTGACCTGGCCATCGAGGTCGATCTCGACGGCCGTGTTCACCGCGAACAGCGGATCGGCCGACAGCCTGCCCAGATCGTGGGTGTACTCGAGCCCGTGCAGCAACGGCCGGCCGTCAGCCCACGCGTACAGTCGCGGACCGCCCGCCAGGTACGACGCGATTGGTGTCGCGTCAAGGAGACCGCGTTCGTCGAGGTCAACGACGGCATCGGGCAGCATCCCGGAGTCCATGCGGACCGGCACGGTGAGCTCGCGCAGCAACGCCGTCGCCACCGGGCTCGGGCCGACCTGCAGTCTCGCGCCCGGCTCGATCAGCGGCACGATCAGAGCGGCGATCGCCTGGTACGCAGGTCCAGGTTTGACCTCAGGCAGCACGCATGGCGGTTCAGCGGTCTCGCCGACGACCACCACCTGGTCGGCAGGCAAAGGCGGCCCAGCATCCGCACACGGCGCGGCACTCGACACCACGGCGGCAACGCGGGCTCCGGCGTCAATCGCCGCGCGCTGCCATGACACCTCGCTTCCGAACCGGAACCCGTCCCCGGTCCTGACCACGGTCGCGACCAGCAGGTCAGGGCGCCACGGGCCGGCAACCAGAGCGGGGACAGCGGACATCCTTGCAGGCGCGAAGCTCACCTCGCCCGCGTCCACCGCGTGACGCAATCCCCAGCCCGGCATGAAGGTCCTGGCGTCGGCAAACGCGGTGAAGTCCAGATCAGGATCGGGCTGCGGAACCCAGCCGAGGATTAGCCGCACCCTGCCGCCCCGCGCTGCAACTCCAGCCGCAGCCACACTCAGCTCGGCAGACGCCGACCGCGGCGAACCAAAGCCATCCCCGACCGCCACCGTCATCCCGGGCCTGACGAGCGAGGTCAGCGAAACAGCCTCGCCGACTGCCATCCCGCACGACCCGGTGTTACGCCGCGTTGAAGTAGAAGCGGCTCACCCAGTCGGCCACGCACGCTGGCTTCGGATTGCCCTCGACCTCGATGCTGACCCGGTTGACGACCTGCACGGCCCCGTCGCCGGTTGGCTCGACGCTGACCATAGTCGAGCGGGCGCGGACCCTGCTGCCCACGGGGACGGGAGCCGGGAACCGCACCTTGTTCAGGCCGTAATTGATTCCCATTCGCACGCCCTCGACCCGGCGCAGCTCACTGACCAGATGCGAGAGCAGCGAGAGGGTGAGGAATCCGTGTGCGATCGTTTTCCCGAACGGACCCTTCGCGGCCCGCTCGGTGTCGACGTGGATCCACTGATGATCCTCGGTGACATCGGCGAACCCGTTGACCCGGTCCTGGTCGATCGTGAACCATTCCGTCGGGCCTATCTCGGTCCCGACAGCGGCCTCGAGTGCGGCCGCGCTCTGGTATGTCTCCACTTCGCCTCCCGCGCGAAAGCCAGGGTCGGTCACCTCGAACGCCAGGCCGACCGGACAACATGATGCACTGAGGGAACACATCCGTCCCAATCCGGCCCCGCCAGGCCTCTCGGGAGGCCCTCGGTCCTGGTGAGACGGGCAGACGAGGAGTGACGCCGTGGCCGCTGACCTTGACTTGCTTGTCATCGCAGAACTCAACCCTGACGTGCTGGTGGACGCGGGTGACGTGGACGTGCAGTTCGGCCAGGTCGAACAGCTCGTCAATAATGCGACGATCACGCTCGGTAGCTCAGGCGCGATCACCGCTGCCGCGGCGGCCGCACAGGGCCTCCGCGTCGGCATGTGCGCGGTCGTCGGCGATGACCAGGTCGGAACCTGGGTGACCGACATGGTCGCCAGCCTCGGCGTCGACGTCGCGTGCGTTGTCCGCCGCGCCGGCCGGCCCACCGGGATGAGCATCGTCATCACCAGGCCAGACGGCGACCGCGCGATTCTGACGTTCAGCGGCACGATGGCCGAGATGACGGCCGCCGACGTGCCCCATGACCAGCTTCGTGCCGCCAATCATGTGCACGCGAGCTCGTTCTTCCTCCAGCAAGGGCTGCAGGAAGACTTGCCGGCCCTGTTCGGCACAGCACGCGCCGCCGGCGCGAGCACGTCCCTCGACACGGGCTGGGCACCGAAGGGCGAGTGGGCCAACGCGAAGCCCATTTTTGACCAGGTGGATTATCTGCTGCCGAACGCGCACGAGTGCGTCAAGCTGGCGACGACCGTCGGGTGGCGGCATGACCAGCTCCCCGGAGACCGGGATGGCGAACGCGATGACGACGGGCGAGAACGCCGCAGGGAGGACCGCCCGAAGCTGGACGAGGAGAAGCTGCAGAAGATTGTCCGCGGCGCGGCCGAGGCACTGCAGCGGCAGGGCCCGACGGTGGCGGTCAAGCTCGGAGCGGCCGGCGGCCTGCTTGTCGGATCCGACGCCCCGATGCGGGTGCACGGACGGCCGGTCAAGCCGGTGGACACGACCGGGGCAGGCGACAGCTTCAACGCGGGGTTCATCGCGGGCCTGCTCGACAACGCCTCCCCTGCCGAGTCGCTCAAGCGCGCCGTCGGCTCAGGCACGATCGCGGTCACCGGCTGGGGTGGCACCGGACGGCTGGCCAATCGCGACGAGGCTCTTAGTGCCGCTGCAGAGCTGACTGCCGAGCGCCTCCCCGACCGCTGACCGACAGACGACGACCGCGGACGACGATCCACCCCCAAACCGGCCGCCCTGCCGACATGTCCCTGATACCGGTTCAGTCACTTCCCTCACATTCGCTGGCGCGCTCGTGTCGCGCCATAAAGGATGAGACGAACTGAGATGGACGTGGACCGTTGCCTTATTGCCGAGGACTAGGAGAGGCGCGATGACCGGCCGCACATTGCTGTTCGTTGCCGCTGCGACGACCGCGGGGCTGACTCTGTCCGGCGTCGGCTTGGCAAGCCCCGCCGGAGCGGCCACGCTCACGAGCAGCTCGGCGGCCAGCAGTTCGGCGGCGAGCAGTTCGGCGCGTTGCTCGGCCGGCGCGCACACGCTTTCCCAGCCAGGCAGCAGGCTGTACCCGGAAACCGGCAATGGCGGCTACACCAGCGTCCATACGCTTGTGCACCTGGTCTACAACGCCAAGACCAACAAGTTCCTGACCGGCAACAAGGTGGTCCTGACCGACCGCGCAACGCAGTGCCTCAGCAGTTTCAGCCTCGATTTCGAGCGCACGTCGCAGAACGCGAAACACGGCCCAGACATGTCCGTGCAATCGGTGAGCGTCAATGGCGAGCCAGCGACATTCAAGTTCGTCCAGCCGACCTATCCCGGCGACCCGAAGGGCCAGGACGACCCGAACCCCGCCGCGCACGAGGCCTCGCAGTCCAACCCGGTTGGCGGCCCGCAGCACAACCAGCTCCCGCCGGCCTGCACGCCCGAGCTGCCAGCGTCAAGCAACGACGTCAATTCCATGAACGGCACGCAGTGCCCGGCGAACAAGCTGGTCATCACGCCGGCCAACCAGATCAAGGACGGCTCGCTGTTCACCGTGACGGTCCACTACACGGGCCGGCCTGGCTTGCACAACGACGGTGACGCCAGCACAGAGGGCTGGTTCCGTGCCGCGGACGGCGGGTTCGTGACCACCGAGCCCGTCGCCACCGAGGACTGGATGCCGCTGAACGACTTCCCGTCGGCCAAGCCAACGTACGACTTCTCCGACACGGTCACGGCCGGACGGACGGTGCTCGCCAACGGTGTCCTCGTCTCAGTCAGGCATCACCCGGCCAGCAAGGCGTTCCCCACGGGCTCGGTTACCTGGAACTGGCACTCGCCCGCCCCGGTCGCGAGCTATCTCGTGGAGGACAGCGTGGGCAACTACGCACTGACCGAGCGGACGGCCGACAACGGCGTGCGGTTCTACGAAGCTCAGGACCGCGGCATCAGCGCGGCCAGGCGGGCGAAGAACCTGAAGATCATGAACCGGCAGCAGGGCATCACCGAATTCGAGAGCCAGTTCAGCGGCAGCTACCCGTTCACCTCCGACGGCGTCGTGGTCGGCACCCCGAACGCGAGCTTCGAAGAGGAAATGCAAACCATGATCACCTTCGCGGGCGGGTTCATCGACACCGATGTGCTGTACCACGAGAACATGCATCAGTGGTGGGGCGACAACGTCACCGAGGGCAGCTACAACCTGACGTATTTCAAGGAAGGCCTGGCCACGCTCGCTGAGTTCCTCTACCAGGCGCGGCTCGCCGAGCAGAAGGCCGGCGGCCCTTACACGCACAAGGGTCAGGCAGCGTTCCAGGCCAGCCTGGTCCACCGGTTCAACTCTGACTACGCCCAGGGCAAGAGCTTCTGGACGGTCGCGCCGTCGAATCCGCAGGCGTTCGGCCTGTTCAGCGGGTCATCGACGTACGACCGCCCGGGAATCGGCTACATCGCGCTGCGCCAGATCCTCGGGCACGACAACTTCACCCGTGCATTGCAGCAGATCCAGCGGACCTACGGCGGCGGCAGCATCACGGAACCGCAGCTCGAGGCCGCCTTCCAGCAGTGGCTACCGGTGCAGACGAGCGCGTGCCGGGCCAGGCTGGGCGACTTCTTCAAGCAGTGGTGGGACACCGCGTATTCACCTGGCGGCGGCAAGAACCGGCCCCGGATCACCGGGCCCGGCCTCGCGGGCAACAACTTCTACCGCCCGGGCGGCGGCTGCTAGGGCATTACCACGCAGAACAGAACGCGGCCCGCTGGTCAGCCACGGTCGCCTTACAGGCCGCCAGCTTTTTTCGCCCCGGCCTCGACTTTCGCGTAGTAACTCTCCCACCACGCCTTGTCGGCTCCTGGCAAGTTGTCGGTGCCGTTACGCAGCCCGGCCGCGCCGTCGATGAGCTCGCGCACGATGTCCGCGTGGCCGGCGTGCCTGTCCGTCTCGGCAATCATGTGGACCAGGATCAGGCGCAGCGTGACGTCCCCGTGGTCGCCCCACCATGGGACCTTCCCAGGCGCGTCGAGCGAGAGTTCGCTGATCGTGGCGTCCGCGTGCGCCCAGACTCGCTGGTACAGCCCCACAACGTCCTCGCGCGACTGGTCGGGCGTCGCCCACATGTCGCCGTTGACATCGTCATCGTCGAATTCGGCCCAAGCAGGCGGGTCGGGGAACGGACGACCGAAGCTATCTCCGAAATATCCCATCTCGACCAGCGCCAAGTGCTTGACCAGGCCGAGCAGGTTCGTGCCAGTCGGCGTCAGCGGTCGGCGCGCGTCGTACTCGGACAGCCCGTCGAGCTTCCAGACCATCGCCTCCCTGGCGTTCTTGAGGTATCTCTGCAGGTCTGCCTTCTGCTCCGATTCAGTCACCAGGACAGTCTCCCATCGAGTACCGACAGCCTGAGCTTTCAGTACTCGCTGGCGATGCTGAGAACGTGCCAGATCGTGCCCGCCAGCCAGAGCGCCGCGGTCGCCACCACGAGCACCTCGAGCGCCTGCCCGCTGCTGCCCAGCACCCCGACCAGGCCAGCACACAGCGCGATCGTTCCCGCTACGGTCGTGATCCGCCGGTAGACGACACCCAGCCTGGACTGCTTCGTGGTGTGCAGATCGAAGGACGAAGCCACTGCGCAACAAGCGCCGAGCAGGAGCGCGACGATACTCGCCGAACTGGCGCTGCCAACCAGCGGAGCGCCCGGCACGGCCTTGTAAGCAACAAACGTCAGGACGATCGCGATCAACGCGGCCGACGACACCAGGTCTCGCCAGGTCAAGCCCATAGCAGCAACTCCCATCGGCCGATTTGGAAAGCGCCGCGTTTACAGTCTGCGCTCGGCAACATCGCAACGGGACCGCGGGCCGGCCTGATGGCCAGTTCGGCCGGTTCCTACTCGTCGGCCATGATCGACCCGGCCCGCTGCCTGACGCCCGTTTATCGGGTATTGCGTTCCGTGCCACGCAGGGAACGCCCGACCACCTGCTGGCCGTGGCTGCCGGTCAGCAGATCCTCGAAGCGGTCCTTCATCCGGATCACGGGCTGCCGCAGCCGTTCTTCGCGGCGGCTCGCCGTCGCGAGCTTGCCCGGCCGCTTCCGGTAGCGCCATCTGGCCCACGGAGAACCGGGCCTCGCCAGGCGAATCGCGCCGACGATCAGGGTCAGCGGCACGACCAGGCCGAGCAGGGCCGTCCATGGCTTGCCCTTCAGCAGGGTGACGCAGGCCAGCAGGAACAAGACCGCCAGCGTCGCGGTCAGCGTCGCCGTGGCGCCCGGGCTACCCGGCATGTGGTGGTAATTGGCCACGTTGACGACGCCGACAGGGGTGACGCCGATCAGCAGCAACGCCGTCACCCCGGCAGCGACAAATACGGCGTCGACCGACAGCCGGCCCTCGTTTGCCCAGTACACATCGCGCAGGTGCAAAATCAGCGCGAACTCATCCAGCACCAGGGCAGTCCCGAGGCCGAACACTGCGGCGGCCGCGGTCCGCCAGGCCAGCGAGAACGGCGGAGCCGCCAGCCCGGCAATGCCACCAGCGGCCATAAGAATGACGCCGAACACCATGTGGTGAACGTGCACGGCGCCGGCGACGAGGTTCCCCGGCCACCATCGCACTCCGGCCCTGATCATCCGCACGGAGATGCGAATGCCAGTAAAGCCGCAAACGAACGCGACGAAGAAGCAGAACAAGGGCAGCCGGCCGCTGTGTACGACCTGTTCGGAGAACCAGCCCGGCACCGTGAACCCCCTACCTCGTCAGGCGGTCAGCTGACCGTCGGTCGTGTTCGGGCAGCAGTCCAAGTCCGATCGGCACCGGCCGCCCTACTTGACTACGCGCAAGGCAACCTTGCGGTTCCCGCCGTTCTGCCGGGTCAGCGCGAACCAGAGCGGGAGCACCCCGTCGACCGTTGCGGTCGCCTCCGCGTCGCCGACGAAGACCGGTTCGACTCCGATGGCCGCGATCAGTTCCTCCGCCGCCTGCCTCGCCGAGGGGTCGGCCGCGAAGAACAACTGAGTGCCGGGTAGCGGATCGGCGAAGTTCTCCCAGCCCAGCGAGTTGAACGCACGCACATAGCGAGCGTCGGGCGCCGCCGCCGCGACCTCGGCGCGGCTGTCGAACTGCGCCGCGCCCATCCGGTTGACCGCGTCGATGACAACCCGGCCGGACAGCGCCACGCCGTGGTCACCGATCACCTGAGCGGCCGCGTTACCGGGCACGGCCAGCAGAATGACGTCGGCGCCAGCCATTGCCTCTGCGATTGTCAGCAGGGGTGCTCCGCCCGGCCCGTCCCCTGGAGCATGCCGCGAGCCGAACACGACGTCGTGCCCGGCCGCCCGCCAGCGGCTGCCGAGCGTTCCGCCGATCTTGCCAGTTCCGATCACCGCGATTCTCATACCGCCCGATAACCGAGACGCCGGCGGGCGCATTCCGCTGCGGACCATGCCGAATGGCCGTGACTACGATGTCTGCTAGCCGGGACGAGAGGACCGCAATGATCTTTATCACCGCCAAATTCCGGGTTCGGCCTGAGCATTCCGACCAGTGGCCGCAGATCTCGGCTGCCTTCACGAATGCCACCAGGGCAGAACCAGGCTGCCTATGGTTCGACTGGTCCCGCAGCGTGGACGATCCGAACGAATACGTCCTGGTCGAAGCCTTCCGCGATGGTGACGCTGGCGGCGCGCACGTGCAGTCCGACCACTTCAAGGAGGCGCAGCGCTCGCTGCCGCCATACCTGGCTGAAACGCCGCGAATCGTCAACATGATCCTCCCGCAGGACGACTGGTCCTCGCTCGGCGAGATGGCGGTGCCCGACCAGGCCTGATGCCGCAGTCACCTCGCGAAACTTGCGCTCGCCTACGATCGGCGGGTGAGCTCTCATCAGCCGGCAGAGACCGTGCGCCTGGCCCAGCAACTCGCCGACGAGCTGCTCTTCCCGGCGGCTCCGGCGACTGACGCCAGCGATGCCGTCCCGGTCGAGATGCTCGACGCGCTGGCTGAGGCCGGGCTGTATGGCATCGTTGCTCCGCCGGACTTCGGCGGAGTGTCGGCCGACTTCAGCACAGTCTGCGCCGTGCTCGAGGCCCTCGCCAGCGGCTGCCTGACCACCGCGTTCTTGTGGATGCAGCACATCGGCCTGATCCGTGCGCTCACGTATTGCGATGACCAGGACCTTCGAGCCCGCTGGCTCAAGCCGCTGGCCAGCAGTGAGCTCAGGGCCGGGCTCGCGCTCGGGGGGACGCTGGCGAAGCCGAGCCTTCGTGCCGTCGCTGACGGCGACGGCTGGCTGCTCGACGGGGTCTCACCGTTCGTCTCGGGATGGGGCCGCATCAACGTCGTCCACGCCGCGGCCAGGACTGCGGACGACGACATCCTGTGGCTCATTGTCGACGCGGGCGATGGCGATGGCATCCACGCTGAACGGCTACGCCTCGCGGCGCTAAACGCCACCTCTACCGTGCGGATGACGTTCAGGCAGGTGCATGTGCCTGCCGATCGTGTCACCGGCACGTACCCGGCCACCGGCGTGACCCCGCCCGAGGTGCTGCGGACTCACGCCGCACTGGCCCTCGGCGTGACCGCGCGCTGCTGCCGGCTGCTCGGGCCGACGAGCTTGGACGCCGAGCTCGCGGCGCTGCGGACGGAGCTTGACCGGCTCGGAGCAGATACCGCGACGGCGCGTGCTGCTGCTGGCGAGCTGGCTGTCAGAGCGGCATCGGCCCTGATGACGTCCGAAGGGAGTGGATCGCTGCTCGCCGGTACCCAAGCAGAGCGGCTGGCCAGGGAGGCCCTGTTCACCCTGGTCTATGCTTTGCGCCCGATGTCACGCGGGGCCGTGCTGACCACGCTCGGCGCGCCCGAACTCGCTTAACGGTCCGCGGCCGCCATCCTGCGGACCTGTGTCGCCAGGTCCTCGGTCGCGGTGAGCCGGTTATCGAGCGCCGTATGTGGCGCCGCTGGCGGGACGTCGGGCCGCATCCGCGCGATGAACGCGTCGAAACCAGCCAGCTTCGCGGTATCCCGCCCCGACGCCCGGCGCTCTAGTCGCTCGCGCAGCGTGTGCGCGTCAGAGCGGATCCAGATCAGTCGGACGGCGCCGCCGCCAAGATCGGCGACCCACGACCGCCACCTGCCAGGATCGTGGATCTGCTCGGTGAACGGAGCGCACAGCAGGACCGGGCAGCCGTGCGAGCGGATCTCGCGCGCGGTGGCCGTCATCCCGCCGTACTCATGGATCTTGACGTGCTCGTCGTACCACGGTCCCTCTCGTTCCCCCGGCGGGCGTCCGCCGGCCGCGAGGACAGCCGCGACGAACGGCCCGTACATGGTGTCCTTGTCGAGCAGCGCGGGCGCGGGATCGAGCGCCTCTAGCAACAGGCTGGCCACGGCGCTCTTGCCGCTGCCCGGCGGACCGGCCACTACCCAGGCTTTCGCATTGCCCGTCGTCACCACACCGCACACCATAGGGAACCGCCAGGGTGCGTCCCCTCGGCCGGGTCAATTCCTCGTGCCGAGTGCGCGAGAGAGAACGGTGACCCGGTCTCTGGCACCGGTCTTGGCGAAGATCGACTTGAGGTGGTCGGTGACGGTGTGCTCCGACAGCGACATCTGGCGGGCAAGAGTCCGGGTGTCGCTGCCGGTAGCGACCAGGCTGAGCAGCACTCGTTCCCGCGGGGTCAGGCCGAAGGCCCTGCCGAACAGGTCGAGGCGATCGGCCGCCGAAGCCTCCTCGAGAGTGACCGCGATGGATGGGA
>DATELR010000153.1:0-17938 GCA_035276345.1 Streptosporangiaceae bacterium | reverse complement strand
CGCCGGGCGGCAGGCCCCGCTTGCTAGCGGTTCGTCAGGGCATTGTCAGGGCCGGGCACTGGCCCGTCACCTCCGGGTTGGCGCGGACGGTAGACGTGGTCGTGCCGCCGTATCTGGCGAAGTCGGCGGTGCCGTACTCGGCATCCCGACCGAACGTCTGCGTGGTCACCTTCGGGATGACATTGCCGAAGTTCCAGATGCACGCATGGGCCGGGAACAGCTTGTTGCCCATGCCCTGCTTGTTGCTCAGCGTCCAGAACGGATAGAACCTGGCACCGAGCGGAGGCACCTGGCAGTGCATCTGGGTGGTCAGGTTGCACAGGGATTCCGAACCTGGTGCATCGGATTCGAACTGAATCTGCGGGTACGGCGAGCCGCTGGCCATAAATGGCCCAGCGAACCTGACCGACTGCGGGACATTCGGCGATCCGTTCGGCCAGCTACTCCCTCGGTAGCTGATGCCGTCGAAGTCTAGGTCGCCGTTCTGGAACCTGTTGTCGCCGCAGAAGTTCACCGGGGAGACTTCCCTGACCTTGGTGCCGTGGCCGAGCGTGACTGTCCTCGTGCCAGCAGGCACGCAGTATCCGTCCGCGTACTCGCACAGCTGGCCGCTAGCGAAGTTATTGCTCGGGCAGGCTCTCGGGCCGTGCATACCCTCGGTGCTCGCGTGCTGGCACACGCCGGTATTGGCGTTGCAGGGACCCTCACCGCGCCGCGGATGACCGTTCACGTGGCCCTCGGTCCCGCCGATGCAGGTGTCGAACACCTTGTTGTCGACGAAGAAGCCGGGAGCGTTGAACGGGTCGTGACTGGTCAGGGACGAGCACGTCTCGCCATGGCCGATCTCCTCCTGCATCAGGACGCCGCCTTCGAGCGCCGACCACGGCACCTGGTTCTGAATCTTGGCGGTGCTGTATTCGGCGTGGAACGTGAAAGGAGTGCCGTTGCAGGTCTTGAAGTTGGTGTTGGCGAAACCCTTAGCCGCACTGGCCACCATGAATCCCTTTTGGTGGGTGGTCAGGTCGGTAACCTTCGTCGTGAATCCTGCCGCTGGGTCACTTATGGAGACCTTGAGCAAGTCGCCAGCGTTGTATGTGAGCGTCTCGCCATTCGGCGTGACCGACTTGATGTTGGACTTCTGCGGGCTTGGCGGTCCAGCCGGCACGCCATTGCGCTGCAGGAACGCAAAGTTCTGCGGTTCCTGACAGTTCGGGTTGAGGCCAACGAAATTGAACTTCGACTCGACGCTGTCGATGGTCAGAGCCGAACACCACTTGGTGCGCAGACAACCTGGCTCATCAGGACCGGTGAAGCCTGGCGCGTAGAACTGCAACTCCATGAATGCTGAACCCGCGGCATTCGGGTCATTGATCGCACCCGAGTTCGCGTCGCTATCGGGGGTGCACGGGTTCTGCGGATACGACTTCGGGTCGCACAACGGGAGGCCGAACCAGATCGCAGGGCTCAATTCGGCGGCGTCGACGACCTTGCCGTCGTTGGTGGCCTTCTTCCTCGGGTCATGCGGCAGCCGCATGAAGTAAGTCATCGTGTTGCCCGAACCGGCGGTGCTCGAGATGAACTTCACGCTCGGCTCGTCGTGACCCACATAGTGCCCGTTGTCAATGAATCGGGACCAGACCTTCTTGGCGGCATGGCTCGCTGACGAGTAGCGGGAGCGCAGCGGGCCGTGCGGGTCAGCACACAGCATTCTGTGCGCCGGAGCGATGGACTTATAGGCAGTGCTCCACGCATTGCAGTCCAGGTTGTTGGTCTTATTGGGCTTCAGAATGTGGGAGACGGCTGGCGCACTCGTATGCGCCTGCGCTGGTCCGGCTGCGATAACCGACAGCCCCGCCAATGCAAGGACGGGCGCCGAGACCAGCGCCCAGATAGAACGTCCGTTAAACGACAAGCGACGTTGCACGCGTTTTGTCCTTTCGTCCATGCCCTTCTTGTGACAGATGCGGTCTCCGCCACCGACCGCAGGGATACGTCCGGAAACCTAACAATCGGTTGCAGGCCGGTCAAGGAACACTGGCAAAGCGTGGCCCATTCGGCACCGCCAGCGCGGCTCAGAGATATGCTTTATCGGTATTACCGACCGATAATCGCAGCGATTTCTGTCCGGACGGATTCGGCACAACCCCAGGACAGTGTTACTCCGGCGCCGCCGTGGCCGTAATTATGAACTAGATGGCGCCGGCCGCCCATGGTTTGCACCTCGAGCCTGACCCAGTCCCGGACCGGTCGCAATCCGACCCGGTGCCCGAGCACCGGCGCCCCGGCGAGCCTCGGCTCGGCCGCCACGCAAAGTTCCAAGATCCGGTCCGCGGTGGCCGGGTCGGGCAGCAGGCTTGCATCCCCGCGCTGCTGGGTGCCGCCAAGGACGACGAGCGGGCCGTGCGGGAAGATGTACGTCACCTCCGCGGGATCTTCGCGCTCGCCAACGAAAAACTCGGTGAGCCCAGGATTGGCGGCTACCACGACCTGGCCGCGAACCGCCGTGAGCCCGGCGTCCGGTACGAGGTCTCTGGCGCCGATTCCCGCGCAATTCACGATCACGGGAGCGGTCCACTGGTGCTCGGCCTCGGCCACATCATGCAGGGCCGGACCAAGCTGCAGCCGCCCTCCCTTGCTCAGCACCTGGCTCAGCAGGTAATCCAGGTAGGCCGTCATGTCGACGACCGGCGCGGTGTATCGCCAGCCGGCAGCGAAGCCGGCCGGAAGGTCGGCGGGCTCGCACCTGGTCGCGGGGCCAGCGCCGATGGTGAACTGCGGAGGTTCGGCTTCGGATTCGCCTGAGGAAGCGACGAGACCCGCCATCTCGGATATCCCGGCTTCCTGATCGGCCGCTAGCTCGCGGAATCTGCGCAAGGTCTCGGCGGCCCAGTGCGCGACGCGCTCATCGGCGCCGACGAGATGCGGGCCCCAGAGCGCTCCCGCGGCAGCAGATGTCGTGCGGTGCGGCGGATCGGCGGCGTAGACCTCGACCGACAGGCTGGCGTCGAGCAGGGTGATCGCGGTACTCAGGCCGCAGACGCCTGCCCCGATTATCACGACATCGCGGCTGCCGCTGGTCACACCCCGCACGGTACCCGATCGCCCGGCCGTGCCCAGGGGGAGCGCCAACGGGACTGGTTATCACGCCGGCATAAGCTGAGCGTGCGCTCACCAGGAGGCGGAGGACATGGGCATCGCTATTGGAATTGTGCTGATCGCGGCGACCATCGCGTCGTTCGTGATGATCAACGCCCGGGTGGGCCGGATGGCAAAGCAGTACAGCGACGACACCGGCAATCATGGCGGCCATCACGCTGACGGCGGTCATTTTGGCGGCGGGCATCACGGCGGATTCTCCGGTGGTGACGGCGGCGGCGGTCATCACCACTAATGGCAATGCCTGCGAGGGGCAGGACCCTCCAGTACCAGCCCGCGGTCAGAACGAGGACGCGTGGGCGCCGCTCGCCGACCGCTTCATCCACGGGCATTACGGGACGCTGAGAGGCAGGGTCCGCACGCACGTGATCGGCGCGCATCTGCGGGCACACCTGCCGCCGCCGCCCGCCGCGATCGTGGATGTCGGCGGCGGTGGCGGTAACCAGTCCATCCCGCTGGCCAGGTCGGGGTATCAGCTGACGATTGCCGATCCGTCGGAGGCAATGCTGGCCGAGGCCGCCGGCGCACGGGCGAAGGAGGCACCCGAGGTGGCCGGGCGGGTCCGCCTGGTCAAGGCCGACGCCGAATCGGCGGGCGCCGCGCTCGCAGGTCAACGGTTCGCTGCCGTTCTGTGCCACGGCGTGATCATGTACGTGGAGGATCCGCGGCCGTTCACGGCCGCGCTGGCGGATCTCGCCGAGCCAGGCGGGATCGTTTCCCTGGTCGCTAAGAACGCCCGCTGCCTCGCTGCCCGTCCGGCGCTTGAGGGACGCTGGGCCGATGCCCTGGCTGCCTTCGAATCAGACCGCCAGATCAACGGTCTCGGGCTGGACACCAGGGCTGACACCGTTGAGAGCCTTTCCGAGCTGCTGGCTGAATCCGGGGTGACGCCCGTCGCCTGGTACGGCGTTCGCCTGTTCACCGACGGCTGGGCGAGTTCGTACGGCCAGGCCGATCCCGGCGCGGCGGCTGAGGGTCTCGGTGCCCTGCTCGATGTCGAGCTTGAGGCCAGCCGCCGCGATCCGTACCGGCAGCTCAGCAGGCTGTTCCACCTCGTCGGCGTGCGCCGCTAAGGGCGAGCTGCGGTCGCTGCCAGCAACGCCGCCGCGATTCTCGGGACCGCCGTGCCGATGGGTTCCCTGATCACTTCGGTAGCCAGCGGGTCGTACGGAGTCGGATCGCGATTGACAATCACGAGATGGGCGCCTGCATCGGCGGCTACCGAGCACAGGGACGCCGCAGGTTCGACGGTCAGCGTGCTGCCGACGGCGAGCATAAGGTCGCAGCTGGCCGCGGCTCGGGCCGCCGCGGACAAGACCGCCCGGTCGAGCGGCTGGCCAAACATGACGGTCGCGGACTTGAGGATGCCGCCGCATCGCTCGCATGCCGGATCGTCCTCACCCGCCCTGACCCGGTCCAGCGCCGTCGCCATCTGGCTGCGCGCGCCGCACGCGACGCAGACGACCTGGTACATCGTGCCGTGCAGTTCAAGCACCCGGTCGTCCGGCGTTCCGGCGCGCTGGTGCAGGCCGTCGATGTTCTGAGTGATCACCCAGGTGTCGAGCGCAGCACCGAGCCGCGCCAGCGCAGCGTGAGCGGGATTCGGCACCGCCGACCATGCCGGGTGGTTCAGCCTGGCCTGCCATGAGCGTCGTCGCAGTGCAGGGTCACTGAGGTACGCCTCGTAGGTCGACAGCCGCTCGGCGGCCGGGTTCTTAGTCCACAGGCCCTGCGGACCGCGGAAATCAGGAATGCCTGAGTCCGTGGAGATGCCGGCGCCGGTCAGCACGGCAATGGTGGTCACGCCAGCGGTCCAGGACGGCTCGTTGTTCATCGGTTCATCGTTGTCGATGGCCAGCGCGGGAAGCAAATGGACCAGAGCCGTATCGTCTGAAGGCATGACCGGGGCCTTCGGCACGAGCTTGGCTGATTACACAGGTACCATTCCCGGACTGCTCGACCGGGCAGCTGAGCGAGATCCGGATGCGACCTGGCTACGCACGGACGATCTCACGCTGACGTTCGCACAGGCAGCCGGGCGGGTTGCCGCGATCGCGGCGGATCTGGCCGGGCGCGGCATCGGCCACGGCGATCTCGTGCTGCTGACCGCGCGAACCACCCCCGAGTACCTGCTCAGCTGGCTGGCGCTGACCGCGCTCGGCGCGGTCAGCGTGCCCGTCAACCCGGCGAGCGCCCCGGCCGAGCTGACCGGGCTGATCAGACAGGTACGGCCGACGGCGGTCGTGACCGATCCCGGCATGCACGCAGGGCTTGGCGGCGGTGAGCTCCCGGCGAGCTTGGTTATCGATGTCCATGATCTTGGCGCTGGCAAGCCAGACCGGCCGCTGACCACGCTGCCTGGCCGGCCGGCGGCCCCAGATGATCTTGCGGTGCTGATTCCGACGTCAGGCACGACTGGCAGGTCCAAGCTGGTCATGCAGACCCATCGGGCGTACACGCTCGCGGCTGAAGGGTTCCCGTACTGGATGGAGCTGACCGCCGCTGACCGCCTGATGACGTCGCTGCCGTTGTTCCACATCAACGCCCCGATCTATTCGGTGCTCGGGTCCCTGGCAGCGGGAGCTGGCCTGGTGCTCGTGCCCAGGTTTTCGGCGAGCCGGTTCCTGGCCACGGCGCGGCGGCACGGGGCGACCGAGTTCAATGCGATCGGCGCGATGCTCGAGATCCTGATGCGCCAGCCCGAGCGGCCCGATGACAGCGATAATCCGCTCCGGCTGTGCTACGCAGGACCGGCCCCAGATAGGGAACGGCACCTGCAGATCGAACGGCGCTTCGGGATCAAGATCGTCGTCGGTTACGCCATGTCCGAATCGCCCTACGGCCTGATCTGGCGGCACGGCACGCGGCCCTACGGGACGCTGGGCAGTGCACGTCAGCACCCTTACCTGGGCACCATCAACGAAGCGAAGGCGGTCGTGCCAGCGGACGCCGACGGCGGCACTGGGTCGGCTTCCGAGGCCGCGCTGGTGGCGGGGGAGACGGGCGAGATGATGCTGCGCAATCCGGTGATCACGCCCGGGTACTGGGGCATGCCCGAGGAGACCGCCGCCGTCAGAACCCCGGACGGCTGGCTGCACACGGGCGACCTGGTGACCGTCAACGATGACGAGACATTCACGTTCGTCGGCCGCCGCAAGGAAGTCCTGCGCCGCCGCGGCGAGAATCTGTCGCCGCTCGAGGTGGAAGAAGTGCTCGACTCGCACCCTGCGGTGCTGGAGTCCGCGGTCATCGGCGTAGCTTCCGACTTGACCGAGGAGGAGATCAAGGCGTTCATCGTCGGCGTCCCTGGGACCGAGGTCGACCTGAGTGAGCTGCGGGGCTATGCGGCCGAGCGGTTGTCGGCGTTCAAGGTGCCGAGGTTCTGGCAGGTCATCGAGGCGTTGCCGAGGACGCCGACCGCGCGGATCGCCAAGCACCGGTTGCCATCAGGCCACCAGGCATCCGAGTTCGACGCCGAGGCCGGCTAGGCGTGACCGACGCGCATCAGAGTTCGGCGAGGCGGGCCCTGAGCAGGCAGAACTCATTGCCTTCAGGGTCGGCCAGTACATGCCACGACTCCTGCCCTGTCTGGCCGATGTCGGCCGGGCGAGCACCAAGCTTGAGCAGGCGCTCCAGCTCGGCATCCTGATCGCGGTCGGTGGCGTTCACGTCGATGTGCAGCCGGGATTTGCCCTTCTCCGGCTCATCCCTGCGACTGAGGATGATCGTCGGCTGCGGACCGCCGAACCCTTCGCGCGGCCCGATCTCCAGCGTGCCGTCGTGCTCGCGATCGAGCACGACGAAGTCCAGCACCTCGCACCAGAATCGCGCCAGCAATTCAGGGTCGCGGCAACCAAGCACGAGCTCACTGATCCGGCATGCCATGAACGCAACCTACTCTCAGCCGCCACGCCGATGGCCCACCGAGTCTTTCGAACGTCGGCGGACCATCGGGGCTGGTCGGCGTTGGCTTAGATCCAGTGGAACAGGTTCAGGAAGCGGTCGGCGAGCGCCTGGTCGCCGCGCACCGTGCCGGCCCTCATCCGGCCGAACGCGACCAGGACCATGCTGCCGGCGTCGAACTCGATCACGGCTGGCAGGTCATCGATGGGCCCTGGCTCGTAACTCAGGCCCTCGGAGTTCACGGTCACCCTCGTCGTACCCGCGTTGTGGCCGGTAGTGACGTTGATGCCGATGGTGAAGGGGCTGCGGTCAGCATCCGGCCGCATGGTTGCCTGCCAGATGATGAACATGAAAGGAACCAGCAGGTCGGCCACCTCGCCGGGCAGGGCGTGCGAGGCGCCTTCACCCTCGCGGATGTCCCAGGTGTGGACGCCGTAGTCCATGAGCTGGCCGGCTGCGTAGATAAACGCGGGTACCGGACCCATGTAGAAATGCGGGACGATCATGCTCGTCCACTCGTCAGCGCTGAGCGGCTCCAGTATGCCCATCATCTGGTCGAGATCCTTGCGGACCCTGCTCATCATCTCGGCCTGGGACAGGCCCCTGAACCCCTGTGCCGAGTCACCAGCTCGCTCGTGCATGCCAAGCAGGCCATAGGCGTTCTCGGCTGAGGCGCCCGAGCGTGCGACGTCGAACGCCTTGAAGTAACCCTCTGTCGTATCGACCAGGTGGCCGATGACGTCCCTGACTTCCCAGTTCTCGCAGGCCGTTTTCGCTTGCCAGGCGTCGGGCCGTTCCGCGAGCGCGAACATCTGCCCTGCCTGCTCGCGAACGACCCGCAGGATGGTGTCCTTTCCCTCATAGGTCATCGCGTTCCACTCGCTCATACCGCTCACCTCATGTGTCGTCTGCGGAAGCGCAGGATCGGCCGACCCGGTGGAGATTGCTTCGTCCAACTGCCCATTGCAGACTGCTCAGGCACGGCCGGAGCGGCCGGGCGGCACATATGACGAACCTCAGCGCAAATCAGGGCCGGCTGTCAATGGCTGGCGACAGCGATCCTCGCCAGCGCCTCGCCGTAGCGGACCGAGACGAGCTGAGCGATTGCCGGGTGCCCGCCGAGCGGAGCTGCGCATGGCGCGTTGAGCGTGGCGCTCAGCGCGGCGAACTCTGCCGGATCGGTCTCCGGGCCGATCACGCACGGTGCGATGGCCAGGTGGGTCGCACCTGCCTCGCGCAGGCGCTGCACCGCGGCGTCGACGCTGGCCGGATCACCGAGCGAGGCAGGCGCGGCCGGCACAGAGAGCCTGGATGCAAGCAGAACGGTTGTCACTCCTGCGTCGATGACGGCTTGGGGCCCGCGATCGGCCACGACGATCACGCCGGTTGATCCTGCCGAGATGTTCAAGCCCATAGACCGGCCGGCCCTGGCTACGCCGGCCTCGAACAGCCGGTCATGCAGAGCGCCTGCCAGCAGGGGATGCGGGCCGAGCGCGGACGCCAGCATCACCGGCGCTTCGGACGAGCTGATCGTTGCGCTGATCGCCTGGTCGATTTCCGGGTGCGGGCCAGCCAGCAACGGCACCACCACCGCCTCCGGCCCGTCCTCGAACCGCGCATGGCCCTCGCCGGGGTCCGCCTCGAGCGCTTCGGCCAGCGTCTCGGTGTTCCCGGTCAGGAATCCGACCCTGATCTCCACCCCTGGGCAGGATTCCATCGTCGCTTCGGCAATGTACCTGGCCAGGTCGGCCGCATCGTCGATCCAGCCAGGCACTGCGATGATCAGCGCTGGTGCGTCGGACGCGACGCTGATCCGGTGCAGGCTGCGATGCCTTCCTGCCCGCCGGGACCTTCCTGGTGCGCGACGGCGCGGCAAGCTCTGACCGCCGTTGCCGCCAGCGGCCGCGTCCCCTGCACCAGCTCCCCTGGCAGGCAGGCGCTGTGGCAGCGGCTGGCTAGCCCCGCCGCGCGGCGGCTGGGCGGCGCTCTGCGACTCAGGAGCGAAAGGTTGCGGCCCCTGGTCTGGTGATGAAGGGTTCGTTCCGTTGCCTCCGTCGGCCGGGGCGGGCCTGCGCTGCGGCAGCGGTGAGAACGGCGCCGACTCCGGGAAACGATCAGTCACGCTCATGTATCGTAATGCTCTCGCCGTGGTGCAGCCGTCGTTCTGTGATGTTCGCACCGAAAAGTCGGATGTATATGCTATTCACAAATTCACGGGCGAGCTAAGCGGCATTCGCATTACCCGGCTCCCGACATGCTCCTGTACACCGAGATCAGGGCGGCTTTCTGCTGGTCAGACAGACGTGGATCGGCCTCGATCGCTTGCTCGACCTTCGGCGTTTCCTCAGTAGCGTCCGAGGCGCCGTCACCATGGTGAAGAAGCCCAGCGTGGGTGAGCAGCGTCTCGGCCGAGACGTTGAGTGCTTCTGAGATCAGCTTGATCACCCGCATCGAAGGCTGATGCAGGCCACGCTCTATCTGGCTCAGGTAAGGATTCGACAACCTGGTCTTCTCGGCCATCTGGCGCAGTGACAGATTCGCCAGCTTCCGGCGTCGCCTGATGAAATCGCCAAGCGCTTCCATCTGCGAGTCCCAGGGTTCGTTCATGTGCCGTTTCCTCGTGGCGGGGATAGGGATGCGCCGGTAGCCGGCGCTTGTCCCAGACGAATCTGGGCGCGGCGGACGGTCGTTGCCGTCCGCCGCGCCACTGGCCATCGCAGGCACCTCTTACTTGGTGTCTGGCTTGGCCCTCTTGGTCCCGCTGGACTGGGGGCCCGTCTTGGCCGTGCTTGTCTTGCTGGCCGTGCTTGTCTTGCTGGCCGGATGCGCCTTCGCGGCAGCGGGCTTGGGCTCTGCTGCCTTGGAGGTGGCTGCCGGGGCCTTTGCTGCTTCGCCAGCGGCTGCGCCGTGCTGGGTAACGGCCTGCTGGGTCTTCTGCCTGGCCGAAGTGGCCTGCGCGAAGGCACTGGCCGCCTGGTGGGCCAGCGGACTTGCGACGGCGCGAACCTGGTCGACGACCTGCCGCTGCGCTTCAGTGACCTGGCGCTGAACGCTCCTGACCTGGCCGGCGACCTCGTTCGCCCCGGCCTTGAGGTACTCAGCATTCGGCAGCCTGGCGATAAGGCCCGGGGCCTTCTCGCGGAGCTGGCTGAGCTGCTTCTCGGTTATGGCGGCGAGCTGGTCCGAGCGCGGCAGCTTCGCAATCAGGCCAGGAGCCCTCTCGCGCAGCTGGCTGAGCTGCTTGTCCCGAAGCTGCGCGAATTCCTCCGCCTTCGGGAGCTTGATGACGTTCATCGTGGGCATGCTGGGGAGCTGTGGCCGGATCATCTGGGCCGTGGCCGTCACGTTCTTGACGGTGCTAGTCACCCTCTGCTGACCCTTGCGGGCGGCCGCCAGGATCTGCTCCTGGAGCTCCTGCCCTCTGGCGCGGGTGTCGATCATCGAAGATCCTCCTCCTAGATTCTGCAGCAAACTATAGTTCGCAAAGAAAGCATATGTCAAGCGGACCAGCGCCTGGCGCCGTGCAGTTGAGAGTTCTACCTGGTCAGCTGGCCGCGCGACGGCGCGCCGTGACCAGTCCGGTTTCGTAGGCGAACACGACAGCCTGGACGCGGTCGCGCAAGCTGAGCTTGGCAAGCACGCGGCCGACGTGCGTTTTGACGGTCGCCTCGGACACGAACAGCCGGTCCGCGATCTCGGTGTTGCTCAGGCCCTGCGCGATCAGGGTCAGGACCTCGCGCTCGCGGCTGGTAAGCCCGGCCAGGTCAGGTGGTTCGTGATCTGCTCCCTCGGGGAGCATGGGCGCAAAGCGGTCGATCAGCCGCCTGGTTGTCGACGGCGCGACCACGGCATCGCCGGAATGCACGGCCCTGATCCCGAAGAGCAGCTCCTCAGGCGGGACGTCCTTCAGCAGGAAGCCGCTGGCGCCGGCTTTGAGCGCAGCGAACGCGTACTCGTCCAGATCGAATGTGGTCAGCATCAGCACCCGCGGCCGGTCACCGGCCTGGCAGATCCGCCTCGTCGCCTCGATTCCGTCAAGTTTCGGCATCCTGACGTCCATGACGGCGACGTCGGCCTCCGCGTGCGATAGCAGTGCGACCGCGGACAGGCCGTCACCAGCTTCGCCGACAACCGTCATGTCCGGCTGGGCATCAAGCACCATCCGGAACCCCGTCCGCACTAGTTCCTGGTCATCGACCAGCAGGATCCTGATGGTCACGCCGCGCCTGCTTGGGCCGGCGCGACCGGGAGCAGGGCGGTGACCAGGAACCCGCCGCGCGGCCCTGGCTGCGCGCGAACCGAGCCGCCATACATGGCGGCCCGCTCACGCATGCCCGTCAGCCCGTGACCAGCGCCATCGCAGGCAGCCGCGCCGCCAAGGCCGTCGTCGGCGATGATGAGCTCAAGCGCGTCGGGGGAGTAGCGGAGCACAACGCTTGCCTGTGCCAGCGGGCCGGCGTGCTTGCGCGTGTTGGTCAGCGACTCCTGGACGATCCGGTAGGCGGCGAGCGCTGTGCCGCCGGCTAGCGGGCGTGGTTCGCCCTCGATCGTGCAGCTGACGCTTAGCCCGGCCGCCCTGGTCTGGTCGAGCAAGTCAGCTAGCTGCTCGATGCCCGGCATGGGCGTCAGCGACGCAGGCTCAGCGGTAACGGCGGTCTGGGCAGCCGCGGTGCCGGCCCTCTCGTCCGGCGCGGCGGCCGCCAGCACCGGCGGCTGGAGCGCCTGACCGTCGTCGTCGGCATTTCGCAGCACGCCGAGCAGCGCGCGCATCTCCGCCAGGGCCTGGCGTCCGGTCGCCGAGATGGCGGCCAGCGCCTCGCGGGCCCTGGGCGGGTCGGTGTCGATTGCGTAAGCGGCGCCGTCGGCCTGGACGACCATCACGCTGACGTTGTGCGCGACGACGTCGTGCAGTTCGCGCGCGATGCGCGCACGCTCGGCGGCGGCCGCGATCCTTGCCTGCGCGTCCCTGTCTCGTTCCAGGCGCGCGGCGCGCTCCTCCAGGCTCGCGTAGTACGCGCGCCGGTATCGCATCGAGTCACCGATGGCCCACGCGATCAGCGCCGGCCCGGCGAGCACGATCACGCCCACCAGCAGCCAGTTCGGCACCTGCGCGAAGTCCGCCCTCGTATAGAGCGTTGCGAGCTGGGCGGCCGAGCCGAACAGGCAGATGGCCAGCCCGGTCAGGGAGAGCCGCCTGGTGGTATAGGCGGCGAGCGTGTAGAGCAACACGACAACGCTCAGGTCAGCCGCCACCGGCACTGGCCGGGTGCCCGCGAGCACCTGGGCCATGCCTGCCGCAATAGCGGTGGCGAACGCGGCGACGGGATTGTTACGCCGGAAGACGATCGGCACGGTCAGCCCGAGGGTGATCGGGATCAGCAGGTAGCTCCGCGCGCCGATGGCCTGGACAATGCCGCTGAAGCCCAGCGCGAATGCGAGCACGCCATCGACCATTCGGGGGTGACGGCCTAGCCATGCATACAGCGCGGACACGGCACAAGGTTAGCCGCGGGACCTCGCTCTGACGTCATCCCGCGGTGTGGACCTGACAAGCCGCTGTCCTCCGAACGGATGACAGCTGACTGGCGAGGCGGCCGACGCGCAGCCGGGCGCCGGCGCCCCACGATGATTGCCATGGCAGAGATAGCAGCAGCGTCGCGCCGCCCGGCGACATCGAGACCCGGCATTCCGGGATCCGCGGAATGCGCGATCCGGGTCCGGGGCCTGCGCAAGCGGTATCGCAGCGAGGCCGCGGTAGACGGCATCGACCTGGACATCAAGCGCGGTGAGATCTTCGCGCTGCTCGGGCCAAACGGCGCGGGCAAGACCACGACAATCGAGATCCTCGAAGGTCACCGACGCCGGGACGGCGGCGAAGTCAGCGTGCTGGGCGCCGACCCCGCCGCGGCCGGCCGCGCCTGGCGAGGGCGGATCGGAATAGTCCCGCAGACCCAGATCGCCGCCGGGGAGCTGACGGTGCGCGAGGTCGTGAGCCAGTTCGGCGCATACTTCCCCGACCCGCGCGACCCGGACGAGGTAATCGGGGCAGTCGGGCTCAGCTCGCAGGCGCGGACCAGGCTGAGGCGCCTGTCCGGCGGGCAGCTCCGGCGGGTTGATGTCGCGGTAGGCATAGTCGGGCGTCCCGAACTGCTCTTCCTCGACGAGCCGACGACCGGATTCGACCCGCAGGCACGGCGCACGTTCTGGGACCTGATCGCGGGCCTCGCCGATGACGGCACGACGATCGTGCTCACCACGCACTACCTGGACGAGGCGGCCGCGCTCGCCAGCAGGGTCGGCGTGCTCGCTGGCGGCCGCTTGGTGGCGATGGGAACACCAGCGGACCTGGGCCGGGTCGATGACGCGGCGACGGTCAGCTGGCAGGCGTCCGATGGCATCAGGACGGTGCGGACGGACGCGCCGACCGGGTATGTGCTGGCACTGGCCCGTGAGGCCGGCGGTGAGATCAGTGGCCTGACCGTGACCAGGCCGTCGCTGGAAGACAGGTATCTCGAGCTCATCGGAGCGAGCCAGAACGGAGCGACATCATGACCGCCGCCACAGCGGCCGTTGGCCGCCGGCTGCCTTCCCTCGGCCGGGTGAGCCTGGTCCGCGGGATGATCGAGATCAAGCAGTTCGCCAGGCAGCGCGAAAACGTCATCTTCACGTTCTCGCTGCCGATCATCTTGCTGCTGTTGTTCGGCCAGATCTTCCACGGCCAGGTCGGCCACACCGGAGTGAGCTTCCGCCAGTACTTCATCGCCGGGATCATCGCCAGCGGCCTGATGTCGGCAACTTTCGTAGGCGTCGGAGTGAGCATCGCCGCTGACCGTGACGACGGCACGCTGCGAAGGCTCGCCGGAACGCCGCTTCAGCCTGCCGCTTACTTCGCGGGCAAGGCGATCCTGGCGTTCGTCACAGCGGTGCTCGAAGTGGCGGCGCTGCTGGCGGTCGGCGTCGCGTTCCTCGGGCTGCACCTGCCGGACTCACCAGACCGCTGGCTCACTCTGGCCTGGGTGCTCGCTCTGGGCAGTGCCACGTGCTCGATGCTCGGCATCGCGATCGGTGTCCTGGTCCGCTCCACGCGCAGCGCTTTCGCCACGATGAACCTGCCGTACCTCGTGCTGTCTTTCATCTCAGGGGTGTATTTCGTATTCTCACGGCTGCCGGCCGGACTGCAGCATGTCGCCGCGATCTTCCCGCTCAAGTGGATCTGCCAGGGCTTGCGTTCTGCGTTCCTGCCGGACCGGCTGCTGGCCGTCGAGCCGGCCCACGCCTGGGAACACGGCAAGACCGCACTGGTGCTCGGGATCTGGTTCGTCGCAAGCTTGGTCGTATGCGTGCGTACATTCCGCTGGCAGCGACAGGGTGATCGGTGAACTCTGAGCCGGTCATCCGGCATGCCTGGGAAGTCGGCGAACGACGGTGGGACCTCTATTACGCCGTCATCTTGGCCGGCACCCTGGCGCTGATCCAGGTGGCCGGCTCGCCGACCGGCCTTGGGCGGCTGATCGCCAGCGCAGCCCTGGTCGCGATGGTGCCGTGGTACCTGCTGCTCGGCCGCCGCGCCATCTTCGGCGCAAGCACCAGCATGTGGCCAGGCGTGATCTATCTGGCCGGGCTGATCGCGCTGCTCGCGGTCGCAGAAGTCAAGGCGAACGGGGGCAGCGTCGCGTTCATCCTGCTCGCGCTAGGGCCGCAGGCTTTCATGGCGGCCAGCAGCTACCGGATGGCTGTCGTCGCCGTCGTGCTCATGAACGCCCCTGCCGTGCTGACCGCCTTGGCCAGGGGAGCCCGCGGCGCCGACCTGGCAGCCCCGATCGGAGTCGCAGCCCTGACGACCGTGTTCAGTGTCGCATTCGGCACCTGGATCAACCGGATCATCGACCAGAGCAGGGAACGCGCCGAGCTGATCGATGAGCTCGAACGGACCAGAGCCGAGCTGGCAGAGGCGAACAGGGAGGCTGGCAGGCTGGCCGAGCGCGACCGGCTCGCAAGTGAGATTCACGACACCATCGCCCAGGGTTTCACCAGCATCGTCATGCTCGTCCAGGCCGCCGAGGCCGTGATCGGCGAGGACACCGATCGCGCGCGCATGCAGCTTGACCTCATCGGCAGGACCGCTCGCGAGAACCTGGCCGAGGCGCGGGCGCTCGTGGCCGGGCTAGCCCCGGCGCCGCTGGCCGCTGCATCGCTCGGCGATGCCCTGTCCAGGCTGGCAGACAGGGCAGCGGAGGAATCAGCTGTCCGCAGCGAATTCACAGTGCTCGGCACCCCGCGGCCGGTAGGGACAAGCGCCGAAGTTGTCCTGCTGCGCGTCTGCCAGGAGGCGCTGGCGAACGTGCGCAGGCACGCAGCCGCGACGAACGTCGCGGTAGCGCTGAGCTATGCAGGCGAACTCGTTGCGCTCACGGTGACCGACGACGGCACCGGGTTCAACCCAGACGAGCCGACCGGTGGCTACGGGCTGCGCGGCATGCGCGCGCGGGTGAGCGAGATCGGCGGCACGCTGAGGGTGCACAGCGCAGCAGGGGCTGGCACTACGGTGACAGCGGAGGTGCCGTGATCAGGATCTTGCTCGCCGATGATCACCCGGTCGTCCGGGAAGGATTGCGCGGAATGCTGTCGGCCGAGCCCGATATCGAAGTGGCAGGCGAGGCCGCGTCAGGGGCAGAGGCCGTCGCGCTCTTCGCCGCCCTCCGTCCTGACGTGGTGCTGATGGACCTTCGGATGCCGGGCGGCGACGGCGTCGAAGCTATCGAGATGATCAGGTCAGGCCACGGTAACGACGCCAAAGTTATCGTGCTGACCACCTTCGACACCGACGCCGACATCCTGCGCGCCGTCGAGGCCGGAGCCACAGGGTACTTGCTCAAGGACGCGCCGAGGGCCGACCTGCTGCGCGCGATTCGCGCCGCTGCCAGCGGCGAAACCGTTCTCGCCCCTGCCATCGCCGGCCGGCTGGTGTCCAGAGTGCGCGGACCGCAACCTGAGGCGCTATCGGCCAGGGAGACGGAGGTGCTCGCGCTCGTCGCGCGCGGGCTGACTAACATCCAGATCGGCCGCGAGCTGTTCGTGAGCGAGGCAACCGTCAAGACCCACCTGATGCGGGTGTGCGCGAAGCTAGGCGTGACCGGCCGGACGGCGGCAGTGACGAAAGCGATGGAGACCGGCGCCCTGCCGCCCCCTGGCGGCGTGTCCAGGGGATCGGGGCGTTCCTGAGCCCCATGCGGTGGGTATCGGACTGGCCATGACAGGGGAGTGTCAGCAGTGAGAGCCACGCGATCTTCCGCCGGAGGCGGACAAGCTCATGCCGACCTGCCTGATCCTGGCTGGCTGGAGCCGCAGCTGGCCACCTTGACCAGGGACAGGTTCTCCGATCCGGCCTGGATCTACGAGCGCAAGCTCGACGGGGAGAGGTGCCTGGCGTATCGCTTCGGCGACCAGATGCTCTTGCTGACTCGCAACCGCCAGGACGTCAGCCGTACCTATCCGGAAATCCACGATGCTCTTGCTGCTCAGAGCCTGCCGGAATACGTGTGCGACGGGGAGATAGTCGCCTTCGACGGCGCAGCCACCAGCTTCAGCAAACTCCAGCAGCGACTGGGCGTGCACGATCCTGGCGGTGAATTGCGCCGCCGCGTTCCGGTGTTCTATTACGTCTTCGACCTGCTGTATGAGGGCGGAAAGGACATCCGCGGCCGGCCGTTGCTGGAGCGCAAGGATCTGCTGCAAGAGCACCTGACCTTCACCGACCCGATCCGTTTCACCGAACACCGCCAGGGCGACGGCGTGGCGTACTTCGAGGAGGCGTGCAGGCAGCGCTGGGAAGGCCTGATCGCCAAGCGCGCCGATGCCCGGTACCAGTCCGGCCGGACCAAGGACTGGCTGAAGTTCAAGTGTGAGAACAGCCAGGAGCTCGTCATCGGCGGGTTCACCGATCCGCAGGGTTCGCGGACACATTTTGGCGCCCTGCTGCTCGGTTACTACGACCAGCAGCGCCGGCTTATCTATGCGGGAAAGGTCGGGACCGGCTTCAGCGAAGCGACGCTGGCCAGCCTCGGCGGCTCACTCACTGAGCTTGAGCGCAAGGACCCCGCGTTCGACCCGGCATTGCTGCCGCGGCCTAGCGATGGCGGGCCGCCGCGACGCGGCGTGCACTGGGTGGAGCCGAAGCTGGTCGCGCAGGTTGGCTTTACCGAGTGGACCGAGGCCGGGCAACTGCGTCATCCCCGCTACCTGGGTTTGCGTGACGACAAGGATCCTTCGGCGGTCGTTCGCGAGCTGCCGTAACCGGCGCTACAGGACCGGTCCGCCGCGGCGCGCCGCGTCGAAGTCGCCGGTGCCATCTGGCGCGCCTGCCGCATGGCGCTGCGGGTACCCGATACGCCCGCGCGCCGGAATCATCTCAGGGTGAGCGCTGGCTGACACCCGGCTGATGGCTATGTAGCGCTTAATGTCTGCCCAGTTGGCGGCCAGCAGCGCTCCCGCCGCCGCCACGGCAAGCAGCTTGATCATTGACCCGACCACGTCCGGTCCTCCGTTCTGGCTATCTTCGCTGGCCTGCGCCCTGCACGGGCTGGCTTGCGCGCCTGTCTGCCTGCGGAGGTACCACGGGTACTTCGGGATCCGGCATCACCTGGCGGCCGCCCTGGCGGGCCTCGAACGCGCCACCTATTACCTCGCGGTGCGGCGCGGACTCCTGCGGCCGATGCGGAGCATGCCGGCCGGCCCTGAAGACGAGAGCGATCCAGAGCGCCATCGCGGCGGCGAAGGCCACCGCCATGATGCCGAGCCAGTAATAAGCGATGGACATGGCGCACACCTCCCTGCCTCATCATTTCCGCTGCTCAGGCGTTGAAGCCTGAGCAGCGGAAGA